>JAPPAJ010000031.1 GCA_026705565.1 Caldilineaceae bacterium | reverse complement strand
CCTCCAGGTGGACGCGCCACACGGAGGGGAAGGCCAAGCGGATCTGGAGGCGCACGTCCCGAGACGCACACGCCGTGTCGGGATCCGTTTCCCCGCGGCCGGGGGGCGTGTGGATCCAGTTTGCCCAGCCCAAGGTGGGCGGACTGTCGGGAACGGGGTGGCAGTACCCCGTTCGGACATCAACTTCAGACGCGGCAGGCGTGGGCGGAGCAACGGTCACGGCACCCCCCCTGTTGGCTTGGCGCCGTGCAACGGGACACGCGGGCACTGTAACAAGCAGGTTCAAAGTTGTGGGACTGATGCCGAACAGGGGACATCCATGAGCCATCGTGGGCTACCGCCGGGTCCGCAAAGCAGCCGTCCGCCGTTCCCATGCCCAACGCTATCAAGTTTCGTTGCACTACATAATGCCCAAGCTGGGTTAGGCTGTCGTGTCGGGTACAGTTGTCGCAGTTGGATGCGGGCGTCGTCCGTGGTCCATTGCCACCGGATGGGTTTGGGATGGTCGTTGCGGCAGCGGCACCAGGCGGCCGATGTGTTCTTCCGGAGGCGGGGCCTGCATGAACGACCAGATGCGCTCCGCCAACACTCTCTGTTCCGTGGATTCCTCCGGGGCGCGCATGGAGTTCGTGGTTCCTACCATTCCCGCGGTGACGGCGTATCGCGCAGGGGCGGCGAGCGGTCCGCATCGGATTCGCGTTCCTGTGGGTCGACAAGCCGGGTGCGCCAGGCTTCGGGTTCGCGGGCAATGGCGATCGCGATTGCCTCGGCATTTTCGGGCAGTCCGGTTTGCTCCCAGTGCGCGCGCAGGCCAGCCACCACTTCATCGCGCAGATCCTGCGGGAGCATCAGTTCGAGCATGCCCAACACCGTGGACATGCGCTCTTTTGGGAGTTCCTTTTGGAGCTCTTTTTGAACAATGTGGCCTTCGTGGTCCAGCCAGTGGCCGTTTGCGTCCCGGCACTGGAACACGGGTACATCGCCGTCCACCGGGGCGTCGATGATGCGCATGTCCGTGCCGCAGGCGGTGAGGGTTGTCCCCCGCTCCACCATGCGGTAGGCGGGTTCCCGGTCGTCCAGGCGGAACAGCCACATGCACGGCGCTTCGCTGAACTCGCCCGAGTCGACAACGATGTACTCGGCAATGCCCAGGGCGGCGTACAATTCCCTATTGTCGTGGAGGTCCTTGCCGTCATTGGTGCGGGACAGGACTTCGATCACGAGTTCGGGGGCGGGGTCTCCCCTGTCCAGGCGAATGATGCGTTCCGCAACGGTGCGCTCCCGCGCTTCGCGGAGGGTCCAGGTCTCCGGCATCACCGCCACGTCGGGGGCTCTCCGCGTGCGCGGTTCCCCGCTTGCGGTTAATTGCTCCAAGTCTTCGCTCACCCCATCCGGATAGTGCAGGTCCGGTTCGCGGCACACCCTGTGCCCCAGCACCAGGCACAGCGTGCGCACCATCAGGTGGACAAGCCAACTGTGGAAGCTGCCGTGAGGCATGACGAGCACCCCTTCGTCGCTGTATCGGTAGAGGCGAACGCCGTCCTCCCGGTAGTCCGCATCCGTGGTCCAGTCCGCCTCGTACTCGTGTCCGGGGTCGTAGTGGAATTCAGGGTCGTAGTGCGAAAGCCGTTGTAGGTGTTCGCGCCATGCGGACAGTACCTGCAGGCGCGCCTGTGTGCGCCACGTACGGTCCAAATAGGGTACGACAGTCTGCACTCCTGGCCAGGCCGACGGCACCAAGCTCCAATGCTGCGGCGCATTCCGCGCGGTCACAGCTGCGGACGGATCGCGTTCTTCGTGGGTCAGGGTCTGGACTTCCGACATGGCGGACAACCTCCCGCTGCGATTTTACGTCGTCAGGCCAATCGTCACGGGCGCGGCTCCTTGCGGATTTCGCCCTCGGGCGTGAGGTAGCGGTAGAGCGTGTTGGGCGTTACGCCGGACAGGTGTGCGATCTCGCGCACTGTTAGCCGCCGCTCGCGCATCAATGCGGCCGCCCGGTCGAGCTGCTCCGGCGTCAGCTTGGGCTTGCGCCCGCCCTTGCGGCCCCGCGCCCGGGCGGCCGCCAGGCCGGCCTTCGTGCGCTCCGAGATCAGGTTGCGCTCGAACTCGGCGAACACGCCGCAGATCTGGAACAGGGCGCGGCCGGCCGGCGTGGCGGTGTCGAGGCTCTCCTGCAGCGACACCAGTTCGATGCCGTGGCGTTCGAGGTTGGCCACCTGCTCGATCAGGTCGCGCAGGCTGCGGCCCAGGCGGTCCAGGCGCCACACCACCAGCTGGTCGCCCGGGCGGGCGAAGGCGAGGGCCGCGGCCAGGCCCGGGCGTTCAATCCCGCAGCTGTGGCCCGCGGTGGTGTCGGCGTGGATGTGTTCCGGCGCGCAGCCGGCGGTCCGCAGCCGGTCGATTTGCAGATCGAGGGTCTGTTCGTGGGTGGAGACGCGTGCGTAGCCGATCTTCATGCCCCCAATGTAACACAAACGTCACGTGGCCACCTGTGCGATACATAGTTTGTTGACATGGGTTTTTGCGCAGACATCGCCGAGGGGCGGTGCCCTGCGAGTGCGCGCAGGCGACGGCGCGCAACAAACGGCCGTTTGCGGGATGGGGGTTTGGGGCGGTCACACCGGATCCGCAGGGGCCAACGGCACAGGCCGGCTGGGCGTCGGATTCGACGTTTTCGGTCCTGGTGCCGCTCCGATGCCTAGCCACACAGGGGGCCGTGCGGTGCCATTGCCAGACCATAGTCCACGGTCAGATGGCTGTCACGGCTCACAGAATGGTTGGAAAAGCGGTTGGGTATTCCGAATCAGGGTTTCCAATTCCTGTCCGCGTTCATCCCAGGCCGGCGGCAGGTACGCCAGGACCGCTTCCAGGCTGCTGCATTGGGCAAAGAACGATTGGCCCAACAATTCCGCCCATTGCGCCACGGCCGCCTGCCGCTGAAAGTACCGATTGGCGGGTTGCACCTGGCTCCAGACAATCGTCGCTTCCTGTGTTACCACGTCCCCTGATTGTGGATCCCGGTAACCCAGACGCGCGGTGGCAATGGGGCCCTGGGGGGCCTCCCCCCGGGGCCATAATCGGTAGAGGGCCGTCACGTCGGATCGGAACCCTTTCGCATCCAGGGCCTGGGGATCAGTCCGGAAGGAATGGTCTGACCTGGCCGGGTTCTCATAGCCAAGCAACCGGTACTTCCGCACCGTCTCTGGATTGAATTCGACCTGGATGCGGGCCCCGAGCGCCGTCCTGTGAAACACGGTCTGAACAGGCCCGGCCAGAAACGCGTCCGCGGCTTCCGGATTCGCAAGGTAGTGATGGGTGCCATTGCCCCGTTGGGCCAGGCTTTCCATCATGCTGTCGCCGTGGCGACTTGAGGCCCCCACCCCCACCGTCGTCAGTGTCGCCTGGCTCTGGGCCACCTGGTCGCCCAGAGCCAGGATTTCTTCGGGGTCTGTTGCTCCCGCATCGACGATACCGTCCGTGAACAGAACCAGGCGCACGTCGAAGCCCCGCTTCGTCTCTTCCACAGCCATGTCATAGCCCAGGCGCAAACCTGCGGCGGTATCGGGAACACCGGAAGTAACCGTCAGCTTCCGGACTGCCTGGCGCAGCGCAGGTGCGTCTTCGGAGAACTGCAGAGGAGTCATGATGTGCGCTTCCCGGCCATACGCGACCAGGGCCACCCGGTCTGCCGGCGTCGTCCGATCCAGCAGGCCCTGTATAGTGCGCTGGGCGGTTTCCAAGCCGTGGTGGTCAGCCATGGAACGACCTACATCCACAGTAAGGATCAGGGATACGGGCTCGCGTTCCTCTGGATATTTGGGGACAGCGACGCCCACGCGCAGCAGCACAAAGCCTTCGGGGGCAAACGGGGCCGGAGCTGCGTCCAGATGCAGGGACGGACCCTTGGCCGAAGCCCTGTAGCCTCCATCAAAGGCATTGACAAATTCCTCAGCACGAATGGCGGTTGGTGGCGGCAATACCCCGTTCTGCAGAAAGCGACGGGTGACCTTATACGCCGTGGTATCTCCATCCAGGCCAAAAGTGGAAAGCGAATCTGCGTCTGCGTCGATAAAGGCATTGACCCCGATATCTCCGAAATACATAAGAGGCAGGATTTCATTGTCCGGGTGGGCTCTGCCACCAGCAAGGACACTCTGAGCCCTCTCCATCCTGAAGGCCGGAGTGCCATTTGCGGCCGAGGCCGGGCGACTTGTATCCGGGACCGCAGGGCACAGATCCAGGAAGGACAGGTCGGGATGCTCTGTACCGGTCGGCGAGCTCAGGCGCCATTGGTGGTAGTCGAGATAGTCTTCATCCGGCGGAAAGATGTACCGATCAATCTGCCAAGGCAGGGGCAACGGGCAGGAGGGCAGGGGATTGCCGCGCAGGTCCAGGGACAGCAGGGGGCGCAGTTGGGACAGCACCGCAGGAATCTCTGAGAACTGGTTGTGGCTCAGGTCCAGGTGGGTCAGGTGCTCCAGTTGAACCAGGTCCGGGGACAGGTCGGTCAGCCGGTTGTGGCTCAGGTCCAGGTGGGTCAGGTTCGATACTTGGCCCCGGACCATGTGGAAGTCGGTCAGTTGGTTGTGGCTCAGGTCCAGGACCTTCAAGCGTTTCCGCGATAAGACGGGGGGTATCTCTGCCAGCTGGTTGCCGCTCAGGTCCAGTCGGATCGGCCGACGGGGTCCCCGGGCTGCCTGTTCCGCCGTCAACTGGTTGCCGGACAGGTCCAGCGAG
>JAPPAJ010000115.1 GCA_026705565.1 Caldilineaceae bacterium | reverse complement strand
CGGCGCTTCGTCGAGCGGCTCCTGGTCTGCCACGACCCGGACGGGAACCGCGTGACGGGAAACGGGTCAGCACAATGGTGAAGATGACGGGCGTGGTGGACAGCGAGAAAAACCCCACCGCCGGCAGCATCCAGTAGATGTATTCCGTCGAGACTTGGGTAAAGATCCACGCCAGGGGCGTGGAGCAGCAGAAGGCCGTCAGCAGGATGGCGCGGCGCGGCACATGGTCGGCCAGGTAGCCGGCCAGCAGGGCGCCGAGTACGCCAGCGCCTTCGAGAATGGAGAGGGTGACCGCGCCCTCGGTGAAGGTGGTCAGGCCGCGCACATCCCGTATGTAGAGGGGCAGGTAGGTGGTGAACGCCGTTTGCAGGAACGTGCGGCCCACCACCATCAGTGTCAACAAAGCCATCATGGGTGCGGCCTGGGCCACGAACACCTTCAGGGAGTGGGGTGTGGCCCTTTGCTGGGACTTGGCGCCCACCATGTGCAGACGCCAGTACAGCACGGCGGTGGTCAGCCAGCCGACGCCGCACAGTTGCCAAAGGCCTTGGACACCAATCCACGCGACGCCCACCGCCGCGACCAACGGTCCTATCGTGCGTCCCAGTTCCCCCGTCCCCATGAAGAGACTCATGCCCAGGCCCACCCTGCGTCCCGACACGTTGGAGATCATGGCCGGTGCCGGTGCATGGAACGCGGCGACGCTCAGGCCCAACAGCAGGGTGGCGGCCAGCAGCAGGGGATAGCTGGGCAGGATGCCCAGGCACACGACCATCGTGGCGGTGATGCCGGGCGTGAAAATGACGAAGTAGCGGATGCTGAAACGATCTGCGAGCCAGCCTAGGACCAGTGTGAGCAGAAACGGAATCTGCATGATCGCGTTGACATGTCCAATCTGGCTGTAGGACAGGCCCAGTTGGGTTTGAATGTGCGGCAACAGGGGAGGAAAGAACGCACTGAAGGCGTCGTGAACCGTGTGTCCCCCGGTGATGGTCGCGATCTGCCCGGTTTGGAATTCATCCCGCGCCGGAGACGCGGAAGGGGGATGTGCGGTCACGGTGGGTGAGGGTGTTCAATGACGCCGCGGCGAAACCGGCCACGGTGGTGCCGGCGATGGCAGAGGAGGGTTCGCCGCGCCTTCGATTCTACGGGATTGCCGGAAACCACCTGGCAACTCCGACGGCATAAACCGGGAGCGGCCCCGTCGGTAAATCGCCCGGAGCAGGCGTATAATGCCGCTGCGGACGGATCCGAGCGGCAGGGAATTGGTTTGCCCGGTCGGCACGCTGTGGGTCCGTTCTCACTTCCCCGCTCGCATGCGAAGGCACCCATAGATGGACCGAACCTCCCTGGGCAATCTCAAGCTCCCCAGCAGCGTCATGGGACTCGGTTGTGGCGGACACAGTCGCATTGGCCAGAGCTACGGGGCCACACCGGAGGAGTCCGCGGCCATCGTGGAGCACGCGCTGGAACTCGGGGTCAATCACATCGACACCGCTTCCGGCTACGGCACGGAAGCCATCGTTGGGATGGCGGTGCGGGAATGCGGTATGCCGCGCAGCGATCTGCTGATCGCCTCCAAGGTTTCTTGTCACAAGGACATGGTCCCCGTGCCGTGGGCGGACTACGAACGGGCCGTCCACGCCTCGCTCGAGGCCACCGGCCTGGATTATCTGGACATCTACTACGTCCATGGCCTGTATGCCGAACATGCACATCACGCCCTCGATGTGATTCTGCCTGGGCTCCAGCGGCTTAAGGAACAGGGCCTGATCAGGGCCGCGGCCATTTCGGAACACTTCAACACGGATCCGTCCCACCAGGTCCTGGTGGATGTGCTGAGGACCGCGCCCGAACTGGTGGATGTGCTCATGGTGGGTTTCAACATCCTGAACCAGAGTGCGCGCCGGGACCTGCTGCCGCTCTGCCTGGAGCACGGAATCGGCGTGACCTGCATGTTCGCCGTGCGCAATGCCTTCAGCAATCCGGCCGTGCTGGCGCGCATCGTCCGCGACCTGATCGCAGCGGGCGAAGTGGATGCCGCCGAGGTCGATGGCGACCGGCCCCTGGACTTCGTCCTGCGGCAGGGCGATGCCGCAACCTTGACCGAAGCGGCCTACCGTTTCTGCCGCTGGGAACCGGGAATCGACGTGGTTCTGTCCGGAACCGGCCGGATGGAGCACTTGGAGGCCAATGCGGCCTGTCTGCGCCGACCCGCCCTGCCGGCCGCAACCGCAGAGCGGCTGCGGCGGATTTTCCACCGCGTGGACAGCGTGTCGGGGCAGGACCGGCCCTACCGCAAGCGTTAGAATTTCGGCAGCCGGGCTCGGCCGGCAGACGATCAGGAATCAAAGGACCGGCATGGACGAAGCTCGACAGGCGCAGTTGGCCCACTACCAGAACAAACTGTCCCACGAAACCGATTCGTGGGATCTCTTTGAGGCACTGCAGGGCGGCGAGGCGGTGGTCGTCGTCGACGGTCGTTCGCGCGAGGCGTTCGCGACGGAGCACATCCCGGGGTCGGTGAGCCTTCCCCACAGGGAAATCTGCGCCGAAACGGTCGCGGCCCTGCCCTCGGACAGTACTTGCGTGTGCTACTGCGACGGAATCGGCTGCAATGCGTCGACCAAGACGGCTCTCAAACTGATGAAGCTGGGCTTTGATGTGCGCGAGTTGATCGGCGGCCTCGACTGGTGGAAACGCGACGGCTACGCCACCGCCGGTGAGGCGGGTCGGCCGGGCAGGGAGGTTCGGTGCGGTTGCTAATCCACGGGCTGACAGCGCGCCAGGCCTGACTGAAGCCATCCTTCCGCCCGCGCGGGCGGTGGTCAAACGACCGAAGGAGTCGACACAATCATGATCCAGACAGAGACCGGAGTCCTGCCCGCAGCCACAACGGATCCCGAACAGGCCCTGACGGACCTTCACGTGCACGGCTTCACGCTGCTGGAGGGGGTGCTGAGTTCGCAGGAAACCGGAATGCTGGCGGAAACCCTGCAGTCCGTGGCGGCCCGCGAACTGTCTGCGGGCGAGGCGTTCCAGGACGGCGGTCCCCGCCAGCAATGGGGGGACTTCAAGGAGGTGGACGGCCTGACGGCGCGCGACAAGTTCCGGGCCGAGGCCGGCGGGATCAACCAGCGGGTCTGGATGGTCGTCAACAAGGGGCGGTGCCTTGTCGCTCTCCTGTCCAAGGAACCCGTCCTGCACCTGGTGCGCGCCCTGCTGGGGGAATGCTTCCAACTGTCCAGCCACGGTGCCAACATCGCACGCAGGGGCGGAGTGCCGATGCCCCTGCACACGGATCAGTGGTGGATGCCGGCCCCCGTCGAGGCCGACGTCAACCCCATGCCGGTGGGCTCCATCCGGCGGGACGCCGCGCCGGTGCCGCCCGCGGCCGAACCGGCCCTGATTGCGCCGTGCGCCTGTGTCAACGTGTTGTGGTACCTGCGGGACTTCAGCAAGGAGACCGGCAGCACGCGCGTGGTGCCGGGCAGCCACCTGTTCGGTTACCAGCCGCCGGCGGACCACCCCGAAACGGAGACCGTGTCCGTAGCGGGCAAGGCCGGCACGGTGCTGGTGATCGACGGCCGCATCTGGCACGGCACCGGGGCCAACACCACCGACAATGATCGCCTGACCGTGCTGACCACCTTCTGCGGTCCGCAGTACCGCCCCCAGGAAAACTACTTCGTGGGGACCGCGGCCGAGGTTCTGGCGAATGCCGACGAGCATCTGCGGGCCATGCTGGGCTACCGCATCTGGCACGGCTACGGCCGGACCGAGAACCCGGTGGCCGAGTTTGTGGACGAAGACGGCAGTGAGTAGATGCAGGCTTTGGTCTACTGTCCTGTCGGATCAAGAGCGGACGCAACAACCGCTGCCGACCATCCCGCGGCACAGGGGAAGCTGCACGGCGAGAGTCGATCCCGTTGGGGGTGCTCAACGACCCGTGAACAAGAGTGGGGCATGGTCTAAAGCCTGTATCTACTGAGTGCCACGAAGACTGAAGCGCCACCGGGCTCAGGGCTTCAGGTTCTCTCCGAGATAGGTTACGGGCAGCACCACGCAGACAAGCTGGCTCAGGAACAGGATCAGCAACACGCCGATGCCGACGGGTGCCGTTGGTACCAGGTCCCCCGTGAGATAGGCGGTCAGGACC
Source organism: Caldilineaceae bacterium (assembly GCA_026705565.1). Taxonomy (GTDB): domain Bacteria; phylum Chloroflexota; class Anaerolineae; order Caldilineales; family Caldilineaceae; genus Bin34. Next base: position 596 of record JAPPAJ010000115.1, on the reverse strand, counting down.
ACGCCGGCCAGCAGCGCGTTGCAGGCAATCACGACCAGGGAGGACCGCCCCCGGATTACCGGTTGGGTGGCCAGGTCCAGGAACAGCAGGCCCATGCCGGCCAAGCCGGCGCCGCCCAGCCGCACCGGCCACAGGGACTGCCGGGGCATGGGCCAGCCCAGCAGGTCTGTCGCCCAGTGCGGTTGTCCCAGGAGGAGCAGGCCCAGGCCCAGACCGCACAGCAGGGCATTGGCGCGCAGCACGTAGCGGTACAGGCGGTAGGGATCGTTGAGGGAGTAGGCCATGGAGCGTCCTAATCGGCCGGGAAGCCGGGGAGCTGCGGCCGGCGATTGGGGGCCGCGCGCATTCGCCGGGGGGCTGTTGTTGTATGCTGACTCCGGCTGCGGTAAAATCCGCTCTCCCCTTGCTGTCCGGTGCCATTTCGGCCTGTTTTTTGTGCGCGCATGAGTCTTGCTCCACCCAACTTCCCGGACCTGAAGACAGATCAGGTTGAATCCTATCTGCACCCTTCGGTTTCCGTGCCCGAGGGACTGAACAACAACGTCCTGGTGACCACGGTCGACCGGCTCTACAACTGGAGTCGGCGGTCCAGCATG
>JAPPAJ010000134.1 GCA_026705565.1 Caldilineaceae bacterium | reverse complement strand
GCCCCTCGTCCCTGCCCCAGGTCCGCAACCAATATCAACGAGATTGAAACTGTGCCCCGAAACGGTACTGGATTTGACACGGGATGGCTACCCGTCCATAATCCCGGTCACAACTGAACAGTTGCCTCATCCAGAGAAGTGGAGGGAATCGGCCCTGTGAAGCTTCGGCAACCCGTCCGCCACCGCCGGGCAGGGTGCTAATTCCGACAGAATTCGTTCTGGGAGATGAGAGCGCGGTCCGTCCGGGACCCTCTTCATCCCCCTTCCGACAGGGGGTTTTTTTGATGCCAGCAACCGTAGCCCAGTCGCCACCTGCTGTCGTGCTCAACGGCAGATACCAGGGTGAGATCCAAGCCGTGGACCAGTTCCTGAGGTTCGGTCCCTTCCGATTCGCCTGTGGCAAGGAGTTGCCCGAGGTCGTCTTGGCCTACCAAACCTACGGCGAATTGAATGCGGACAGCAGCAACGCGATCCTGATTTGCCACGCGCTGAGCGGCAACCAGCATGCGGCCGGGCGCATGCCCGACCGTCCCACATCGCGGCCCTGGTGGGACGACTGCATCGGTCCCGGCAAAGCCTTTGATACCAACCGCTTCTTCGTGATTTGCAGTAACGTCCTGGGCAGTTGCTCCGGTTCCTCCGGACCGGCCGAGATCAATCCCGCCACGGGCCGGCACTGGGCCCTTGACTTCCCCATCGTGACCATTGCCGACATGGTGGAGGCACAGGTCCGCCTGATCGATCACCTGGGCATCGCGAAGCTGCTCAGCGTGGCCGGCGGTTCCATGGGTGGCATGCAGGTCCTGCAGTGGGCCTCCCACCATCCCGACCGCCTGGTGAGCGCCATGCCGATTGCCACCACGGCGCGCCACAGCCCGATGCAGATTGCCTTCGACGCCGTCGGCCGCGAGGCGATAACGCGCGATCCGTACTGGCACGGAGGCGACTACTACGACCGGACCGACAAGCCGGATGCCGGCTTGGCCGTGGCACGTATGGTGGGCCACATCACCTATCTGTCCGAACAGTCGATGCACGAAAAGCAGTTCGGTGACCGGCTGAATCGGGATGTCGGTTCCGGCCGCACCGGGCGCGACTTCCTGAAACCGGAGTTCCAGGTGGAAAGCTATCTCCTGTACAACGGCCAGAAGTTTCCGGAACGTTTTGACGCCAACGCCTATCTTTATGTCACCAAGGCCATGGACGACTTCGATCTGACCCAGGCCACGGGCCGGCTAGCAGACGCCTTCCGCCAAGCGGTCGATGTCAAATTCCTGGTGCTGAGCTTCACCAGCGATTGGCTTTACCCCAGCCACCAGAGCCGCGACCTGGTGCGGGCCCTGAACGCCTTGGGCATCACCGTCACCTATGTTGACATCGACAGTGTCTGGGGTCATGACGCCTTCCTCCTGGAGCCGGACAGGATGACCCGAATCCTGACCAACTACCTCAACGGGTTGGCCGCGGGCCAGGCCTGAACCACCCTCCGCATGCACGACGTACGGGCCCGGCCCGACCTGACGGCCATCGCCGAACTGGTGACCGAGGGAAGCCGAGTGCTCGATCTTGGCTGCGGCACGGGCGAATTGCTGGCCTACCTGATTGAGGCCAAGTCCGTCCGGGGAACCGGCATCGAACTGCACGAGGAGGCCGTGATGGACTGTGTTGGCAAGGGCCTGACCGTGGTCCAGGGCAACCTCAATGACGGCCTGGAGGACTATCCGGACCAGTCCGTGGACTACGTGATCCTGAGCCAGACCCTGCACTACCTCAATCGGCCGGTCCGAGTCCTGCAGGAGATGATGCGGGTGGGTCGACAGGTAGTTGTCAGCCTGCCCAACTGGGGCCATTGGCGAGCCCGGCTTGACCTGGTATTGAAGGGCCGCATGCCGGAAGCCCCCATTCTTCCGGAGCCTTGGCACGGAGCCCGACGCTGGCAGGCGGTTACCATCGCCGACTTCCTGGAGTTCTGCCTGATTGAACGGATCCAGGTGCTTGACTCGATTTACCTGGCCGGAACGCGACCAGTGAAAAATCCCTCGACGGCCAAGTGGCGAGCCACCACCGGTGTCTTCGTGCTGCAGGCGCCACACACCCGTTAGGCGAGCATCCGACTCGCGCGTTCCCCTCTGCGGAGACTTCAAAAATGATTGTGATGAAGTTCGGCGGCACATCCGTCGGCAGTGTGGAGGCCCTGCAACAGGTAGCCACCATCGTCCGTAGGGAACTGGACGCCCAGCAGACGCGCCCGGGCGTGGTGGTAGTCACCAGCGCCATGAGCGGCGTGACGGACTTGCTGTCCGACGCGGCCCAAGCTGCAGCCAACGGTGGCCACGACCGGACCGAAGCCACCTGCAATCTGCTGCGCACCAAGCATGCGGAGGTGACGGAGGCACTCGTCGACGATGCCGACGCGCGCTGGCGCCTCGCCGAGGATCTGGAGGAAACCATCCGCCAGTTGCGGCGGGTCCTGGACAGCATCGCCGTACTGGGCGAACTGACGCCCCGCGGCAACGACTGGATCTGCAGCACAGGTGAACAGGTGATGGCGCCGCTGCTGACCGAGGTGCTGAAGTCCGCCGGCATTTCGGCGGTGCACGCCAACGCCCATTCCCTCATTGTGACCGACGACAACTTTGGCGCGGCGGAACCCTTGGTCAGCGAAACCGAATCACGCTGCCAAACACAGTTGACGCCCCTGCTGGCGCAGGGCAGGGCGGTGGTCACCAGTGGCTTTATCGGATCCACGTTTGACGGGCTGCACACGACGCTGGGCCGGGGCGGGTCGGACTATTCGGCAGCCATCCTGGGAGCGGCCCTGGATGCCGACGAAATCCAAATCTGGACCGATGTCAGCGGAGTCAAGACCGCCGATCCCAAGGTAGTGCCGGACGCGCGCTCGCTGCGCGAAATCACGTTCCCCGAGATTGCGGAACTGGCCTACTACGGTGCCCGCGTAATCCATCCCAAGACCGTGCGGCCCGCCATCCGCAAGGGCATTGGACTGCGGGTTCTCAATACGTTCGAACCGGATCATGTCGGCACCCGGGTCATCGCGGACGGATACCGTGCAAAGCAGGCCGGGATCAAGGCGATCTCGGCCATCCGGGACATGAACATGATCATGATCGAGGGGCGCGGCATGATCGGCGTGCCGGGCATTGCGGCCCGGGCCTTCCGCTCCGTATCGGACGTAAACGCCAACGTACTCATGATCAGCCAAAGTTCCAGTGAGCAGAGCATCTGCTTCGTGGTTCCGGACGATTCGGCCGAGATGGTGATCAACGCCCTGCGCCGGGAGTTCTCAATGGAGTTGGACCGCGGCTACATCGAACGAATCAACGGTGATCCCGACATCGTCATCGTGGCCGCCGTGGGCCATGCCATACGCCATACGCCGGGCATTGCGGCCCGGGTCTTCTCGGCCTTGGGTGATGCCCAAATCAACGTCGTGTCCATCGCACAGGGTGCCAGCGACAACATGATCAGCCTGGTGGTGGTGCGGGACGCCGCCGACGCCGCGGTCAACGCCCTGCACCGAGCCTTCAACCTGGCACAGCCGACCAACTGATCGCCCCGGCAATCCGTACGGACACGCACATCCGACGGCATTTTCCTGACCGAATCCGATCCGAATCCCTTCGCGGCCCTGTTTCAATTCCATTGATGTTGGTTCAAGGCCGGAACGGCAAGGGGGCCCATACCTGGTACCGAATAACCAAAAATCCCAAGGAGTTCCTCGTGGCGGACGGCATCCCCGTGCACCTCAGGTGAGGGACACCCACATTCCGGACACCGGCTTGCCACAACATGACCAACCCTCTCGTGCCCTGTCGCCTGGAGCCCGACCTGGAGCCGTCCGTGCAGGCTGAATGAAAATCCTTGCAGAAGGGTGCGTGAGCTATCGTGAACTGCAAGTGACTATTCGGTAGCAAGTGGACACCTGTAGCGGCCGCCGGCATGAATGGCGGCTGGGCCCGATGTCTCGAAGCACGTCCGCCTGGAGCCGTCTGACAGAATCCGACACCCGGCCCACCATCAACGAAAGTGAAACAGGGCCACCATCAACAGCAGGGCAATCGCATTTCCATTGTGGCAGTGGTGGTCACGGGTAGGATGGGAGGCTTGGTTTCATCGAAGCAGCCCCCTCGTGGCCGACACTGCTTCCGTCTCCCTGGTTTCCCGGCTGGTAGTGGGCACGGCGGCGTTGTGTGCCTGGCGGCAGTCCACGATGGCCATGGTGTGGTGGGGCGGGGAGCCGGTACGGGACCGGGTCAGGCCGGGCCGTGTTATTGGAGCTGCAACGTCTCCCGCACCCCAAGAACGGGGGCCTGCATGACGAGCGTGGCGTGACGATGTCCGCCCGGTCCACTACAACGCTCGCAGTCGCCCCCGGTGGCGGCCAGGGACCCGGCTCAGGTGTTGGCCGAGGCCAGATTCGTTCCGTCGCAAGTAAGGACAGCACTCACTGCGTTGTTATTGAATAAAATCCCACTGAAGGTTTGTGCGCCGCTGGTGCCGCTCAAGGTGCGGGTGTCGCCGGAGCCACCGCTGGGGGTGGCCGTCAAGGTGGCGGTCGTGCAGGTACCGGTGATGGACCATGACGCGGTTACCGGACCAGGATTTGAACTGCGGCTCAAGGAGAGCGTGCCGGTGGGGCCGGGCGTGGCTGTGGCCGTGGGCGTGGGGCCGGGCGTGGCTGTGGGCGGCACGGGCGTGGCTGTGGCCGCGGGCGCGGGCGCGGACTGTGGCGAGGGGGTGGGGGTGGGCGTGGCCGGCGGCGGCAGGGCATCGGCCTCGTCGCAATCCTCCGCA
>JAPPAJ010000082.1 GCA_026705565.1 Caldilineaceae bacterium | reverse complement strand
ACGGTGTCCCCACCACTGTGTCCGGTTGAGGGCCCGGTTCACAGTCGGGTCCTCTTCTTCGCAGTAATTGTAGCACAAGAGTTCGACTGTCAACTATTCGATATAAGCCCCTTCCCATTCGGCTTGATACGTGGTGGTGGGGATGTTGTGCGTCTGGAGATGGGTGAACAGAAGTTCAAGCATCTTCATCTCGGGATCGAACCGGGCCAAGGACCACGGATGCAGAATCAGCGAGACGTAGGGCAGGTCCATGTCCACGGCGCGGTCAATGAACATTCGATGGATGGCGAACTCTTCCTCGGGCGTGGCCACGGGCCGGGCCGGAATGGTTTCGGGATAGGCAGGAGGCCAAGCCAGTATGCGCTGCATTTTGTCCGTCAGGTTATGGGCTTTGAGCAAATTCTCGTGCCACCCATGTCCCGGCAGTTCCCACAACTCGGGAAACCCGTCTTCAGCATAGGTGAACGGTGCTTCCAGCAGCGCGGGCAGCGATGTCTCGGGGCCCCACAGGAGGGAGCTGACATACTGGAAACCCGTTTCCACGACGGATTCGATCAGCCAAGGATCCCCGCGCAGCCCATTGGCAAACCCACAGCCGGGCCGCAGGCCCACACAGGGGCGATCGAAAGTCCGCTCCACCCACTCTTTGCCCTGCCGCAGTTCTTCCAGCCGCGTCTCCTTGGCGGGCGCGGGGCCACAAAAAGGATGATCGCGCAGCATCTGATGGGAATAGGTGTGGGATGCGATTTCAAAGGAAGGCACATCGCCCAACAACCTGCGATAGGCCTTGCCTTCCTCTTCAAGACGGACTCCCACAATAAAGAATGTAGCCGGCACGTCGAATTCAACATGAAGCTCGCGAATTCGGACACAGGCCTCCAGGCAGGTTCCAGCCATTTCAGTGTCATAGGCAGCGATAAAACGGGTCATGGGAACCAATCCTCAATTGCAGGTGGAGGTGGCAGGTTACTGCACCATCTACTCTGACACACTCTAATCTATGGTTTGGACAGTTTCATGTTGGGTTGTGTCGGTGTCCCTGCTCATGCCGTTACCCGACGCCGTATTCGTTGGTGGGATCGCGGTAGATCGAGTGGATGTGGCCTTCGGCAGCCCCCAGTGGATCCTGGGTGGAGAATTCGATGAGAACCGTGTCCCCGTGAATGACATAGTAGATGGAACCCGTGCCGTCGGCGGGGCCATGCCAACCGAAGTAGGCCTGCTCCAACTCCGCCTCGATCGCCTCCAGGCGCACCCGGGCGCTGTGTTCCGGCATCAGGTTCACCCACAGCGCCGCCGCGTCAAGTACGGCCTGTCGCTGCGCTGCCGAGAAAGATTCTAAGGAGGCGCCTCCAAAAGGCACGAAGCCGACCGGCCCCGTGCCACTCTGCAGGGCATTGGGGCGTTCATCGAGCAAGGCCGTTGCTGCGATGTTCCCGTCCAGGCTGTTGATCACGGCCAACCCCGCATCCACCCGGTCCATGAACGGGACGTGGATGCCTTCGGCATCTGAAAACCGCGCGGGTTCGATGCCAAGAAAGGTCGGCGACATCGAGACGCGCCCGTCGCGCACGCTCATGTTGATGGCCAGATGATGGCCGCCGAACTGCCAGCGCCAAGGGTTCGTGGGGGATGGTTCCCCGAAGAAGGCCAGCCAGTAGTTGCCAGCGCTCCAACCCACTCGCCGGGCGCGCGCAGACTCTTCCAGCACACCTTCCGCCGCCACCACCGCGGCGACTGTTGCATAGCCGTACGGACTCATGGCCGTAGCCAGGAAGTCGTGCAGGGCTGCTTGTTGCGTCTCGTCGAGATCCCCGATACGGACACCGTTACGTTCGAACCCGAGGATTCCCGCCGGCAGGTTGGACCAGTTCCTGATCAGATCGCTGTCGTACAGCAATACGGCTGCTGCGCGCTGCCGTTCATCGAGTTGGGCAAGGAAGTCCGCAGCAGCGACGGCGGCGGCTTCCGCTTCACCACGGGCATCGTCGGGTCTCGGTTCGCGGCCAGGATTCTGCTCGGCAGAGCCGTCATGCGGAATATCGGGTTCGGTGGCACCTGCAGAAGCAACCGGCTGAGCCGGTTCGGCAGTCTCCGGCTCCTCGGATACGCCGGCACAGCCGACAACCAACATCACACAGAGCAACAAAAAGGCGGTCGGTTTCAGCATGGGCGGCTTTTGGAGATGGACGCCGCGTCTCGATAGCCGGCACGCAACTTCAAACGGAACAATCATGCCGCGCTTGGAGTTCATCAACCCGCCCCATCGCCACATGCTGGCCCCCGACGAACACCCCCAACCTCAGATATCGGCTGCCGCCAGCCATTCGGACGCGATCCGGCGATGCCGTGCCAAGTATTCCTCGACATCGGGCACTGTAAGGCAACCGTCCCGCACGACTGCCTTGCCCGCCACCACGGTGTCGCGAGCCGCCACGGGTCCGCAGCGCAGCCAAGCTTCAACCGGATCCGACAATGCGCCCGCGAACGGAACGCCCTGCAGGGACCACACCGCCAAGTCAGCGGCCCGGCCCGGAGCCAGTGAACCAATGTCGTCGCGTCCCAAGCAGGCCGCACCCCCGAGGGTAGCCAGCTCCAAGGCATCCCGGGCACCAAAGGTACCTGGCCCGCCGCGCAACCGGGCCAGCAACAGGGCCGTGCGCGTCTCGAGCCAGAGCGAAGCACTGTCCGCCGAGGCGGAGCCGTCACATCCAAGGCCCACGGATACGCCCGCGTCGATGAATTCGCGCACCGGTGCGAGGCCCGAACCTAGGATTTGGTTGGAACTTGGGCAATGGGCAACACCGACGCCCCAGGAGCCGAGCATGCGGATCTCCCGTGCGTTGGGATGCACACAGTGTGCGACCCAGGTTCGATCCCCGGCCCACCCGACGCGTTCCAGGTATTCAACCGGGCGGCAACCAAAGGTACGAAGACAAAACGCATCCTCGTCGGGAACTTCCGCCAGATGGGTGTGCAGCCGGACATCCAACCGCTCCGCCATCGCAGCCGTCTGCGCCATCAGCTCAGGGGTTACCGAAAACGGCGAACCAGGCGCCAACGCCACGCGGGTCATGGCACCCGGGGACGGATCGTGGAACGTGGCCACCAACCGTTCCGATTCGACCAGGATGTCGTCTTCGTCCTCAACAAGGTCGTCCGGCGGCAGGCCTCCGTCCTTAACCGACAAACTCATCGAGCCACGGGTGGGGTGGAACCGCATGCCGAGTTGCGCGGCGGCCGCGATTTCGGCGCTGATCAGGTCGCCTGCGCCCGGTGGAAAGATGTAAAGATGATCGGTGGTAGTCGTGCAACCACCCAATGCCAGCTCACACAGGCCGATCCATGCCGAGACATGGGCAGCCTCCTCATCCAGCCGCGACCAGACGGGATACAGCACCTTTAGCCAATCGAAGAGACCACCACCGAGAGCCGGAGCGAAGGCGCGTGTCAGGTTCTGGAACATGTGATGGTGGGTGTTGATCAGCCCGGGCGTGACCAGGCACCCGGATGCGTCAATCACGTCCCGTGCCTCCGGTTCCTGCCCGGGTCCGCCTACCGCGGTGACAAATCCGCCAGTCGCCGACACCCATCCGCCCGGAATCTCCCGACGGTCCGCATCCATCGTGGCGACCAAATCCGCTCCCCGCACAAGCAGATCGCTTGGGTTTTGTTCCTGCATACGTCGCCATCCCCTACTGGAACTCATTGGATGTGCGCCAAAGCACTGGCCAATTAACTATAGGCATCCGGAAACAGCTTCCCGGGAATCAGCCCGACGATTCGACAAGGTCTGTCGCGGTACCGAGCGGAAGGATCTGCCCTCCATGCTTGCCGGTGCTAGACTCACGGGGCCGACAGACTGGCCGGTGGCCGGTGCATTCCGCGGTCCATTCGGGCATCCCCGGCCCCTGCGAGCGTTCCTGCGGCATTGGAAAACCCAAACGGGACAAGGACAGAAATCATGTTGCGGTTCGTTGAGGAAATCCTCCTGCTCCTGATACACGATGATGGGCGCACGGCTCACGTTCCCAGTTGGGTGCTGGACTACGCCATCGCCGGCGGTGTGTTGATGGATCTGGCGCTTGAGAACCGCATCGACACGGATCCCCAACGTCTCATTCTGGTTGACTCCACGCCGGTGGGCGACACCATCCTGGATCCTGCGCTGGCCGAAATCGCGGCCGGGGACCCGCACGACACCCGCTTCTGGCTGGACCACATCGCGCAGAATGCGCAGTCCATTCGGGAAAGGGCGCTCGCCCGACTGGTGGAGCACGGCATCCTGGAACAGTCGGAGGGCCGTTTCCTGTGGGTCTTCCGAGCCCGCCGCTACCCCATCATCGACGGCAAGGTTGAACGCGAAGTGAAGATGCGCATCCTGCGCGTACTCTTCTCCGATGAAATCCCCGACCCGCGCGACGCGATGCTGATCGGTCTGGCGGATTCCTGTGACATATTCAAGGAACTGCTCTCCGCCCGTGAACTGCATCATGTGGCGGAACGCATCGCAGTCGTCGGCAATTTGGACCTGATTGGCCATGAAGTCGGGGAGGCCATCTTCGACATCCGGCGCCTGGTCAGTGCCTCGGTCCAGTCCCACATGTACTAATTTGTGCAGCGCGGCCGTAGCCGTGCTGGACGAGTAACCGGACCCTGGCAGCAATTGTTGGCCGAGGTACAGGACAGCCATCAATCCCCGGACCTCGCCATATCCACAGGAGGTGTATCCTGGGAAGTATTTATGTCAAAATGTGGAACCGCACCCACCCAGACCTTCGCGGTCATCATTCCGCGCAGGCGTTTGCTCTCCGCCCTTGG
>JAPPAJ010000012.1 GCA_026705565.1 Caldilineaceae bacterium | reverse complement strand
TCGCCTGGGATCCTTGGATAAGTTGTTGGTCGGGGCGTCGGCACAGCTTCAGGAACACGGACACCGGTGTGTCCATGTCGGCCGGGATTTCCCGATAGACGGGATACCGGGTTGCCTCTTCCCGATGGGCCTTGACCATGGCCAAGGCCGGAACGAAATTCACCGCTGCACCTCCAGAAAACAAAAAACCCAGATGCCGTGTTCGACGGGACATCCGGGGACGAAATCCGGGGATTCCGCGGTGCCACCCCACTTGAGCATCCGGGCACTGCCCTTCGCTCCTCTCTGCAGGAACGGGACTTGCGTCCGATTCCCCGCGCCCTGATAACGGTGGCGTCTCCGGCTTGCCTACTGGGAGGGTTTCCGTTCGGCTTGCGACTCACCGGTCCATTCACCTGCCCCTTGCCTGCTTCCTTTCCACCGGCCGGAAGCTCTCTGAAGGCAGACTGGCAGGCTACTAGCCCGGATCACAGTCCGTTTTTGGTTGGGCCAAGGATACAGGTCGGATCGGGTGGTGTCAACAATGTCCGAAATTTGCAGCCACGGTTTGGTTCCCGATCGCAGCCGATCGCGGGCGTGGCTCCGGACGGAGGATGGAACGAAGGTTGCGTTCCGGCCGTCCCCTGCTTGCAAGGTGCGGGGCGATGCAGGGGCGGAACGGATTGTCCCGGAACCGAGCCACGCAACCGAGGTTGTGACTTGAAATCACAACCGTTGGTCCCCGCACCCATTATTGGGGGGATCAGCCTTGACTTGATGTGTGTGACGCCTATCACCTCGAGCGACCAGATGGGATTGAGATATCCAAATCAAAGTGAAATTTTGTATTTATGAACTTCTGCGGGATATGATCGGAACTTCAAGGACTCGATCTCTGTAATGGGTTCGTCGAATTGAAAGGCAATCGAACGGCAGGTTGTTCTCGACGATTGCCAAGCCGGGTTCCATGTCCAGTGAGGGCCACCGTGTCGCAGCCGCAGGAACCAACACCGCCGTTTTCCTACGACCTGACCCTGAAGTCCATCTTCGCCGAACCGGACGTGGCCCGCGACCTGATCGCCTTCCTGGCGACAAGCCTGTGCCCCGAATTGCAGGGATGGGTGCCGGTGCGGGTGGTGGCCGGGTCGGCCGTCACGACCGACCCCAACGAACCGCCCCACCAGTCCGAGGGGCACCGGGACCTGGTCTGGCTATTGGCGCACGGTGATGGGTCCGAGGAACAGTTGTTGCACCTGGAGTTCCAGTCACAGCGAGACCGCGGGATGTCCGGGCGCATGTTCGATTACGCACTCAAGATGAGCCCCAGCCTGCGCGGGCTGGAGATCTGCGGGCTGGTTGTCAACACCGGCCTCCGGTCCTTTCGCCCATGGTGGGTGCCGGTGCAGAGTGTGGCCGGCTCGTACCGGTACGGATTCCGGGAGGGCTTGTTGCTGGACATCCACGACTATCGGGTGCCGGGTCTGCCGGGCGGGGAGCATCCGCTGCCTCCGGACAACCTGGTGTCCAGCGTCGTGGCCCTGGCGCGGGTGCAAGCCGGGATGAAGCTGGAGCAGCGGGGAGCAGCGGAGCTGGTTCTGCCGGTGCTGCAGGTGCTGATCCCGCGGGCCCTGGCGTCGACGGAGACGTTGCGCGAGGGCCTCGGTGCCTGGTTCAAGACGGGTTTCGGGGAACTGTTGGATGACCAACCGGACCTGCGTGCGGCATTGAGTAAAATCACCTACATTGAGGAGGTGGAAGCGGTCATGTACACATTCGGTCAATATGTGGCGGACAAGGAAAAGGAAGGCGAGACGCGGGGCGAAGCGCGGGGTGAAGCGCGGGGTGAGGCGCGGGGCGAAGCGCGGGGTGTAATACAAGGCAGGAAGCAATTCCTTCTCGAGTTCATCCGGCAGGTGTGGAGTGATGCGGAGGCGGAGCGGTGCGCCCGGGAACTGGACACGGCCGAACTTCATGACTTGCCCGATATCGCAGGCCTGATGGCCGACCAGGCCGCCGGACGCCCTCCGCGTCTGAGGACCAACGGCCGCACCAAACCCCGGACTTGAACTACACGACTGGCCTGCTGCGGCACGGCTTGCGCGGCATGGTAGCCATCTTTCGTCCTTTGCTGCCGACCGATCCAGCAGCACCAACAGGTTTGGTGAGGTCTTCGGCGTTGGCCGGCAGGCGTTCGATGAACCGGACCATGTCGTAGCCGAACATGCCTCGGTGCCGCCCTTGAAGCGCGGCAGGTCCGGTACATTCACCACGGTTTCCGCCGTGGCCTGTTCACGCAGGATGTAGAAGGGGTTTCCATGCAGATCCTTGACCGAGCCGTCCTATCCGGGCCGAGCCGTGCATTCTCCGTAGGCCACCAGGCTGCGGGTGGGGTTCAGCCTGATGAACAGTGGGCAGGGGTGGAGTTGCTGCCGGTGCTGCAAGTGTTGCTCCCGCGGGTCCTGATTGCGCCGGAGACGCTGCGCGGGGCCTTGGGACCTGGTTCAAGACAGGTTTCGGGTAACTGTTGGATGACCAACCGGTACTGCGTGGGCATTGGACAAGATCACCTCAATTGAAGAAGCGGAGGCGGTCATGTACACATTTGGTCAATACGTGGCGGACAAGGAAAAGGAAGGCGAGGCGCGGGGTGTAGTACAAGGCAGGAAGCAATTCCTTCTCGAGTTCATCCGGCAGGTGTGGAGCGATGCGGAGGCGGAGCGGTGCGCCCGGGAACTGGACACGGCCGAATTTCATGATCTGCCCGACATCGCAGGCCTGATGGCCGACCAGGCCGCCGGACGTCCCCCGCGCCTGAGGACCTGCGGCCGCACCAAACCCCGGACTTGAAACTGCGCAGCACGGCTTGCCCGGCGTGGCAGCCATTTTTTACTTTGCTGCCGACTGCTCAAGCCGTACCCACAGGTGTGGTGCGTTGACGCAGCATGCGGACTGTAGCCGGATTCTGGAGGCGCGGTTTCCCGATCGGGGCGTAGCCGGACATGCGCAACCAGCAGGTGCGCGGTTTGTCTGGCGGCTTGCATTCGTCTCGCCCGATCAACTTCGTGGTCCGGACTCACGGCAACGGGATGGAAACAGTGTCAATGCGGGGCCAGTGCTCCCTTCATACCGATCAACGGCTTGGAACAATGCGATTGCCCTACCTCTTGTAGGATATGGACTGCTCTCTGTAGGATATGTACAAAACTAGTGCGCCAAATCTGTTAGGTTTGAGGGGTAGTGGAAATCATGTATGGAGGGTAATGACATGGAAATGGTCCAGACTATAGCAATCATCCTTGCAGCAGTCGGAGCGTTGAACTGGGGCCTGGTGGGACTGTTCAAGTTCGATCTCGTAGCCTTGATTGCGGGTGGACTGAAGTTCGGTGACGTGAATGCACTGTCACGCATCATCTACGTGCTGGTTGCCATAGCCGGAATCATCAGTGTGATTGGGCTTCTGGGGATGTGATCAGGCTTTTGGTTTGGAGGAGCGCATACATGGCTGGACAGGCGGTAGCCTGTCCAGTGGCGCATCCGGTTTACAGGTCGTTGAGGTCCCTGGCGGGCGCGCCTCTCGCCGTGCGGCAGTCCCTGTCCCAGGTCGTGGGAGGGGCCGGTACCTTGACGACCTGACCGGTTTTGTATGGCAGTTTCCGCTCCAGCGCATTTCAGTCGCTGGCCGGCAGGACGCGGTTGAATTCGGCCTTGGAATTCGTGCCGGGGCCCTCAACGGTACCCTTGGTCCTGCGTATCAGGTTCTTGGTGTCCCAGTCCCGATCCCCGCGGTCTGCGCCCTATTGGCCATGCGCCGGGATGCCGTGTGCGTCACCGAGGCCCGCGTGCCTGCCGCCAGTGCAGCTTCCGCAGTGTGTGGCCGGCCCTGTGTCTCCGGTTGCTCCCTTTCCTGCCGCCGTGCCAGCTTGCGCCGGTCCTCCCGTCCGGGTTTAGGGATTCGTGCGGTTCGTGTTGGAACTTGACATGGGGTATCGGGCTGTCTGTGCACTGACCCACGTTGTGGGCCACGCCGATGGCACCGGTGCCTAGTGTGACGTTCAGCAGGTCCGCGGGCACCGCGTGCCACACATAGGCGAACCAGTTCAGGTGCGGCTCCCTGCGTTCCACCGGATGTGGACAGCAACGGGCCTCATGGCAACGGGTGTCCCAATCGCGGTCCGTGGCCGGGCAGCCGCAGCGCAAGGCCCGGCGACGGGCAGGTGCGGGTTGCAGAACCCCTGGCAGGACAGGTGTCGGTCCTTGAGCGAGTGCGACACCCTGGTGAAGGAGTGGGCTTTGCGCCAGGCGCAGTCATCGATGTCGGATCGCATGCGCCTCAACGCGCTCGTCAGCCACAGGGGTTCCGTGCCTCTCCGCACGTGTTTGAACGGCTTACCCGGCATGAAAAACGAATCCGACAACCCGGGACCGACCCGATAGGCCGGACATTGGCGCCCGCGCCCGTCCGGCAGGTTGACGAACAGGTACCATTGGACTTGCGGGCGTCGAACAGTTCCCCCGCCCGTTGAACATCGAAAATCAGGCGGCAGTCGTACAGGCGGCGCTTGTATGCCTGCCATGCCAAGCCGTCCGGTCCGTCGGCAAGCAGGCTGTTGGCGATCGGCGGTCAGTCGGCTGGAAGAGCGCCAGTTCGCCGGTGCTCGTCTTGCCGGGGTTGACAGCCAGGTATGGCGTCCGTGGCGACTGCGTCCCGGCGGTGTTCACAGCGGGATGCGTCCCACGGTCCGGGCAACATCCCACGATCCATGTGGCTGTTGGATGCAGGAAGGAGTGCAGACGCGTGCCCGAACTCGTATACATCAAGGACCTTGTCATTGTGCTGGGCGCGGCGGTGGTGG
>JAPPAJ010000339.1 GCA_026705565.1 Caldilineaceae bacterium | reverse complement strand
CGGCCCGGTGACGTACGACGGCGCCAGGCACATGGTGGTCCCGGCCACCTCCTGCACGTCGGCATGCTCATGCTTGACCCAATCCCTGTCCTCTTGGGCGCGGATGGACACATGAATGTTGCGCGCCAACGTGAGCAGCAGGGAGAAAATGTGCTCGGTGATGGAAATGGCATGGATGCCGGACACGTTGGTCAACTGAAAGTCCATGTCCCTCGCTTCGGGGTGTTTCATCAGCAGGGCATCGGCCCCGGCCGAGAAGATCTGTACCCAGCGGCAATTCTCGGCGGCAAACAGGACCTCGGCGGACGGGTGGCCGGCAATGATCTCCACTTCCTCGATCCGATCCATGTACTCGGCGGGGTCCGTGGAGACGATCAGTTCCCGCGGCCGGGCCGCGGCTTCCAGCCTGGCGATCAGATCCTCATCCATGTGCTGAATGTTCTGGTGCAACAGTACGACGCTCATGTGAGTTTTTCCTTGGGCGGGTTGGCGCGGCTTGAATCCTATGCTTGGCTTCTTTTCCTGACAAACAGGGATCGTCGGGTCGGTTCAGGTTGCCATCCTTGCGGGCGGCAGTCCCCTACAATGGCTCATTGCACGCCCGTGTACCTGCATCCCCATCGACTTGAGCAGTTAGGCCATGGTCGCCATCCCCTCCACCCGTTTGGGTTCGCTTGATCTGCACGTACCGCGGCTTGGCTTCGGCGGGGCTCCCGTAGGTCGCTTGACCGATGCCAACGAGGCCGCGGCTGTCGTGGAACACGCCCTTGACAATGGTATTCGATTTCTGGACACGGCCCCGCTGTACGGTGCCGGCCGGTCCGAGGTCCACATTGGCCGGGTGTTGGCCGGGCGTCCGAGGCCGGAATTCCTGATCGCGACCAAGGTTGGCCGCCTGGTCAACCGCTACGGCGTGGATGTCCGGTTCGACTTTACCCATCGGGGAGTCATGCAAAGCGTCGAGGAGAGTCTGTCGCGCCTGCAGTTGGACAGCGTCGACCTGCTCCACATTCACGACCCGAACAACCACGTGGACATTGCCTCCACGGAGGCGTACAGGACGCTGGACGGTCTTCGAAGGGACGGAATCATCAAAGGGGTTGGTGTTGGTGCCGGCCTCAATTCCTGGCAGTTGGCGGAACAACTGATGGCACACGGACGGTTCGACTGTTTCCTCCTTGCCGGGCGTTACACACTTCTGCATCAGGATGCTCTCGGCTTCATCGATCGGTGCCACCGCGAAGGTGTGGGCGTCATTCTGGCCGGGGTCTACAACTCGGGGGTGCTGGCGACGGGGGCGCGGGAGGATGCGCAGTACTACTATCGCAACGCCCCTGCGGACGTGCTGGCACGGGTTCGGCTCATCGAAACCGTCTGCAATGAACATGCCGTGTCCCTGCAGGCTGCGGCCCTGCAGTTCGCGCTGTCGCATCCCGGGGTGGCGACGGCGGTTGTGGGGGCTGAGCGCATCGAGCAGACGGAACGGAACATCGCCAGTTTGTCCGCCGACATTCCCGGTGAATTCTGGCAGGCCCTCAAGGAACAAAATCTCTTGGATCGGGACGCGCCCGTGGGGCCGTCGATCTGAGCGATGTCGGCTGGCGGCAACGGTGCCGGATGCTCCGCGCCATGAAGGCGGTGATGATTTCAAAGGCCCTGGTGACCGGCAGCTACCAGCGGCTGCCGGAGGAAATCGGGCGCCTGGGTGTGGACCTGACGGTGGTGTCGCCGCCCTCTTGGCGCGACTCCCGCGGCGAGCAGGTGTTGGAAGCCAACGATTCGGGTTGCTATCACCAGATGGTGGTACCCATCCGCTTGAACGGGCACTACCATCTCTACCACTTCGCCGGTTTGGCAAGTCGCCTTGATGCACTGCAGCCGGACATCCTGCACCTGGACGAGGAAGCCTACAACTTGGCGGCGTACCAAGGTGTGCGGTGGGCTTCCCGCCACCGCGTTCCGGCGGTTTTCATCAGTTGCCAAAACCTGTACAAGCGCTATCCGCCTCCCTTCGGCTGGTTTGAGCACAGGTGCTTTGCCTACTGCACTTGGGCACTGGCCGGAACCGCTGCGGTAAGCGAGGTGCTGCTCCGCAAGGGGTATCCGAGTGAGCGGTTGAAGGTCGTGCCGCAGATGGGCACGGACACGACACTGTTCAGTCCGTCGGAGGCAGCCGCACCCGGACAGGGGTTCACCGTGGGTTACGCCGGCGGCCTGCTGCCGGAGAAGGGCCTTGATGTCCTGTTGGATGCCTGTGCCGGCCTGCAGGGAGACTGGACCTTGATACTGGCTGGTTCCGGAGAGTCCGAAGCCCGGTTGCGGGTGCAGGCCCGGGAACTGGGGATCCTCGGCCGGACGGAATTCCGCGGACGCTTGGCCAGCAGGGACATGCCGGCGTTCTACCGTTCCCTGAACGTCCTGGTCCTGCCAAGCCTGTCGACTGCCGGTTGGCAGGAACAGTTCGGACGCGTCCTGACGGAAGCCATGGCCTGTGAAGTCCCGGTGGTGGTCAGCGACAGCGGCGAGAGCCAACATACGGCCGGAGAGGCGGGGCTCGTCTATCCGGAACGGAACGCCGATGCCCTCCGATCCCATCTGGCGCAGTTGCAGGCGGATCCGGTATTGTGCCGCTGCTTGGGCAAGGCCGGCCGTCGGCGGGTGGAGGAGCAGTTCAGCATGGAAAGTGTGGCGCGGGGTCTGGTCGAAACCTGGCAGCAGAGCCTCGTGGATGCCAAGCCCTGACCACCCCCGGCTGGAACTCAACGCCGGTCTGCTGAGCAGTCGCCCCAACGCCTCGGGCGCCGGCATCAGCACCTACGTGGCGCGCACTCTGCGCGCCTTGGCGGAGACGCAGGCTGACTGTGCGCCGGCCTGGCAGGTCCAAGTCTGGCTCAATCGGTCGGAACATCCCGGCTTGCCCTTTCAACGGTGCGCCACCCACTGGCACGTACACCGGCCGATCGCGCGCATCATGTGGGAACAGACTGCATTGCCACTGGCCCTGCATGTGCGCAGGCCCGACCTGTTCCACGGCATGGTGAATGTTTTGCCGGTCGCATGCCCGTCACCGTCGCTGGTGACCGTGATGGACCTGTCCTTTCTGCGTACGCGGGCCGCGGTTCCCGGCCCGCGGCGACGCTATCTGCAGGTTCTGTGCGGCCTCAGCGCGCGCAGGGCCTCGCGGGTGCTGGCCATCAGTCGTGCCACCGCCGCCGACGTGCGTCGCTACTTCGAGGTGCCGTCCAGCCGGATCGAGGTGGTGCCGGTGCCGGCGGAGTCGCAGGTTGAGGCGCCCGCGGACTCTCCGGGCAGGTCGGACTATGCACGGTCCCTGCCGGACAACTACCTGCTCCATTTGGGCACGCTGGAACCGCGCAAGAACCTGGGTTGGCTGATTGAGGCGTTTGCGGCCTGGCTGAAACGCACCGGTGCGGACTGGCACCTGGTGCTGGCGGGGGCGCCGGGCTGGGGCGGCGAGCCCGAGCGGCTGGCGGCCGCGGTGCGCAGGCTGGACCTGGCGGAGAGGGTTTGGTTTCCCGGTTGGGTTCCGCCGTCGGCGATGCGCGACCTGTATGGCCGCGCCCGCGCTGTGGTCCTGCCCTCTCTGCTTGAGGGATTCGGCATCCCGCTGCTGGATGCGATGGCCTACGGGGTTCCGGTTCTGTGCCACGATATTCCCAGCTTGCGGGAACTGGCCAGGGACCGTGCCGCCTGGTTTTCCGTGGAGACCTTCGACGGTCTGCACCGGCACTTGACTCGGTTGAACCGGGATCCGGACTGGGGGGCGGATTTGGGGACGGCCGGCCGGGCAAGGGCCGCGGAGTTCAGCCCGCGGCGCGTTGGTTCCCTGTTATGGGAACAGTACGAGTCGTTCTTTTGAGGCCGGCAGAGGGAGTCGGATGGGGCGGTTGGGATATGGATGGGGATGTCTGTGGCCAAGCCGAAGCGGTCTGTGCCGGGACGGGCCGATTGCGGCTACTTTCCGAATGGCCGCCACGGGTTATCCTTAAAGTTGACGGATCGGCTTGATTCCAGCCGGCAATCCGCTTTCACCTGCTCCGTGTCTCTCCACGATCCTGCGTCGCGCACTGCGGACACCGGCCTGCTTGCACGCTTGGCGGCCTTCAACCAGGCTGACGATCCGCGTCTGCGCCAAATCCTGCTTCGTTCGGCGGACGCCGCGCTGACGCTATTGGCGTTCGTTCTGGCCTACATCGTCCGCTACCAGCTTGAATGGTTCAAGGACGTGGAGCCGATCCACGTCCAGACGTTCCGGGCCTATCTGCCTTCCGCCCTGAGTTTGGTTGTGGTGCAGTTGGCGGCGTTCCAGCTGGCCGGCGTTTATCGCAACGGGCCGGTGCGGGGCTGGCTCCATGAAACGTGGACCGTTGCCAACGCCTCGACGTTGACGATTCTGGTTCTCATCATGGGCCACCTGTTCTTCAACCCCCAGCTCTACAGTCGGCTGGTCTTCCTCTACACCGCCATCATGATGACCGGATTGCTGGGCGGTCTGCGGTTGGGCCTCTGGGCCGTGCGCCGGCTACTGTACAGCCATGGACTGGGCCACGAAAAGGTCCTGCTGGTCGGAACCGGCGAACTGGGATTGATGTTGATGCGCAACATCGTGGCCCAGCCGGACCTGGGCTGGCACCTGCTGGGCTTCCTGGACGAGGAGGGCGAGGTGCCCCCCCGCGACATCGGCCGGTTCCGCCTTCTGGGCTCCGTGTCGGACCTGCCCCACATTCTGCGCGATCTCCGGCCCGACCGGGTCATCATCTGCCTGCCTCAAAGCCATGCGGAACTGCTCCAGCAGTCCCTTGAAACATCCAGGTGGGCTCCCACCAGCAGA
>JAPPAJ010000244.1 GCA_026705565.1 Caldilineaceae bacterium | reverse complement strand
GCATACACGATGGCAAGGGGGATGGTCAGGTAGTAGGTGAACTTGTTGATTTGCGCCCGGCCGCGTTCGCCTTCCCGACTCAGTTCCTGCAGCTGCGGCACCATCGGCACCAGCAGCTGCATGATGATGGACGACGTGATGTACGGATAGACGCCGAGTGCCATCACGCCCATCTGGGCCAGGGCGCCGCCGCTGAAGAAGTTGAGCATGTTGAGCAGGATGTTCGGATCCTGCGTGAACAGCTGGTCCAGCGCGGCCGCATTGACGCCCGGCAGCGGAATGTGGGCGCAGAGCCTGTAGATCACCAGGATGCCGATCGTAATCAGCAGCTTGGTGCGCAGATCCGGCAGCGTGAACGCGCTGCGGACAGCCGTCAACATGGCGTCAGGGCCTGTCCAGGGCTTCGATGGTCACCGTGCCGCCTTGGGCCAACACGGCCTCGCGGGCGGCGCGGCTGCATCGGTGTGCGTGCAGCGAGAGCCGGTGCGGCAGTTCGCCGCGGCCCAGCACCACCACGGGCTCGCTGGTGTTCGAGGTAAAGCCGATGTCCGCCAGGACCTGGAGCGTAACCTCCGTTCCTTCCGGGAACACGGCTCCCAGTTCGTCGAGGTTGATCGGCGTGTACGTCACCTTGCCGTAGCGCTTGAAGCCCCGCAGCTTCGGCAGGCGCTTGACCAGAGGCAGTTGACCGCCCTCAAAGGTCGGATGGAACTTGCGGCCGGAACGGCTGCCCTGCCCCTTGGTGCCGCGGCCGCAGGTCTTGCCCCGGCCGGATCCGGTGCCCCGGCCCACGCGCTTGCGGCCGGGACCGGTCGGCTGGCTTTCGCCCAACTCATGCAGTTTCACGCGTTCTCCTCCTGCGCGGCGCCCGCCGCGGCCCGATCCGCTTCCTCAAATTCCACCAGGTGCGACACCGCGGCGATCATGCCGCGGGCGGCAGGACTGTCGGCCACTTCCACAGTTTGGTGCAACCGCCGCAGTCCCAGGGCCCGGAGGGTGTCCTTTTGCCGTTGCCGGTACCCGATGGCGCTCTTGACCTGCGTAACCTTCAACACTTTGGCCTGGCTCATGATCTAATTCTGCTCCCGCGTCCAAAAGGGGGCCAAGCTCTCGGCCGGCACGCCGCGGGCTTGGGCCTCGGAGCGGTGGTCCTGCAGTGACTGCAAGGCCTGGAATGTGGCCTGGGTGACGTTCAGCCGGTTGTTGGAGCCCAGCGACTTGGTCAGGATGTCCGAAATCCCGGCCACCTCGATGACCGGACGCACCCCGCCGCCGGCGATCACACCGGTGCCGGGGCTGGCCGGACGCAGCAGGACCCGCGCCGCCCCCAGGCGCATTTCGATGGGATGGGGAATGGTGGTGCCGACAATCGGCACCGGTACCATGCCGGCCTTGGCCTGCTCCCGCGCCTTGCGGATGGCTTCCGGCACCTCGCGCGCCTTGCCAATCCCGATGCCGACCTTGCCCTTGCGGTCGCCCACGGCCAGCACCGCCCGGAAGGCAAAGGTCCGGCCTCCCTTGACCACCTTCGCCGTACGGGTGATTTGGATCACGCGGTCCTCAAGTTCGTCGCCGGAATCCCGGTCGCGCCCGCGCTCGTTTTGTCTGGATTGCACCGTGGCTTGCTCCCGAAAGGTTGGGTGAAGTACTAAAAGTCAAGGCCGCCGGATCGGCTTCCGTCGGCCAGGGCCTTGACCCGGCCATGGAAGCGGTAGCCGCCGCGGTCGAACACCGCCGCGGTGTACCCGGCAGCCACAGCCCGTTCGGCAAGCACCTCGCCCACCTTGCGCGCTGCAGTCGTCGGCTGCTCCCCGGCCAGTTGCTCGCGCAGCACACGTTCGTTGGAACTGGCCGCCACCAAGGTGCGGCCGGCCTCATCGTCGATCAACTGGGCCGAAATGTGCGCGGAACTGCGGAACACGTTCAGCCGGGGCCGCGTAGGCGTGCCGGCCAGCCGGTTGCGCAACCGGCGATGGCGCTTCAGCCGGGCGTGGTGTCGATTGTGTTGTCGCTGCATGTCTAGTCCTTTGGTGGCGAACAACCTAGATGGCGGCCCTGCCAGCCTTGCCGGCCTTGGTGCGAACCCATTCGTCCCGGTAGCGGATGCCGGCCCCTCCGTACGGGGTTGGCGGACGTTCACCCCGGATCAGGGACGCCAGATGGCCAACGTCGTGCTTGCAGATGCCTTCCACGGTGATGACCCGACCCGACTGATCCACATCGAGCTTGATTTCCTTGGTGGAGGCATACTCGACCGGATGACTCTTTCCGACCTGCAGAACCAGGTTGCTGCCCTTCATCGAGGCCCGGTAGAAGTCGCCATGGACCTCCAGGATGCGGGTAAAGCCCTGGGTCACACCGGTGACCATATTCTGAATCAGCGCCCTGGCCAGCCCATGCAGGGCTTTCAGATCCTGGGAATTGCCGCGCCGCGCGATGGTCAGCACTCCGTCCGCCACGGTTACGTCGAGCCGCTGTGAAATGCGTTCGGTCAGGGCGCCGCGCGGACCGGACACCTCCACATACTGGCCCGGAGTGACCTTGACGCTGACGCCGCCGGGCAGCACAACGGGCTGGTTGCCGATGCGTGACATGAAACTGGATCCTGTATTGCTTTCCTAGTGGGACCTATACAACTACCAGACTTCGCAGAGGACTTCGCCGCCCACTCGGGCGCGCCGGGCCTGCTGGCCGGTCATGATGCCTTGCGGCGTGGTCAGAATCCAGATGCCGAGACCGCTGCGTACCCAGCGGACATCGCGCCAGCCTGCATAGACGCGCCGGCCTCGCTTGCTGACCCGGCGCAGATGCGAAATCACGGGGGCGCCGTGGCGGTCGTATTTGAGATCCAACTCGAGGTTGGTGCGACTGCCCGCCTGGCGCACGTGCAGATCGGAGATGAAACCCTCCCGCTTGAGAATGCGCGCCAAGTCCACCTTGACCGACGACGACGGCATAGTGACCTGTGGATGCTGCATCTGTTGCGCATTGCGGATGCGCGTCAGGAAATCCGCGATCGGATCAACATTCATTTCTGTGGTTCTCCTTGGACGCCATCCCTACCAGCTGGACTTGACAACGCCGGGTATGCGCCCCTCCAGGGCTTCGAGCCGGAAGCATATCCGGCACAGGCCGAACCGGCGCATGTACGCGCGGGGCCGGCCGCATTTGGCACAGCGGTTGCGTACCCGGTTCGGGTACTTCCGCCTGGTCTCCCGGCAAATCATCGATGTCTTGGCCACAGGCGCTCGTTTCCTCGGTTGCAGGTGTGGATCAGGATGGCGGCCGGTTCAGTTTGAACCCGGCCGAACGAAAGGCATGTTGAACTGATCCAGCAGGAAGCGTCCCTCCTCGTCCCTGCTGGCCGACGTGACAATGGTCACCTCGAGGCCCCTGACGGCGTCGATGTCGTCATAGCTGATTTCGGGGAAGATCAACTGCTCGGTCAAGCCCACGGTGTAGTTGCCGCGGCCGTCGAAGGCGTCCGGCGAAAGTCCGCGGAAATCCCGCTGGTGGGGAATGGCGATGTTGATCAGCCGATCCAGGAAGTGCCACATGCGATGGCCGCGCAGGGTCACCTTGACCCCCACCGGCATGCCTTCGCGCAGCTTGAACGTGGCAATCGAGCGGCGCGCCCGCGTCACGACCGGCTTCTGGCCGGTGATGTGCGTCAGGTCCTGCACCGCGGCCTCGACGGCGCGCCCGTTGGTCAGCGCCTCGCCCAAGCCGATGTTGACGGCGATCTTGGTGACGGTGGGGGACTGCAGCGGACTCGTGTAGCCGAACTCCTTCATCATGGCGGGCACGACCTGCGTCCGGTATTGGGCCAGCAACCGCGGCACCGGTCGGCTCGGCCGCATGGAAGGCTGTTCAACGGTGGCTTGTTCGCTCATGGCAATGGCATCCAGGCAAGAAAAACGGGTATGCGCCCGCGCCTACTCGGCCGCGGCGATCGGCTCGCCGGAACGGCGGTCGAAACGAATCTTGTCGCCCGCATCGAGGCGGTACCCCACACGCGTGGGCCGGTCGTTGGTGCCCAGCACCATCACGTTGCTGACGTGGATGGGGGCCTCGAACTCCACGATGCCCCGTTGCGTTTGGGTCCGGCCGGTGGCGCGCTGGTGGCGGGTCCTGAGATTGACCCCCTCCACCACCACGTACACCCGGTTGGAATCCGGCTTGCCGTCGCGCCGACGCCTGTGCCGTATCTCGCGCACGCTGCCGCGCTCGCCCTTGTTGGCGCCGGCGATCACCTCGACCTGGTCGCCGACCCTCACCTTCTGTTTCACTGGTCCCTTCTCCTGTCTGGCCGGCCGCGGTTTCAGAGCACTTCGGGGGCCAGGGAGATGATGCGCATGAAGCCCCGCTCCCGCAGTTCCCTGGCCACCGGACCGAAGATGCGCGTTCCCCGCGGAAAGCGGGAATCGTCCACAATCACGGCGGCATTTTCGTTGAAGCGAATGTAGCTGCCGTCGGCCCTGCGCACCGGATTGCGCGTGCGGACAATCACGGCCTTGACCACTTCGCCCTTGCGCACGGTGCTGGCCGGGGCCGCGGACCGGACGGACGCGGTCACGATGTCGCCAACCTTGCCGTGCCGGCGTACGCTGCCCCCCATCACCCGGATGGTGAGCAGCTCCTTGGCACCGGAATTGTCCGCCACCTTAAGGCGGCTTTCCTGCTGAATCATCAACTTGGCATCCTGTTGCGGGGAAGGTGCGAACTACACCTCCACCTCTTCGGCGGCGGGGGCGCGGGCCGTCACCTCTTCCACGAAGAAGTGCTTGCGCCGCGAGACGGGTCGGCACTGACGAATGCGGACAGAGTCCCCAATACGGGCCTGGTTGCCCTCGTCGTGCCCCTGGTAGCGCTTGTAGGGGCGGAA
>JAPPAJ010000375.1 GCA_026705565.1 Caldilineaceae bacterium | reverse complement strand
GTGGTAGGCCGCCGGCCGGGCTGCACCGTCCAGTGGTTCGCGCGGCACGTTGCGGCCGCCGCTTGATGGTGCATACCCGCGGCCACGGCGTCTCCGACATCTCGCCGCGCGGCAACCTGTGGTGGCGGACGGGCGGTTCCCAGAACTTCGGCGGCTACTCCGAACCCCGGTTCGACGCGCTGCTGGACCAGATCGACGACGAAACCGACGTTCCGACCCGGCAGGGCCAGATCAACGACGCCCAGGATATCCTGGACGACAACCCGCCGGAATACCTGATCGGCTACACCTACCACCTGCCCATGTGGAACTCCAAGGTCAAGGGCATCGAGCTCCACGACCGCATCTTTGCCGAATGGGGTCGCATGGAAACCGTTTGGATCGACAGCTAACGCTTGAAACGGCCCCACGGGCCATTGTTGGAGACCGGAGAGTCGGGTTGCCCCGACTCTCCGGCCGCATGTTCAACTGATCGGTCCGGCCCAACGGGGCCGGGCACACCATGCGCCAGTACATCCTGCAGCGCCTACTGATCGCGATCCCGACGGTGTTCGGGGTCACGGTCCTGATCTTCCTCGCCATGCGGGTGATCCCGGGCGATCCGCTGCAGACCATCTACACGGAATCGACCGGAGCCTACATCCTGTCCGAGGAGGAGTTGGCCGAGGTCCGGGCCAGTCTGGGGCTGGACAAGCCCCTGTGGCAGCAGTATCTGTCCTGGATGGGCCAGGTGTTCCGGGGCGAAATGGGGTATTCATTCTGGACCAAGGATCCCATCAGCCAGATGATCCTGCGCCGGGGCCCCATCTCCGCCCAGATCGCCATCTTCGCCGTGGTGCTGTCGTGGCTGTTCGGCGTGCCCATCGGCCTGCTCAGCGCCTGGTTCCGCAACAGCTGGGCCGACCAGGTGTCGCGCGCCGGGATCACCATCTTCCTGGCCGTGCCCAGCTTCTGGCTGGGTCTCCTGATCATTCTCTTTACCGTCCTGGTGCTGACCTGGCGTCCGCCCCTGACCATCATCCAGTTCTGGGAGGATCCCGGAGCCAACTTCGCGATCGTAGCCCTGCCGTCCGTCACCCTGGGCCTAGGGTTGGGCGCGGCCACCGCCCGCATGGCACGGTCGGCGGCCCTCGAGGCCCTGTTCGACGACTACGTGCGCACAGCCCGGGCCAAGGGCCTGGGCAACAGCCTGATCATCTGGCGGCACGTGTTCAAGAACGCCATGCTGCCGGTGATTACCTCGACCGGTCTCGCCCTCGGCGGCCTGCTGGGCGGCACCGTCTCGGTGGAGAAGGCCTTTGCGGTACCCGGTCTGGGCAGCCTAATGGTCCAGGGCATGCAGGAGCGCGACTGGATGATGATCCAGAACCTGGTCCTGGTGTACGGTCTAATCTACGTCTTTGTAAACCTTCTGGTCGACTTGAGCTACGGCATGCTGGATCCCCGCATTCGCTACAGCTGACGCCGCCAAGGACCATCCGCAGTGCAGGCCACGCCCAATCCCGCCTTTCGGCCCTTAACGGACATTGGTCGCTGGGAGCGCCTGTGGAATGCAGTGCGCCGATTCCGGACTGTCTCGGCCCTTGGTTCCGTGGCCCTGGTCGCGTGGATCCTGCTGTTTGTGATCGCGATCGGGGCACCGATACTGGCACCCTATCCGCCCAACGAAGCCGACTACGGCGCCGTGCGCCAGGGACCATCGGCAGAGCACCTGCTGGGCACCGACAACCTGGGCCGCGACATTCTCAGTCGCATCATCCACGGTGCGCGGATCACACTACTGGTGAGCGTGACCTCCGTGTTCCTGGGCGATGCCATCGGCTTCGTCTGGGGTGTGATCTCGGGTTTCCTGGGCCGCCGCTTCGACCTGTTCAGCCAGCGCGTGATCGACATCCTGATGTCGTTTCCCTCGCTCATTCTGGCCCTCATGTTGCTGGTGGTGCTGGGCGCAGGCATCGAAACCGTGATTGTGGCCATCGCATCGACCCAAATTCCCGCCGCCACGCGCATCACACGGTCGGTGGTGCTCTCCGTGCGCGAAGCCATGTACGTGGAGGCGGCCCGGTCGATCGGGGTCAACAACCTGCGCCTGATGGTGCGGCATGTGGCACCGCAGGTGGCCGCACCAATCCTGGTGGTGGCCACACTGCACCTGGGCGGTGCCATCTTCGCCGAATCCGCACTCAGTTTCCTGGGCCTGGGCATCCCTCCTCCGGCTCCCAGTTGGGGCAACATGCTGGGCGGGGTGACGGCGGCCGCCTTCAAGCCGCCTTGGTGGCTGGTGGTCTTTCCAGGCCTGGCCATTACCTTGACCATCATGGCCGCCAATCTGTTTGGCGATGCCCTGAGGGACTTTTTGGATCCCAAGCTGCGCCAGCGCATTGACTGACGGGACATTGTCCGTTCCCATCGGCAGGGGTTCGGCCAGGGATGTTGCGGTGGGCGTTGCCACATACATCCAGAGTCTGGGCAACCGGACACAAAACCCATGTTGGCAACAAATGGATCACCCCGAAGCGGGGACATGGACCATCCCGGCCTGGATGGGCGTGTCGAGCCTTGGGGTTGAGAGAATTGGCCAGCCGGCTTGGTTGCACCTGAGGTGCCCCAAAGTCCAAGGCGCGTCACGGTTTCCGCTCGCGGAAACAGGACATTGCCTTCGTCGGCCTGGGATTGGAGAAGGAGCGCGGACGGGCGGCAGTGGTATGGGAACCCGGTGCAATGGCGCGCGGCTCGGACACCAGACACGCGGATCGAGAGTGCAATATTTGCAAGTGGTTCGTCGAGCAAGACCTCATCAACGGCGTGATCCTACTGCTGGACAACCTGTTCTACAACACCAGGGCCACCGGAATCATCATCGGGCCGCCCAAGCGCAAGCCAGACAGGCGCCAAGGCAATATTGTGTTTGTGAACACCAGCCGACGCGTGGACAAGGGATGCCTCAAGATCTACATGTCGGAAGAGGAACTCCGTCCGCGAGCAGAGATGTTTCTGAAAGGTGAACCAGTGGAGGGCGAAGTCGTCGTCATGACCCGGGAGCAGGCGGTGAAGGCCGACTACAATCTAAGTCCAAGCCGATGGATGAGGCAGGTGGACGACACAGCTCAGCGTTCTATCTCGGAAATCATTGCCGACTTGCAACTTCTCGATGAAGAATCCCGCCAAGGCGACGGGCACTTGGCAAAGATGCTGGCAAAACTGAAGTGATCTTGCGATGCAAAGGAGGGAGACATGGGAGCCACACACGTCACCGTAACCATACGCAATCCAGCGGACACTGATAGATCTTGGGAAAATCTGTTCCTGGTCGATACCGGTGCCACCGATTCCCTGGTACCAAGACCACACCTGGAAGCCATCGGCCTTGAACCCAGAGGCCAGCGAGTGTACGAACTGACTGATGGGAGCGAGCTTGTTTTGGATGTCACCGTTGCCGAGATTGAGTTCATGGGCGAAATTGTCGGGGGAACGATCATCATGGGGGAGGCGGGCGCGGAGCCACTGTTGGGGGTAACAGCACTCGAGTCCGTCGGCATAGAGGTGGACCCGTTGAATCAGCGGTTGAAGAGGCTGCCAGCTGTGCGGCTCAAAGGGGTAGTTCGTGCTCAATGAATGAAGCATGGGCATGGCGTCCCCTTGGAGGGTTGTTTGAGATTGGCACCAGCAAAACGATGTCCGCCGCTGTACGCAAAGGAACCGGCAAGCATGGCCCGGCGGGCTCCTATGGCCGCTGTGTCGGTTGAGCTGTCGCCGCAGCTCCGCATTCTCGACCACCAGCGCATCCAACCAGTTGACCCACTTGCCCACCACCGCCACGACCGGATGACCGGCCAGCACGGGGTCGGCGGCGCAAGGGCAAGGCGGTCGGCGAGGGGCACGCGCTCGAAGACCGCAACTGGATGATGCCAAGTTGTGACGATCGCTTCGAATGCTCCGGAGACGGCCAAGTTCAATACGACGCA
Organism: Caldilineaceae bacterium; assembly: GCA_026705565.1. Classification (GTDB taxonomy): domain Bacteria; phylum Chloroflexota; class Anaerolineae; order Caldilineales; family Caldilineaceae; genus Bin34. Next base: position 928 of record JAPPAJ010000375.1, on the reverse strand, counting down.
CGTGTCCAACAAGCTCAGCTTGCCGCTGGGGGACTTCGCCTCAACCCGGTTGCGCAATGGTCTCGACACTTGGGCGCAATTCCTGCGAAAACAAACTGTCGTCAAGTTCGTCGTTCGCGACCATGCCTTCCAGGAATCTCAACCTGACTGCCCTTGCATCCAACCGGTCCAGGCGCAACAAGCGTGCAAAGTGGCTTTCGGTGATTTCCCCTTCTTCGAAGGCACGGCAAGCCAGCAATTGATACCGCATGGGGAGGCCCAAGCCGGTCTTCTCGTTGCTCTGCAGACCAGCCGGCATCTGCGCTTCGCCGACCTTGAACCATTTGCCCACCAGGCGTTCCCAAGTTCCCTTGGGAAGGTGGCGCAACTTCTCCAATCTGATGGTCATCGCCTGGAAGGTCACTTGGTAGGCAACGGCCAGCCGCATGATCTCCATGGGGGTGACCAGGCCACCTGCTTCGCGTGCTGCCTGGTTGAACCGGCGCTGAAGTCCGGTGGCAGGCATCAGGAACGCACCAGCGAACGCGTCGGCACACCGCTCGAACAGGTTTGGATGGGGCGATGGTTGCACTGGTGCAATATCCGCCCTGTGTCTGGCGGTGAGAAAGTGGCCATATTCGAGACTCAAGGACCACTGGAGATGTTCGGTCGGGTGTAATTCATTGACGGCCATGCATCCCCCCAGTGCTTCGTTGTAGACGAAGATGCCTGTGACTTCGGACGGGAGGGGAATGGTGAAGACGCGCAGTCCAACTTCGTCTTCAAGAACTTGCCGGAGATTGGGTATGGGACCGTCGCCAAGGCCCAGACGATTCCGTTCCGCCGTTGCTGCATCCTGGCCGGACTGTTCGGCCCGGTAGCGCATGATTGGATACTCCGGCGGGTAGTCGCGCCGCAAGGACACGCCGTTGGTTGTCTCCAAAAAAAG
>JAPPAJ010000229.1 GCA_026705565.1 Caldilineaceae bacterium | reverse complement strand
CGCATCGACCGCAAGAAGGCGCCGGGAGTGCGTCCCTCCAGCCTTGTGGCTCTCCTCATCAAAACCCAGAAGAAGAAGCCAAGGTTCAGTGCCAGCGCCTTTCTCAGGGCATTGCACGGGGTGTACCTGGAGTTGACCAGGGAGCGAGGCAACCGTTCCCTGGTCGCCACGGAGACGGGACGGGTGGTTCCCCTTGATCTCGTCTACCGAATGTTCACCTCGATGCCCGGCGCGAGCCGCGAGTACACCAGGACCGATTTTGCCAGGGACATCTTTGAATTGGAACGTAGCGGTGAGAAGGTGACCAGAACCGGTTGGGAGGTGTCCTTTCCTTCATCCACGGGCACCCGGTCCGGCAAAGGGGTGTTCTCCTTCATCGGGCCGGACGGCTCCGAGGCCAGCTACTACGGCATGCGGTTTGACAAGGCGGACCAGTGAACACGATTTCGCTCGACCGGTGGCTGGATGTCATTGATCGGCAGTATCTTGCCGATTACGTGGCCAGCGGTGGTGCCTCGGTCAAGGTGGCCGTGGCCGCGGACGACCTGCGCAAGGCGTTGATGGGCGCGGTCAGGGACCGTTGCGTCCGACGCGACTTCGTGGCCCTCGAGTTTGACGCGGCGGAACGGCGCGCACACATGCCGCAGGACATCTTCTTCACGATGGCGGAGCAATTGGATTGGCGGGATCTGGCCCGTCGGCAAATCCTCTACTTGGCCGATCAGGAGGTTGGACTGATCGTGGACGGGGTGGATCCGTCGGATTCAGTCAATATCTACGAAGCCATTGGCGAGGCCAATGATTTGCCCCGCAACGCGGTCCTCAGGGATTTGAGGCCCTACCTGGAGCGTCGCATTGCCCAGAACCCCCGCATGGCCAAGGACTTCCGCGTGGCCATGAAACACCTGTGCCAGTGCGAAACCATCGCGGACCCGCGTTATTACATGGGCGAACCGCTGTTGGAGTGGCTGACCGGCAGGAATACGCGCATGGGCAATGTCCGCCACTTTGAGGTCTCCACTCCGATCAACCGCAATACGGCCCGGTATTTCATCGAGTCGGTCTGCTATTGGATCAAGCAGGTGGGGTATGCGGGCACGGTGCTGCAGTTCGACATCGCGCGCGTGACCCGGACGCGCAGGCCCAGTGACGGCAGCCGCTACTACACTCGGGCCATGGCCATGGAGCACTATGAGGTGCTGCGCGAGTTCATCGACGGCGCGGACCGGCTCGAGAGCACGTTGATCCTGGTGGCGGCCCGTCCGGAATTCCTGGAAACCGCGATCGATCGTCGGTCACGGGGCTTTTCCATATACCAGGCGTTGCAGACCCGCATCATGGACGATGTGCGCGACCGCCATTGGGTCAATCCCGAAGCGTCCCTGGTGCGGCTTTCCAGCCAAGAGACGGACTGATGACCGATCAGCTAAAGACCCTGCATTGCCGCAGGGCCCTGGAAGCCCTGCGCAACGGCGTGCCCAACCGCTACGCGGTCGAGATGCTGGGCTGTGGACAGCCGGCAATCACGGAAAGGTTCGAAGCCATTCTGGGGCGCGTTGCCGATCCCGAGCTCTCCCAGCGCTCGTCAGCCTCCAACAGCCTCTTGGTGTCGGGGGATTTCGGCTCCGGCAAGTCCCATCTGCTGACCCATCTGGAACACTTAGCCCTGGAACAGGGATTTGTCTGCAGCAAAGTGGCCATCAGCAAGGAAACACCGCTCTACGACTTGGGCAAGGTGTTCAAGTCGGCGGTCGAGCACGGGCACCTCCCCGGCCGCTCCGGCATGCTGATCGAGGAGTTGGGACAGTCGCTGAACCCGGACACGGTCGGGTACGACCGTTTCTTCAGTTGGGCCAACGACACCGAACACAATGGGCTGAACGCCATTTTCCCCGCGACGCTGCAGCTTTACAAGTGGTCCCACGATTTTGAACTCAATCGGCAGATTGAGTACTTCTGGGCCGGCGACAAGATCAGGTCGGCGCGGGTCAAGGAAGGTTTGCGGCAAATCAACATGCACCGGGACTACATGTTCCGGGCACCCAAGGTGAGCGAACTGCCACCGCAGCGCCTGCTGTTTTTCAACAACCTGATCAAGGCCGCCGGCTACAAGGGTTGGGTGGTGTTGCTGGATGAAATCGAGCTGATGGGCTCATATTCGCTCCTCCAGCGCGGCCGTTCCTACGCCGAGTTGGCTCGCTGGTGCGGCCAGGGGCAAGGCGACGCCTACCCGGGACTGGTCACGGTGGGTTCGGTGACCGACGACTTCGCTGCCGTGGTGATTGACGTTGCCGGCGACAAACAGGACCGCGACTACGTGGAGGGCAAGCTTCAGGAACGGAACGCGCACCTGGTTGGCAGTGCGGTGACCGGCATGGACATGCTGGAACGCGGGACCATGGGGTTGCGACAGCCCGGCGATGCCGAGGTGCAGGGCACCCTTGATCGCCTGCGGGACATTTACAGCACTGCCTACGGGTGGGATGCGCCAAGCCTCTCCTTGAAGGACATGGCCTCCGGCGGCTTTCAGAACCGGATGCGCTACAAGGTCCGGGCTTCCATCAACCAGTGGGATCTGATGCGGCACTATCCGGATCAGACGTTCCACACGGAAGGCGACGAGTTCCACCACACCTACGACGAGAACAGGGACTTGGAGAAAGAGTCCAAGGATGATGGTGCCGCGGCGGCCTGACGGTCCCGGCACCGGTCATGGGTGCCATGTTGGTCCTGTCTCATGAAACCCGGGGCGTAGTACAGGCCGGGGCGGCCGGCTGGCTGAGATTCATGCCGACGCTGGACGGCTCGGTCGTTCGGGCCGCCTTGTTGCTGATGGCCTTCGAGCCCGACTGCAAGGAGTTCAGCTTTACCCAATCGCGCGCCGCGCCGGCGCGCGATCCCTTCCATCGGACCCATCCGCAAATCCTGCGCGAGGCGGCAGAGGCCCTGGTCCGGTTTGCCGAGTTGCGTCCTGCCCTGCTGTTTTCCTTGGCTGCAGAAGTGCCGTCCGGTCTTCTGGAACGCAGCCTTGGCCTCAATCCCTTGAGCTGCCGCGTCAAGGTGTCTGCCCCAGGCGGGGGCGGCGGAGTTGGTTCCACGCCCGGATCGTTCGCATCCGCCGAATTGCTGTGGGAGGCGGGAGAACCCAAGCAAGGTTCAGTGGCTTTCAATCTTCTGGAGACCCTTCACGAACGGTCCCTGGTGACGGAACCGTTCCGCCTGGCCGGCGCGGGTTTGGAGGAAGCCTTTCGCGATCCCGCTGTCGAAAACCTGTATGCCGCGGGATTGGAGGCTGTGATGCGGGTTCCCGACACGCGTGGCTCGCCTGGAAGCCATGGTGCCTTGTCCGGGCGCATACACAACCAGCTGGACTTTCCCACGGTCGACCCGGTGCTGCAAGAACTGGACTGGGCTGGGAAATTGATGCCGTATCAGCAAGCCGGTGTTGAGGCTTTCCTGCAGAACGAACGGCTTCTCCTGGCCGACCACATGGGACTTGGCAAGACCATTCAGGCCATCGCGGCCCTGCGCATCCTGTACGCCCGCGGAGACCTCGCCTCCTGTTTGGTGGTGGCGCCGGCCAGCGTGCTGAGGCAGTGGCGGGCCGAACTGGACAAGTGGGCGCCGGAGATGTCGGCCATCATTGTTCGAGGCTCAAGGAATGAACGCGAATGGCAATGGCGCATGCAACGGGATGTCAAGATGGTCAGCTATGACACCCTGCGATCCGAACATGGCAACAGATCCCCCATATTTCGGAGGCAGTGGGATGTGGTGATCGCGGACGAAGCCCAACGGGCCAAGAATCGCAACCCTACCAGCACCGCGCTGAAGGAGCTGCGGCGCGCTCGCTCGTGGGCACTGACAGGAACACCGATTGAGAATGACGAAAACGAACTGGCCTCCATCCTGGAGTTCATCGACCATGACGGTGAGGGTGCCAGCCCCCGATTCTTTCCCGGCGAGGCCTTGCGGGCGCGCCACAGAACGCTCCAGCTACGGCGCAAGAAGGGCGATGTGCTGGACGACCTGCCCCCCAAGCAGATTGCCATGGTACCCATGGAACTGCCTCCCAGGCAGCGGGAAAGCTATGACCGGGCGGAACAGGAAGGCATCGTTTACCTGAAGTCGCTGGGAGCCGAAGTGGGTGTTCAGCATGTGCTGGAGTTGATTATGCGGCTCAAGCAGATTTGCAACGCGGATCCTAAGACCGGCCAATCCTGCAAGCTGGCGGACATCAAGGAACGGATGGTTCAGCTCTCGGCCCAAGGGCACAAGGCCCTTGTCTTCTCCCAGTACACGAGCGAAACCTATGGTGTGGGGGCCGCGATTGACCACTTGCGGGAATTCAATCCCCTGGCCCTGACCGGGGACATTCCACTGGAGGATCGGTCGGCCGTGATCAACCAGTTCAGGAACAGCGACCGCCACCGTGCCTTGGTTCTCTCCCTCCGGGTTGGCGGTCTAGGCTTGAACTTGCAGGAGGCCTCGTACGTCTTTCACCTGGATCGCTGGTGGAATCCTGCACTGGAGCGCCAGGCGGAAGACCGGACCCATCGCATGGGGCAGACGGTCAAGGTGAATGTGATCAAGTACTCCTGTGTGGATACGATCGAGGAGCGCATCGACAAGATCCTGCAGCGCAAGCAGAAACTGTTTGATGAGCTCGTGGATGATGTTTCACTCAACTTGTCGGCCAGATTGTCCAAGGGCGAGTTGTTCGGCTTGTTCGGTTTGAATTGACATGGCAGCAGTTCCCCAAACCTTGTGGGTTTGGGGTAATTCGCTCTCGGCCGTCAGGCGGCTTGCGCCGCGCGGGCGGACTCGAGTCCGGGTGGAGCCGTCCCCACCGTGGTCCCGCTGCGATCCCGGAGCAGTCGTTTGACCTCCCGGAAGGGCGTGTACAGCGTGATCTCGT
>JAPPAJ010000334.1 GCA_026705565.1 Caldilineaceae bacterium | reverse complement strand
GGGATCGGCCATGGCCCTGGGGGTTTCAGCCCTGGCAGCCTGTACCGTCGTCGCACCCACCACCGACGGAGGAGCCCCCATGCCCACGGCGGGCGTGTTGTGGGGACTACAGTACGACCACCACATCGGAGCCTACGAGCGCCTGTCGGACCTCTACCTGGAACAGTCCGGAGTGGAGTTGACCGTGGCTCCGCAACCATGGCCCATCGAGACCAAGCTCATCGCTGCGCTGTCCGCGGGTACCCAGCCCGAGGCGGCCTGCATCATGGGGAAGGTGCTGGTGCCTCTGCACATCCAAAACGCGCTGATGCCGTTGCGGGAGTCGGTCTACAACCACAACGGCCTTGATGTCGACGAGGACTTCAATGGCGATTCAGTGGAGGCCTACTCGTGGGGCGACGACATCTGGGGCGTGCCCACCGAAATGAACGGCGTCGGCAGTATGGTCAACGTGCCCGTGGACGAAGTCGAGGCCATGGGCATGGCCGATGCATTCCCGCCCACGAACGGCGAACCCTATTTCGACTCCTACACCTCCATGTGGGAACTCGCCAAGTCCCTGCAGGTGGAAGAGGACGGTACGATCGTCCGTTGGGGGCTCAGCAGCAAGGGCTGGGACGCCCAAAGCTATCTCGGCATCGTCCGCAGTTTGTTGGCGGCGGAAGGCACCGACTGGTGGGACAACGACAACAAGAACTTCAACGTCGACACCGATGCCGGCGTGCAGGCCATGGAGTTGTTCGTGGCCACGCCGGTGGAGATGGGCATTGAAACCGAACTGGACCAGAACCATGTGGACGCGGCGTTGGCGGGCAAGGTGGCACTGGCCCGAGGCAACGGCACGCCGATGATCGAAGGCCACAAGCATGGCTACTCCTACGAACTCACAGGCGCACCGCGGGTAACGCCGCCCGACGCACCACTGTTCGTGGGCGAAGGCGGCTGGGGCTTTGTGGCTCCGCGCCAGTCCAAGCAGCCGGATGTGTCCATCGACTTCCTGCGTATGGTGGGCACGCTGGAAGGTCAGACCGAGTATGCCCGGATCTATGGCGGTGCCGCCCACACTGCCTGGAGGGGCCTCGTGGGGGTCTACGACCACTTTGAGGACTCGTCGGACGCCAGCTCGGCCGTCAAGGCGCACAAGCTGCTCCAGGCTCTGGCGTCCACCACCGGATACTACGGGCAGGGCTTCGGCAGTCCGTCCTCCGTGGACGGGGCCGTGGCTCAGGTCTGCTCGGAAGTCCGGCAGCAGAACCTGACGGCGGCGGAAGGCGCCGCAGCCTTGCAGGGACGCCTGGACGCGATTTACGCCCAGTTCCAGAGCGACATGTCCACGTACACCCCCGCCTGAACCGGCAGGCAGGGAACTGAATGGGATACGCCGGGACTGTCGGAAGGACAGGTCCCGGCGTATCCCCCACAGGTTTATCGGTTTGGGCCGATTGCGGCCAATCTCCATCCTCGTCCTCGAATACCCTCCTTCGAGGACGCAGTCTTGACACCATGACCACGGCACGTTTGGCCAGCGGCTCCCGCCGGGGTCCAGCATGGGACTGGGCCCGCATCCGTCGGGTATTGCGAAAGTCCCAGTTCCACTTCGGCGTGGCGGTCATCGTCCCCACGCTGATTTGGTACTTCGTGTTCATGTTCCATCCGATCTTCCAGGCGTTTCGCATCGCCATGGTGGATTACAAGATCCTGGATCCCCAGAACAGTCCCTTCATCGGTCTGGGCAACTATCAGAAACTGCTCCTGAATCCCCTGTTTCTGGTGTCCATCAAGAACACGATCACCTGGACCCTGTACATCTTCCTCTTCATGCTGCCGATTTCGATGCTGGTGGCCACCACCCTGTCGAATGTGCGGCGGCTGCGGAATCTGTATCAGGCCGTGATCTTCATCCCGGTGGTAGTGTCCCTAGTGGCCGTGTCCCTGCTGTTTCGCATGGTGATGGATCCCGAAGTGGGCCAGCTGAACCGCATGCTGGACTTTCTGGGCATTCCCCCCTTCAAGTGGATGTCCTCCACCCGTTCCGCCCTCGCGGCCATCTCGGGCATTGCGGTATGGAAAAGCATGGGGTTTTACATCGTGCTGCTCACGGCCGGCATGCTGAACATCTCGGAGGAGGTCATCGACGCCTCCCGGGTGGACGGCGCCAACGAGTGGCAGCGTTTCTGGCGCGTGACCATCCCGCTGCTATCCCACACCATCATTCTGGTCGTAGTCCTGCTCACGGTCGGTTCGCTGCAGGAATTCACGTTGCCCTACGTCATGACCGAAGGGGGACCCGGAACCGCCACCTACCTGTACAACCTGCTCATCTACGAGGAAGCCTTCACACACATCCGGTTCGGCACGGCCACCGTGGCCGCCCTGTTCCAGTTCGTGTTCATCCTTGTCGCCAGCCTGATCCAGATCCGCGTGCTGCGGCCCAACTGGTCGTATTGAGAATCCGGGCCATGACCGGATCCGCTCCCGCCCTCAAACCCGCGCCCCATATAACGTCCCCGTGGCGCAATCTGCGCCAGGGCATTCTCCATGTTTTCCTGGGATTCATGGCGATCGTGGCCCTGTTTCCCTTCGTGTGGATGGTGTTCGCTTCCTTCAAGCCCTTCAAGGAGCTGGTGCAATCCAAGGCGCTGTTGCCCATCAACTGGACCACGGAGAACTACACCGAAATCCTCACGCGGGTCAACTTCGAGGTGGCGGTCGCCAACAGCATCTATTCGGCCGTGACCGTCACCGTGATAACCCTCCTGACCTCGTCGGCCCTGGGCTTTATCTTCGCCAAGTATCGGTTTTGGGGGAAGGAGTACCTCTTTATCCTGTTGCTGTCCACCATGATGGTGCCGTTCGCGGTGGTGCTGGTGCCGCTGTACATCACGATCGGCGACCTGAACCTGGTCAACAAGCTGTGGGGCTTCATCATCACCGGGTTGTGGTCCACCTTCGGCGTGTTCCTGATGCGCCAGTTCATGGAGGTCATTCCGTACGAATACCTGGATGCGGCGCGGATCGACGGAGCGTCGGAATGGCGAATTTTCTTCACCATCATCATTCCCCTATCAACGTCGCCCATGGCGGCCCTGGGCATCTTCGCGTTCCTGGCCAACTGGGACAGTTTCCTGTGGCCCCTGGTGGTCCTCAACACTCCCGACAAGCAAACCCTGCCCCTGTTGCTGGCAGGTTTGCGCAGCATCTACTGGGCCCGGTATGACATGTGGTCGGCCGGGTCCGTCATGACCACCGTGCCGATCATTTTGGTCTACGCCTTCGCCTCCAAGTATTTCATCCGCGGCATGGCGTTGACCGGCATCAAGGGTTGACGCCGGCTGCCACCGCCCATTGGAGACATCGTGGTGCCCCAACCTCGGGTGGTGCAGGCTCCGGACGCGTCCCGCGTGTTGCGGGAAGGCATTGACGTCATTGCAGACCTGCTGGGCGGCATGTTGGGCCCCATGCCGGCAGTGACCATGGATCAGGCCCATGCCGGCTACGGACTGGACGCGCTGGATGACGCCCCCACCGTGGCGCGGCGCATCATCAGCCTGGGGGATCCGCAGGTGGATGTCTCCGCCATGCTGCTCCGCAATCTGGTCTGGCAGATGGAGGAAAACCTGGGAGACGGCGGGGCCATGGTTGCCGTGCTCACCCAGGCCCTGGTGCACGACTCCTTCCGGCTGGTGGAAGGGGGGGTGTCACCCGTGCGGTTGGCTGCCGGACTGCGGCATGCAGTGGGCATGGTGGAGGAAGTGCTCGCCTCCTTCGCCCGACCCGTTCGTAATGAAGACCAGTTGGCGCTGACCGCCAGGACTGCGACGGGGCACGAAGAGGCCGCAGCACTGATTGGCGAAATGCTTTATGTGATGGGCCCCGATGCAATCATTGACATTGAAGACCACTTTGGCCGAGTGCTGGAGAGTCGCTATACGGTTGGTGCCACCTTCAAGGCGTCGCCGGCGCATTGGAGCCATCCGGAAGGCAACGCAGACCGCCTGCAAATGAACGACTGCCTTGTGGCGGCGGTCGACGGCAAACTGGCCGATGACGATGATATGCTCGCCCTGATGACCGCCGCGTTGTATGCCCGAAAAGGCAACCTGCTGATTTTAGCGCGGGGTTTCAGTGAGACCATGGTGGCTTGGCTAGCCCTGAACGACCGAAATTCCAACAGTCCCGTGGCAGTATCCGGGGTCGTGTTCGACCCCACACCTTCGGCCGCGGATTGTCCCTATGAGGACCTGACCTGCCTCACGGGTGCCACCATCCTGGGTTCACCCTTCACGAAACCCGTGGGCAAGGTGCAACCCGACGACCTGGGGCATGCGGTCACCGTGGATGTATACCGGGAAGGGATCCGGATGGAACCCGAACCCCACCGGGCAGCAAGGATCCATGAATGCGCGCGCCAACTGCGGGCCAAGCGCGATCTTCTGGATGCCGAAGATCCGTCAGCCGATTGGTTGCGGCGACGCATTGCCGCCATGGACTTGGGATCGGGTCAGGTCCGCGTGGGAGCCGATACGGATGTGGAACGCGAGTGGCTGAAACGGATATTGGAACGGGGGATCCGCTCGGTGGGCCATGCCTTGAGGGAAGGGGTGGTGCCAGGCGGTGGATTCGGTTACGTGCACGCAGCCAAGGAATTCCGCGAAGTGACCGGCCTCCATCCGGAGGAGCGGATGGGACTCGACTGCGCTTGCAGGGCGCTGGACACACCGGCCCTGCGCATCATGGCGAATGCAGGTGTTCAGGCGTCCAGCGTGAAGCTGGAGGCAATCCGCGAAGCGGGCAGTCCCTTTGCCTGCGATGTCCTGACCGGTGCCGCGGTTGACTCCTTTGTCGAAGGTTTGATGGATCCCCTTCCGGTGGTGCGGGAGGCGTTCAGGCTGGCAGTGGTTGGCGCCACCACGGCCCTT
>JAPPAJ010000382.1 GCA_026705565.1 Caldilineaceae bacterium | reverse complement strand
TCGCAAAATGGGCTGTTCCAGGTCTGTGCATCCGGCAATCTCCGAAAGCCGAACGCCTGATTGATTTTGAACATTGGGGTCCCGGCGATGGTGTCCGTCCGGATGCGGGTGCCGCCTCGGCGCTGCACGGCTTCAATCGCGGTGGTCTTGAGGGCCGAGGCCAACCCCAGCCGACGGTGGGCGCGACCCACACCGGTCAGGGATGTCCACCACAGGGTCGGATCAGCGGACGACTGCCACAGCGCCGTCAGGGCCAGCCATTCCCCGTTGCGGACGGCAATGAACGTCATCGAAGGGTCGAACGCGCTATTGCGCTGATGCTCCGCCCGGTGCTCCGCGAGTGTCAGGGGAGCAGGCGGATATGCCAAGTCGGCCAGGAGTTCCATGCGCAACTTGTGGTATTTCCCGAACCAGTCGGGATCTCCGGCAGACACCTCGGCCAGGGACAGGAACTTGACGCCCTGTGCGAATAGGCTGCACCGCCGATCCGGTTTCTCGGTCGGGTCGTAGCCGGCGACGTCCAGTTCGCTTTGTTGGATGGTCTTCCCGAGGATGAATCCCCTGTCCTGCAGAAAACGGATTCCGCGTTCCTGATCGGCCTTGGTCTCGCAGGTAATCTCCGCAACCTCGTGCCGGGCCAAGAGGGCGGAAAGGCAGTGGTTCCAGAGTTCGCGTCCCACACCCCGGCCCTGCCAGCGCGGAGTCACTGCCGCATACACCCGAAAGCGCCCCGGGGACCGGTCCCACGTCTCTTCCGCACCCACGAAGAAACCGGTCGGGGTATCTCCTTTCCAGTTCAGCCAACAGTAGTGGGGATGCGATTCCCCAAGGCTCAGATCCTCGTTGGCCAGGTCTTGCCCTGAGACGGGGTGGTGCGGTGCCACGGCCGCGAGCACTTCGGCCATGGCCGCATAGCTGGCAGGGGTACCGTCGGACTGTCTGATGTCGAACATGGCCGCTGGTTGTAGGTGGACGGGCGCGGAATCTCAATGTCGTTGTTGCAACTGAATCGTACAGGGCACTGAGCGGCAAGTGGCGAACCATCCGCACAAGCACGGCCGGAAGGACCTCCAGCGGCAAGTCATGCAACAGGACCGGTTCTGGCGGCTGTGTCAGCCCAAGAGCCTCGTCAAGGTTGGGATTTGGGACTTGGTCGAGGGCAACGGCAGGGCCGACTTGCTCCTGCTCGGGCAACTGCTGCCCACACGACCAATGGCGTTCGGCGCACGCTTGCAGGTCTGCATCAGGATGCTCATCGCAGGACCTCGCGGATGTCGGCCTCGCCTCGCAACGGCCGGCGCCAGTTCTGTATGTCCGGCAACAGCCTAAAGCCGAAGGCCTGATTGATCTTGAACATCGGGTTCCTGGCGTCGTTGTCCGTGCGGATGCGGGAACCGCCGCGCTGCTGTACCGCTTCGATCGCCGTGGTCTTGAGGGCCGAAGCCAGACCCAGCCGGCGGTGGGCGCGGCCCACACCGGTCAGGGATGTCCACCACAGGGTCGGATCCGCCCCCGACTGCCGCAGCGCCGTATAGGCCATCCATTCCCCGTCCCGCACGGCCACCAAGGTCATGGAGGGATCGAACTCGCGGTTGGACCGATGCTCCGCCCAGTGCTCCTCCAACGTCAGGGGGGTTGGCGGGTACATCATGTCGGCCTGGAACTCCATGCGCAAATTGTGGTACTTCTCGAACCAGGCGGGATCGTCCGCTGACAACTCGGCCACGGAAAGGAATTCGATGCCCTGTGCCAGCAGGCCGCGCCGGCGGCGCAGTGGCTCGGTCAGGTCGTATCCGATGACCTCCAACTCGCTTTCGTGGGCGGACTTCTTGAGGACAAACCCCCTGTCCTGCAGGAATCGGATGCCCCGTTCCTGATCGGCCCGCGTTTCGCAGGCGAGCTCCGTGACTTCGTGTTTGTCCAGCAGTGCCGACAGACAGTGGTTCCAGAGCTCGCGCCCCGCGCCCCGGCCCTGCCAGCGCGGATCCACCGCGGCATACACTCGAAAGCGCCCCGGGGATCGGTCCCAGGTCTCTTCCGCACCCGCGAAGAAACCGGCCGGGGTATCGCCGCTCCAGGTCAACCAGCGGTAGCCCGGATGCGATTCCCCAAGGCTCAGGTCCTCGTTGGCCAGGTCGTCCCCGGAGAGGGGATTGTTGGGCGCCACCGCCAGGAGAATGTCGGCCATGGCCGCATAGCTGGTGGAAGTGCCGTCGGACTCTCTGATTTCAAACATGGGGGCGTGCCGTCCTGGGAGAGGCTGTGTTAACTGCAAATTCCGTTACGATGGAATCGTACAAGGTACGAAACGGCGAATGACCAACAACCCGCACAGGTTCGGCTCAAAGGATCACCCGACGGACGGCGAGACCATTCGCTTGGACCAGTTCCTGAAAGTCCAACGGTTGTGTTCGACCGGAGGGTTGGCCAAGGCCGTGGTCCAGCGCGGCCTGGTCGAGGTCAACGGCAAGGTCGAACTGCGACGCGGCCGCAAGCTGCGACAGGGCGATGTCGTGTCGTACGACGGATACACGGTTCCGGTCGACTTCGTTTAGGGGCCCATGCCGCACGGCACCGGGAGGGAATCGCGCCTTCAGGAAGTCATGGAGGACAAAACCACCCTGTCCGAAAGGAGTGCCCGCGTGGCCGGATCCACCTCGACGCCGTCGGATTCGAGCACCGGAATCAGGGCTGCCACCGCCGTCCGGACCATCTCGTCGTCCGGAGTTCGCGTGGTGGCCTTCTGCAGCCACAGGCCCAGCTGGATGAAGATGCGCAGCAGGGTGTTTTCCTGATGTCTGGCACTGAACCGGATTAGCTCGTAGGCAATTCCGGCCACGATCGGCAGCAGCAGCAAACGGCTGGCAAACCGCAGGAGCAGGGCCAACCAGGCCGGTTCCACGCCGTGGAAGGACAGCGGAAAGAACAGGATGATGCTGATGACGACCACAAACAGGATGAAGGACGTGCCGCAGCGCACGTGCTGGACGCTGTGCCGCTGGACGTCGGAGATGGACAGGTTGGAGCCGGCCTCGAAGGCATTGATGGCCTTGTGTTCGGCCCCGTGGAATCCGAACATGCGCCGGATGTCCTTCATGAAGCTGATGGCAAAGAAATACAGCGCGAAGAGCACCAGCCTGACCGCACCCTCGATTGCCGCGTCCATATAGGCGGAGGCCCCGAAGAATTCGGCGACCCACCCGGACACCAGCGTTGGCAGCAGGAAGAATAGGCCGATGCCGAAGGCAAAGCTGAGGGCCACCGTGCCCCAGGCCAGAGGGCCCTGGAAGCGCAGGGTCTCCCTGTCCTCCGATTCCCCGTCCGGGTCTCCGTCGTCATCGTCCAGGGGCATATCCTGGGCGGCGATGTCCGCACTCCACATGATGGCGCGTACGCCGAGCCCAAGGGCCTCCCACAACAGGCCCAGCCCGCGCACAAAGGGCAGCTTACCCAGCCTGCTCGTGTAAATCCAGGCTTTCAGCGGCTCGTGGTGGAGACGGATTTCGCCGGAGGCGGTGCGCACGGCCACGGCGAATGTGGAGGCGCCGCGCATCAGGACGCCCTCGATGATGGCTTGGCCGCCGTAGTATTGCTGGCTCAATGGACAAATCCTTCAGCGGTGCCTGTGCCGCGTCTGTGTACGGGGAGGGAACGCCGCAGCCAAGGACGGCCACGGCCGGGTGCTAAAATCCCGCGCTATGCCTAGGCTGGTCGGGACGGTAGCCTCCGTCGTTTATTGTAACGAAGGCAACGGCTTCGTGGTGGCAGATTTGCATGTCGACCAGCGTGCCGACGGCCATGCCGTTTCCCCGGCGGCGTCCGCTCCGCCGGACGGGCTTGAGCGCATCACCGGTATCCTGCCCGGCATACGCGAGGGGGCGCGGCTGGAGGTTGAGGGCGAGTATCGGATACACCAAGCCCACGGCCGACAGTTCGCCGTCAGTCGCCACCGGTTCATCCAACCCACGAGCAAGGAGGGCTTGATCGGGTTCCTCGGCAGTGGCTTGCTCAAGGGCGTCGGGGAGGCCACGGCCCGCCAGGTGGTCGGCAAGTTCGGCAAGCGGACGCTGGAAGTTCTGGACAGCGAGCCCGAACGCTTGGCGGAACTGCGGGGAATTTCCCCCCGCAAGGCCCGTGTGATCGGCGACCATTGGCGGGAGGTGGCCGGCGAACGGGAATTGGCCGCCTACCTGCAGCATCTGGGCGTATCCCTGTCCCTGGCGCGCCGCATTCGGCAGGAGTTCGGGGACAACGCAGTCCAGGTCCTGAAGCAAAACCCCTACCTCCTGACCCGGATGCAGGGGATCGGGTTCCAACGAGCCGACCAGATGGCCCTGTCCATCGGGATCAGGCGCAACGATCCCAGCCGCCTCCGGACAGCCCTGCAGTATGTGTTGGGCGAGCAGACCACCCGCGAAGGCCACGTGTTCCTGCCGGAACACGAACTCGTCGAGGAAGCCTTGAAACAGGTGGGGCCACCGGCCACGCGGGACGAGGTGCAGGCCCAGCTGGACCTGCTAATCCGGGACGAGGACCTCATCGTTACCGAAGCGCCCGGCCATGCGCGCTGGCAACCCCAAACCGATTGGACTGTCCTGCCCGAGGAGCCGGTCCGCAACGAGGACGAGACACAAGGACGCGATTCGTTGGCCCAAGCCGGGAGCGGCGGCCGGCAGGTGTATCCACCCTGGAACTATCACAGCGAAAAGGATCTGGCCGACCGGCTGCGGAAGCGCATCGGGCGACCGGAGCTTTCACCCTTGTGCGGCCGCGACTTCGATGTGGAAGCACTGCTGGACGCTGCCGCGGAGCGGGGCACCCCGTTGAACCGGGGACAGCGGGACATCGTGGAGTCGATCACTAAGCAATCGCCGGGTGTGGCGACGATTCCATGGAATTTGACGACGGAGCAGAATCTTCCCATCGCCAGCGGGATGTATCTGATTCAT
>JAPPAJ010000100.1 GCA_026705565.1 Caldilineaceae bacterium | reverse complement strand
GTTCATCCCTGCTGGCCCTGCCCCTGGTCAACCTGCTGGTCAGGAAACTGGGCAAACTCAGGGCATACATAATCTGCGGCTTCCTTTGGATTGCAACGCTGCCGGCATACGCCCTGTATCCGCAGGGAGCCGCCGACACGTTTCTCTATTTTTGCGTCTGGCTGGGATTCACATACGCAGCGGGCATCACCATTCCGTGGGCCATGCTGCCCGACGTGCTTGAGTACGACGAACTGCAAACCGGCAACCGAAGCGAAGGGTTGTTCACGGCGTACATGGTCTTTTTCCGCAAGTTGGGCGGTGCCGTGGCGGTGTTCGTCGCCAATCTCATCCTGGCGCAAGCCGGCTTCATTGAGGCCACCTACGGCACCGGCATCGAGCAGCCCCAGTCGGTGGTGACAGCCCTGCGGCTCCTGTCCGGCGTGCTGCCGACATTGTTGGTGGCGGTGGGCATCTTCGTCATTCGCAAATATCCGATCACGCGCGATCGCCATCGCGCCCTGCTGGCCGAACTCGCCGAGCGCCGCAGGAACGACCCCGTTGCCGCCAACTAACGCTAAACATTCGCCAACATCGGTCCCCGCCTCTGTCCGACCGGATCACTCGTGCTGCACGCCATCGCCATGCCTCCCGTACCCAACGAACCGCTACACATCTACGGTCTGCACGATGCGGGCGGCGAGCATCTCTTCGAAGAGGCCGACATACACGGCTGGGTGGTGTTCAACGAATTCATCGGCATGGACGACGCCGACCGTTCCGGTGTGGACTACAGTGCCTGGTCGGAACGCGGTTACGGGGTCATTGTCAAACTGCAATTGGGTTTCAATCCGGACGGCACGCTTCCGGCTGTCGACAACCACTTGAAATTCGCCCGGCGATGCGGCCGTTTTGTCAAGGTTTCCCGTGGCTGCCGGCACTGGGTGATTGGGAACGAGTTCAACAATTGGGCCGCGCGCCCGGGCGCCGACGCACGCGCCCGGATATCCCTGCTCAAGGACGTGAAGGACCCGGCACAGGTGCAGGCCGTGCTGCGGGCCCTGCCCGAGCGCTTTGACGCGCTTCATCCCGACGGAACCGCGACCAGCCTGGCCACCGTCGGCGAAGCCGTGGACCCGGACCGCTACGTCGCCTGCTTCAGGCAGTGCCGGGAGGCCATCCACCAGGCCGACCCGGATGCACTCGTCATTACGGGGGCAGTCACCCCATGGAATACCCACACCCGCTATGCGGGCAACGAGAACGGGGACTGGATCACCTATTTCAGCGACATCCTGAACCGGTTGGGGCCCCAGGGTTGCGACGGCATCGCGCTGCATGCCTTCACGGTCACGGACGATCCCGCCGACGTTACCGCCGATGCCTGGATTCCCGACCGCTCGCCGCGCCGCCGCAGTGGTTTCAGGGCCTACCGCGACTTCATGCGCGGCATTCCGTACCATATGCGCCAATTGCCCGTATACATCGTGGAGGCGGACCAATTCCAGTCCTGGAGCCCCCGGCAAAACGGATGGGTGCAGGCGGTCTACCGGGAGATCAACGGGTGGAACGAAGGCCCGGGACACCAGCAAGTCCGTTGTGCCGCCCTGTTCCGGTGGGCGGCCAGCCCTGGCGGGCGCTGGCAACTGTCGGCATCCGAGGCTGCCTTGGCGGACACCGCCGCGGCCCTCAACCAACACTATGCCTGGGATCCGCAAAAGGCTCCCCTGCTCAACCCGGAACAGCCCGATGCCTCCGCCAGCCTGTCCCCCGGCAGCGTGGTAAGAACCATCGGCGACATCAACCTGCGGGTCGTGCCCGGATTCGTGGGTTCGCCCCCGGACGCCATCGTGACGAAGCTTCCGGCGGGACAGCAGTGCCTGATTGTCGACGGCCCCGAACAGGTGGACCGGTTGATCTGGTGGCGCGTCACGGTCACGATGTCCGACCGCACCCAGGTTGACGGCTGGCTGGCGCAAGCCGGCGTGGATGCACAGCCGTTCATCGCCAGGGTGTCCGGTGCCCCGGACCTGGCGGCCCCCTTCGACCCGGTGCCAATCCCGGACACGGACGCCA
Source organism: Caldilineaceae bacterium (assembly GCA_026705565.1). Lineage (GTDB taxonomy): Bacteria > Chloroflexota > Anaerolineae > Caldilineales > Caldilineaceae > Bin34. The sequence goes on along the minus strand of JAPPAJ010000100.1, from coordinate 2,909 downwards.
TGGCACCGGGCACCTACTTCCTTGTCCAGCGCCCCACCGAACTGCGGCGTACCCCGGGCACGCGGGCCAAGGAAGCGGACGACCTGTTGGGCACCGTCCCCGTTGGGACTCCGGGCCTCGTGCAGGAAGGGCCCATGTACGTAGAGGACAGTATCTGGTGGCGCGTGCGCGCGGCCTGGCCGGAAGGCAGCGATTCGACAGGGTGGCTTCGAGAGGAAACCGACCGCAACAAGCGCAATCTGCAAATCATTGCCGTACCTGGGACCCCGTCCATTCCCGAGCCCAGGTTTGCAGTTGGCGACACCGTCTGGGTATGGCGCAATGCGCTCATGCGTCGTTTGCCCGGAATCTCCAACCAAGCAGTCGACGACATCGTTGTGCAACTGGCCCCCGGCATGTCACTGACCGTGGAAGGTGGTCCGCGGATGGAAGACAGGCTGGTGTGGTGGCAGGTGGCCACACCCGCCGCGGTTGAGCCCGTACTGCGGGGATGGGTCGCGGACATGACGTCGACCGGCTACGACCTCCTTCAGGACTCCGCACCGAACCTGCCCGGACGGGACAGGCAGGCGCTCCAGCCGGGCGACAGCATCTGGGTGATTGCCGCAAGCCCGATGCGGCGCACGCCGGGTCTGGACGAGGATGCAGGTTACGATGTTCTTGGTGAAGTCCCGCGCAACACGCTGTGCACGGTCCTGGGCCATCCACAGGGGGTGGGCGGAGTCACATGGTGGCTGCTGGCCGTGGCTACGGATGAACAGGACCGGATGTGGGGATGGGTGGCCCAGAATGCACCGGACGGCACGCCGCAGATGGGAACCAACCCGCTGCCCGCCGTCAGTCCTCCCGTCCCGCGCCGCGCACCCAGCGCCCGGGAACGCCGAACCTTCGCCAACGGTGACCGCGTCATGAACATCCAATCGGATGTCCTGCGCATCCGCAGGACTCCCGGACAGGTAGGCAAGCCGGATTCGGACATCATCGGGCGTGCGCCGTCCCGCAGCACCTTGCTCGTCAATGGCGGGCCGGAGATCAGGGACAATCTCCGCTGGTGGTGGACGGACATGGTGATCCCGCCCTCGAACCAGCCGTCGGGCTGGGTCGCCGAAGGTTCGCAGAGCGGCCTGCGCCTGCTGGCCTACGACTTCCTGGCCGACCACATCGACATGGCCACTCCGTTCCCGGGCCGTTTCCCGATGTCCCAGGGCTGGGGCACCAATCCGCAGTTCTACGGCCGCTTCACCTACGGCGGGGTTCCCCTGCGGGGCCACAACGGCCTTGACTTCGCGTTGCCGGTGGGCACACCGTTGCTTGCGACCGACGCCGGCAGGATCACCCGCACCGATTTCGGCGTGGGCGGCTTCGGCAAGTTCGTGCTCATGGAACACGACTGGGGGGAATCGGTGTACGCGCACATGAGCGAGTTCTCGGTCAGTGTGGGCCAGACCGTCGGACGCGGCGCCACCCTGGGTCTTTCGGGCAACACGGGTGCCAGCACGGGACCCCACCTGCACTTCGGAGTACGGATTCTGCCGTATCGCAGGCCCGACGGTTGGGGCGGTTTTTGCAACCCGGCACAATTCATGTCGCAGGACATTTTCCGAAATCGTCCGGTGGCCATGGAGCCGTCCCCACCCGGCGTGGAAAGCGATTCCAACGTCCTTCCCTGAACCGGTTCCCCGCTGTGGCCCCAGCTCCCGTCGTCCAGCTCGCAGTGTCCAAAGTCCCGAAGTACGCCACGCGCGAAAGCGGGGACACGGTCGAGGTGGTCGAAAGACCGCACGGCGGTTTGAGCGCAGTCCTGGCCGACGGTCAGCGCAGCGGCCGCAGTGCCAAGAACATTAGCAACCTCGTGGTGCGCAAGGCCATCTCGCTGTTGGCCGAAGGCGTGCGCGACGGAGCCACGGCGCGGGCGGCACACGACTACCTGCGCACGTATCGACGGGGCCAGGTGAGCGCCGAATTGCAAATCGTCAGCATCGACATGGACTCTTGGACGCTTGTCGTCTCGCGCAACTGCCACTGCCCGGCCTGGTTCCGGACCAACCACAGCCAGGGCCTGCTGCAGGCCCACAGTCAGGCCATTGGCATTCACCGCAACACGCGGCCGGACATCACCGAGCTGCCAATCGAAGCCGGCAGCATGGTGGTGGCGGCCTCGGACGGGGTGTGGGAAGCCGGCCGCCATCCGCAGGACCGCATGAATCTGCCGGCCCTGGTCTGTGAAGCGGACCCCGACGGCAGCCTGCCGGCAGACCGTCTCGCCCGGCTTCTGCTCGACACCGCCCTGGTCCTTGAGGAAGGCCGCGCGCGGGACGACCTGACAGTGCTGGTCGTGAAGGTCCGGGACCGTAGCCAACGGGACGACGCGCGGCACATGACGGTCAGTTTTCCCTTGGGATAGGGTCCAACCCGGCCGAAGCCGGACGGACTGGAGTTGGCATGCAGCACCCGCTCATCAAGGTTGTGGGGGTCAGCGCGGCCGGGAAGTCCACCTTGGTGGCGACCCTCGAGCAGTTGGGCATGCACGCCCGATGCACCAGCCAGGAACACAGTTATGTCAAAGACATGTGGCAAAGGCTTCACCCTCCCGACATTCTGATATTTCTGCATGCGGACCTGGGAACCCAGTTGTCCAGACGCCCGTGGGGGCGGTATACCGAAGCCGGCCATCGGGAGGAGTTGGAAAGGCTGGGCCATGCCTTGGCGCACGCGGACCTTGTGATCGAAACCTCGCCGCTGACGAAACAGGAGGTGGTACGGACAGTTCGGCGGTTTCTGGATGATCGGCATGTCTCCAACACCCCGGGCAGCTCCCCAAACTGACATGTGCGCCCACGAATCCGCGGTTGGGAGTCGGTTTCCGCACAGGGGGAGCAGCACCGCCATGGTTCCGTGCCGCCGACAGG
>JAPPAJ010000354.1 GCA_026705565.1 Caldilineaceae bacterium | reverse complement strand
CCCCAGGTCCAGGCATGCCTCTCGCCCGCCGCGATGGGCAGATTCACATTCCTTGCCACTTCCGCGATGGCACCGGGGATATCCGGCGCCACCGGATCCTCATAGAACAGGAGGTCGAACTCCTCCAGTGCCTTGCCCAGTCGAATGGCATCCGGCACCGTCAACCAGGGCGGTCCATGCACGTCCGCCATCAGGTCGATTTCATCCGGGAGTTCGTCGCGCAATGTTCGGATTTTCCCCAGAGGTTCGGTGACTCCGCCCGTCTTGAATGCGTCAAATCCCCTTTCCATGTAGCGCAGACACTGGTCCGGGGTATGGGCATGGGTGTAGAGGCGCAATGTGTCATGCACCTTCCCGCCGAGAAGGTTCCAAACCGGTGTGCCCAGCGCCTTGCCCTTGACATCCCACAACGCCATCTCAATCCCCGTGATGGCACCGGCACCCACCACCCCGGTCATGCCGTGTCCCATCATCGCCACCTGCAGCTGCTGGACGATGGACTCGATGTGGAACGGATCTTGGCCCACGACCAGCGGAGTCAGGTCCCGGATGGCCGTTTCCACTACCCGGGGCCAACCACTGCTCTCACCGACACCGTAGAGGCCTTCGTCGGTATGAACCCGGACAAACAGCCAGTTGCGGGCACTCCATCCGCCGCTTTCCGGAACACCGGCATGCATCAGAAACGTGTCAATGGACGTGATTTTCATGGGCAATTTCACTCCCTTGTAGAAGCTGTGGATCGGGTGCCGCGGCGGTCAATCACCTCTGTATCGCCGGGTACCGATGATGCGAGGTTCCATCCTGGATGAATCCGGTTCGCGGCATGTTTGAAGTGAAGGCCACCCGATCCAAAGCCGCCGAATACCATGCCGAAGCAAACCACCAATCAGATTTGGACCACATACGCGTTCACCCGCGCGCCGGCTGCCAAACTCGGGGATTCCGGCTGTGCCCAACTACTTGAGTTCAGCAGGCCAACCGAGCAACCGTGCCATCGCGTCCAGGTTCCCGGATCAGTCCGTCGGAAGATTGCATTGAGGACCGTCAAGCATGCTACGGCATGCCAATGCGGTCGCCGCTCGCATCGCGCGGCGGCAACGGCCAATGAATGCCCCGCTGCCCGGACAGATCCCTGTTGGGAGCGGCCGCGAAATCCGGATCGGGCATGCCCACGAGTTCCCCGTCCACCACCCAATCGAGATCCGGTCCGTACAGCCCGGCGACAAGGAGCTTCGTCAACTGTTCCAGGTCGTCGGCATGGGCAGAGAGAGAAGCCAAGTCCCGTTGCTCGGCAGGATCGGCATCCACATCGAACAACTGGCGCCGGTGGCCCCAAGGGTAGTAGATCAGCTTCAGCGAACCCTGTCGGATCATGCGGCTCGATTTGGGTCCCTCGCCACATTCGCCGTACAGATGGCTGCGGCATTCGGAACCGAACATGGACCGGCCTTCCACGTGGTCGGGGACCTCCAATCCGGCCATGTCCAGCAGCGTCGGCATGACATCCTGCCAACCCACCAACCGGTCGGACACCGTGCCGGCGGTTGCGGCGGCCTGTTCGCGCGTGCCCTGAACCAGCATGGGCACATTCGCCGAGGCTTCGTAGTACACGCGCTTGGCCCACAAGCCATGGTCGCCCAGCATATCGCCGTGGTCGGAGGTGAACATGATGATCGTGTTGTCCAGCAAACGTTCTTCGCGCAGAGTGCCGACCACAAGGCGCATCTGGTGGTCGATGTGCGTGCACAGGGCATAAAACGCCCTGCGGATACGTGCAATCTCACCCGGAGGCATGTGCTGCCACTTGGATCGGATCACCCTCAGGAGGTAGGGCAGGCTGTCTGGATCGCCGCTCCAGTCCCCCGTGCACGCATCGTCCATGTCCAGGTCCCGGTACAGATCCAGATATGCCTGGAGGGGCACCAACGGCGGATGGGGATGCACGTAGGACAGATACCAGAAGGCCGGCCTGGTTGGATCGCGCCGCTTGATCTGCCGGCACATCGTCCGGGTAATCCAGTTCGTGGTGTGGTGGGATTCGGGCAGGTGCCACGGTCTGAAGGTGTACTCGTTGTTGCTCATGCCGTGGGCGTAGCCCAGGCCGGCCTGTCCCTGATCCGCCAGCCAGAGGTCGTAGTCGTCGACCGCGCCCAATATGGGACGGCCCTCCTCCACCAGCATCACATCGTCGAAGCCGATCCGATCCCGCTGCGGGTACACATGGAGCTTGCCCACGGCCTGGGCCTGGTAGCCGTTGTCGCGGAAGGTTTGGGCCAGGGTCGGGAAGGCCGGCATTGGTTCCAACACCTTGAACTCGCGGTCGCCGTGGGCGCGGGTGGACATGCCCGTCATCAGCGTGCGGCGCGCCGGTATGCAAACCGGACATTCACTGTAGGCATTGGTGAACCGGACCCCATTGCGCGCCAGGGTATCCAATGTCGGAGTCCTGGCCACCGGGTGTCCGGCCTCGCCCATCAACCGGGCAGGCCAGTGGTCGGTGCAAATCAACAGGACATTGGGTGGGCTGGACACGACGGACACCTGTTGGCAAAGGGGCAGGGGATGCGGCAGGTCCCGTCCGAGTGCCGTTCTTGGGCAACAGGGACGACTGAACCGCATACACCCATATAATACGTGACCAATTTCGATCCCGTTTGCCGTTGCCGAGCCGTTGCGATGGACCGGCCAATTGGCTGTTTGCGGCTGTAGCCGATGGAGCCCGATCAGGATGAGCATCGTTCCGGAAGTACGCGTGGGCCTCAATGCACTGGTTGGGGAAGGCCCGATCTGGGACTCGGATAAGAGGGTGCTGTGGTGGATTGACGTCCTGTCCAGCGAGTTGTACGCGTTTGACCCCGCGAACGGCAGCAACCGAACCTGGGACACGGGCCGCCATGTAGGTACCGTGGTGCCATGGACCGAAACCCATGTGCTCCTGGCCCTCTGGGACGGCATCGGTGCACTCGAACTCGAGACCGGCCGGATAACCGTCCACAACGACCCGGAGGCCAACCTGCCGGGCAATCGATTCAACGACGGCAAATGCGATCCCGCGGGCAGGCTGTGGGCAGGGACGATGGCCTACGACAATCCCACCGATCAGGGAAGCCTCTATCGCATCGACACGGACTTCAACGTCACCAAGATTCTGGGCGGCATCGGCATATCCAACGGCATCGTCTGGAGTGCCGATCAGTCCACGATGTACTACATAGACTCCATGTCCTACAAGGTTCGAACCTGGAACTTCGACCCGGAGTCCGGCGACATTTCCGGTGAACAAACCCTCTTGGAGGTCGAGCCGGACTTCGGGTTGCCGGACGGCATGACCATCGACGAGGAAGGACATCTTTGGGTGGCCTTCTACGGAGGCGGCAAGGTTTGTCGGGTTCATGCCCAATCGGGAGCGATCCTCGACACCATCGACCTGCCCGCACGCAACATTACGGCCTGCGCCTTCGGGGACGACGACCTGGGCACGCTGTACATCACGAGTGCAGCCCAGCAGATGTCCAACGACGAACTGGCGGCCGCCCCCATGAGCGGAAATCTGTTTTCCTGCCGGCCGGGCATCAAGGGCATGCCCGCCATTCGGTTTGGCGGCTGAACCTGATGCCGCTCCCTGCACCGGGCGGCTCGGCCTGACGTTCGGCCAACATTGTTGCAACCCCGAGGCCGAACTTGTACCGATGCAAGGCTACCTGCCGCGCGTACGCCAACATTGCCTTCGTCAAGTACTGGGGCGTGGTTGATGCAAACCTGAACCTGCCGGCCAACGGGTCCCTCAGCATGACCCTGAGCCATGCGCATGCCACCACCACCGTGGCATGGACGGATGGGACTCCCACTCGGGAGGCCGACATCGTGGTCATCGACGGCAAGGAACAGTCGGGATCCGTCTATCGGCGCACCGTTAGCCACCTGGATCGGATTCGCACCGCCATGGGCGTCAATTGGCCTGCGCGGGTGGAAAGCCGCAACAGCTTCCCTGCCAGCGCGGGCATTGCCTCCTCGGCCAGTGGGTTTTGCGCCTTGACCGTAGCAGCCTGCAAGGCACTGGCCGCCGGCGGCCGGCACGATGTCCCGGACCGACTGCACCAGGCGCGGTTGGCACGACGGGCCAGTGGCTCCGCCTGCCGCAGTTTCCAGGGAGGGTTTGTGGAGTGGTCCGCGGGCGGCGACGACTCCACGAGCGTTGCATGTCAGGTGGCCGGTCCGGACCATTGGCCACTGTACGACGTTGTGGCCGTGCTTGATGCCGGGCCCAAATCGGTGAGCAGCCATGACGGCCACCGACTGGCTGCCACCAGTCCCCTCCAGAAGGAACGCGTACGCCAGGTACAGTCGCATCTGAATGCGGCGCGGTCGGCGATCCACGCACGCGACCTCAAGACCCTGGGTGCAATCAGCGAACGCGATGCCATGCTGATGCACGCGGTCATGGTTTCGTCGGAACCTCCCCTGTTGTTCTTGAGCGCACAGTCCGTTGCATTGATGCGGCAAATTCGGGACTGGCGGCTAGAGGAGGGGCTGGAGGTCTACTTCACCGTGGACGCGGGTCCGAACCTCCACGTGCTCTGCAACGAGGCCGACGTCGGGGAAGTGTCGCATCGCCTTGCCCGTGGTCCATCAGTCCAGGACATACTCGTCAACGGTCCGGGACCTGCACCCGAACTCCGAAATTCGCACTTGTTCTGACCCACGCGCGCCCCGGGGCGCGCGATTCGCCGCGGCGCGTCACCCATCCGCTCCCGGACATCCTGCAATTGGGCATCGACCTCCCGGTCGGACTGCCCGGATATAATCGGGAATAATATTCCTGACTTGACAATGGGTTCCGTGGCATAATGGCGTTCATAAATGCGAGAGTCCGGCTGGCACCGGACTCCCCGCCGGACACGGAACGGTAACTTCCATGCCCAACAGTCCCGATTCTACAACGCAGGCCCCGGACACCGTCCACCGCACGGTGCGCCTGCGCC
>JAPPAJ010000341.1 GCA_026705565.1 Caldilineaceae bacterium | reverse complement strand
ATCGCTACACCCGGCCGGGACTTCTTCATCTGTATGGCGGTCGCGAAGACGTCGCCAGAAACTCCCGGATCCGACTCGGGGTGTAGTCGAACCCGCAGAAGTCTCGCTCCCACCAGGGATACACCGCTTCGGTGTCATAGGCCGATACGTACAGCGGCATCTTGTACCTTCGTTTGGTCAGGACCACGATCACGCGGCCGGGCCGGCATCAATGAAAGGGTTTTGCCTTCGAACTTTCCGGGGGTTGGAGGCGCGTGCGTCTTCGGAGGGATCAGCCGCGACCCAGATAGGCCTGGGTGGTGGGCAGGACGATGGTCTCCAGGACATTGACATGGAGCGGCAGCATCACCATGACCAAGGCCGTCTCCGCCAGTTCGTCCACGGTCATCATGGGCTCCTGGTCGGTCGGAGTGTCGCTGGCGGCCCGGCGCTCGGTCAGGATGTTGCCGGGATGGAGCACGCTGCAGACGATATCGTGATCCCGGCCCTCCAGGGCGATCGACTTGGTCAGGCCGGTCAGGGCGTGCTTGGTGGAGTTGTAGGGAGAAGCGTTGGGACGGCACATCTGGGCCGAGATGCTTGCCACGTTGACAATGCGGCCGCCCCCGGTCTTCAGCATGCTGCGGAAGGCGGACCGGGCACACAGGAACGGACCGGTCAGGTTGACGTCGACCACCTTCTGCCAGGTGGCCAGGGACAGTTCGTGGAACGGGCCGTTGTCGAAGACACCGGAGTTGTTGATCAGGATGTCCACGCGCCCGTAGGCCTGTTCGGCCGCCGCGAACAGGGATAGAACGCTGTCTTCCGAGGTCACATCGGTCTGGTGAACCATGACCTCGACGCCGATGCCGCGGCACTCCTCGGCGGTCTCGTCCAGGTTGGCAACCTTGCGCGACGCCAGAACAAGGGTGGCCCCGGCCTTGGCGAAGCGACGGGCGATGCCCTTGCCGATGCCGGTGCCGGCACCGGTGATGATGCAGATCTTGTCCTTCAGTTCACTCATCGAACTTCTCCTTGCAATGGGCCGGCCGCTGAGGGCAGGTGTGGAAGTTTCCATTCTAGATTGCCGGGCCTTCCGGCCGGCAGTGGGCGACTCCCTTCAGTTGGCAAACCGCGGCTGCATGGCCGGCCGCGCGCGGATGGCCAGCAGGAACACGGAGCCAGCCACGGCAGCCACGGCCCCAATGAGGAAGAGGGAAGGGTAGCCCCAGGCTTCAATGATGTAGCCCCCAAAGAGGCTGATCAGGCCGAAATTGGCCCCCAGGGCCACGGACACCAGGGCAAACGCGATCGGGCGGTACTCCGCCTGCACCATCTCCATTTGGTACATCTGGATGACCGGCATCCAGATCGCCGACATCGACATGACACCCATGCGGGTGATACCCGCCAGAACCCAGGACTCGCCCGCGATGATCGGCGCCACCAGCAGCGCAGATACCAGTGAGGCCAAGATCAGAACCGAACTGTTGTCCATCCGATTGCGCAGCCTGGGCACGGCAAAGGGAATGAACACCGCAAACACCTGGCCGAGCGCGCTCAGCCAACCGATAAAGTCGGCGCTCAGGTGCAGTTCTGTGTCCATATAGGCGTTGCAGAAGGAATGGCAGACCGCAATTGCGCTCTGGCTCAGCACGATGTAGACCAGCACCAAGCCCAGGGACAGTGCCGGGAACAGGCCTTCCCGGGCCACCGGTTCCTTGGCAGTGATGGAAGCATCCCCTTCCTGGTAGCGCAGTACAACGAACAGCGCGGACACGGCCAGCAACCCGGACCCCAGCAGGGCAACCCTGTACGGATCGGTAGTGTCCAGGGACCAATTCATCAAGGCTGCGATGCGGGTGGGCAGCATACCGCCGGCCACCAGGCCCACAAACACACCCAGGTTGCGGGTGGTGCTCAACAGGCTGTAGGTCTTGGAACGGTTGTCCGGCCGCGTGGTGGCCATGATGGCCGGCGAGGCATTGACGGACAGGATCGAGTATCCCGCCGCCGAAATGAACTGGGCGGCCAGTGACCAGGGAACCCACAGTGTGTGCGGGGTGTATTCCACCAGCGGTCCGAGCAGATAGCCCACGAGGAAGGTGACAACGCCGAACACCATCGTGGGCTTCAGGCCAAAGCGGCGCCCCAGCAAGCCGGCAGGTATGGCCATGCCCGTGTAGCCGAAGGCCGCGAATGCGTTGTAGACGCCAAAGAACTCCGTGCCCAAATCCAAGCGCAGGATGAACAATGTGCGCGTCACGGCGGCAATGCCCATCATGAGGATCGAGAGGATCATGGTGGTGACCATGAGCCTCAAGGCGTTCGGGCTCACCCCCTCCCAGAAGCGCAGGCGTGCTGTGACCATGGCGGTGAAGCTGAGTTCAGGCGGAGTGAGCCGCAGCGCCCAACCGCAACGGACCGGGGACTGATCCGGCACCCGAATGCGGAGACTTGGCTACGGAAGGGGAGGCGATCCGTCCGGGCATTCTGATGCCTTTTGGGAAACGACAGGCACCGGCCTTGCCCGTTGTGATCATGGTTCTATTATCCGTGCATTGATCCCCCTAATTCAACTCAGGCAGACGTGGTTGGGAGTGTCCGGCTTCCCTGATGCACAGGCACCGCTGTCAGAGAGGGAATCGCCAGGCTCAAGGTGTGGTGGATCCAATCCGAATCCAACTTGGAGGAGTCCGCCGTCCCGGCTCCTCCATGGAGCCGGAACCATCAGGCAGAACAGTGGAACGATGGTTCCGGTCGCAAGTATCCCTACGGTGTCCAGTCTATGTTCCTGCTTGAGGGGGTGTCTTCCAAGGGCCCTGTGTCGGCGCAGGCGGACCGCAAATCCGCAAGGGTGAAGTCCAAACCGCAGTTGCGACGGAGCGCGGACCGTGCGGCATGCCAACCGCAAAGACCGTGGACACCACCGCCGGGGGGTGTGGAGGACGAGCACAGGTACAGGTCTGGAGCCCGGAGACAGTAGGGATCCAGCCAACCGGCCGGCCTGCGCCACAGCTGACCCAGATCCTGCACGCCGCCGTTAATGTCTCCCCCAATCCAGTTGGGGTTGTAGACCTCCCACTCGCTGGCGAGTGTGACCCGGCGTGCCAGGACCGTGTCCTGGAAGCCGGGGGCAAATCTCTCAATCTGGCGTTCGATGGCCGGACTCGCGTCCCCGTGCCAACCCGGGGGTACATGACAGTAGGCCCAAAGAGAATGGTTGCCGGCCGGTGCCCGTGAGGCATCTGCCACGGAGGGCTGAGCCACCAGCACATATGGCGCTGCCGCGGGCTTCCCCGACCAGACCTGATCGATAGCAGCGGAGATTTCCCGGTCCGTGCCGCCAAGGTGCAGCGTACCTGCCTGCCTGGCAGGAGCGGCGCACCAGGGCACTGGTGCGCTCAACGCGTAGTCCACCTTGCACACCCCGGGACCGTACCGAAACACCGCAAGCTTCCTCGCCAGTGCCGCAGGCAGTCCCTTACCGGCCAGCTTCGCAACCTGTCGGGGGCCGGTATCCAGCATGCGTATGTCATACGGTTCCAACTGTGCTTCGTGCTCAATAGGCGAATTCGTGCGGATTTTTGCTCCCATGCCGGAAGCCAGGGATACCAATGCATTGGTGATCGCATCTGCACCGCCGCGGGCAAACGGCCACCCGGTCACATCCGCCAGACCGGCCAGGACCAGACCGGCCGCAGCCGTAACCGGCCGGTGCAGTGGGACCGCGGTGTGGGCCGCCACACCCGAGAATAGGGCACGCGTTCGGTCGGTTCGAAACAGGTTTCGGCACAGCCCGTGGCTGGAACGGAGCGCGCGCAGCCCAAACCGCAACACCCGGGCATCCGGCCTGGGTACACGCAGAGGACCCAGCAGGTTTTCGGCGATGCACTCCCAGTGGTTGGACACGGTGCCAACGGCAGCCTGCCAGGCGGCCGCGTCCTCCCCCACGCCATCCGGGGAATCTTGCTCGGCATCAGGGACCACCGCCGACCCGTCGTCCAAGGGATGGGCAAAGGGAATGGGCGGAGCCACCCACTCCAGACCGAACCGACCCAGATCCATGGCTCTGAAGACCGGCGAGGCCGCCCCCAACGGGTAGACGCTGCTGCAGACGTCGCGACGGAATCCGGCCAGGGGGCCTATCTCGGAACGGGCACCGCCGCCCAGCGTCCTTCGAGCTTCGAAGACGGTGACGTCAACGCCGGCTGCACGCAGGACAATGGCCGCCGACAGCCCGTTGGGACCGGAACCAACGACGGCCGCGGACAGCTTCTCGGATGGACGCAAGCGGGACAGGTTCCGGATGCTCCTACCGGGCAGAACCCCGGCTCAGGCGCACAGACTTTCGCCCACAGACAGATGCCTGCCTGCAGTGTTCGTGAACAAACACCTCGTTCAATGTTGCCAATCGCGCAGGTAGCGTCTCAACTCGTCTATGAACAGCTTCAACGCAGCGTCATTCCTCCCAGCCCTGAGCAGATCCATCTTCCGAACAATGTCCGGTGCAAACTCCAAGCCCCCCAGGATTGGCTCTATCCCTGCCTGCCGCACTGCTTCATCAAGGAACTGCTTGTACCGACCACGTTCACACTTGTGATCTGGAGCATCACATCCTTTGCCCACAACTTCCCTGAACGCAGAGCCGTCCAACAAGAGCCATCGTTCGACATGAGGATCAGGTAATGCGAATGCCACCGGAAACTGGAATGGGCCGATTGCCTCAAGCTCCTTAACGCGGGTCACCCGTCCCTGGCAATTCACATCCGTAGCGACAATCACTAGGTCGGGCAGACCCGAAGACAATTCACGCACATCTTTCACGAACTTCCGAAACTCCCCCACTACTGCTCCGTGGCCGCCCCCAACACTGCGTCTGATAACCTCCACCTTGATTGTTCCTCTGTCATCTGCTCGACCAGACTGCCAACCACCATTTCAAGTGCGGAATCCTCGCATAACAGGACAATCCTAGGCATCAAAGTCTGGGACTTATATACCTGACTACGCAGTCGGCATACCTTGTTCACGGGTCCTT
>JAPPAJ010000359.1 GCA_026705565.1 Caldilineaceae bacterium | reverse complement strand
GCCTTCAGTCCCGACGGCCGGACCCTCGCCAGTAACAGTGGGGATCACACCATCCGCCTGTGGGATGCGGCCACGGGCCGCCCCCGGCACACCCTGGAAAGTGAGTGGAGAAGCGAGTGGGGCCCTTGGGGTGGGATTCGCAGCGTGGCCTTCAGTCCCGATGGCCGAACCCTGGCCGACGGCAGTGGGGCCGGCATCCGCCTGTGGGACGTGGCCACGGGCACTCTTCGACACACCTTGAGCCACGGGTGGGAGGAACCAGTCCACAGCGTGGCCTTCAGTCCCGACGGCCGGACCCTCGCCAGTGGCGGCAATCGGAACGCCTCCGTCCACGTGTGGGACGTGGCCACGGGCACTCTCCAACACGCCCTGAAGGGCCATGCGGATACGGTCTGGAGCGTGGCCTTCAGTCCCGACGGCCGGACCCTCGCCAGTGGCAGTCGGGATCGCACCATCCGCCTGTGGGACGTGGCCACGGGCACCCATCGGCATGCCCTGCAGGGCCATACGGGTTGGATCTTCCATGAAATGGCCTTCAGCCCCGACGGTACGACCCTGGCCAGCGGCAGCATGGACGGCACCGTCCTGTTGTGGGATGTGGCCACGGGTGTCCCCCGACAGGCCCTGCGGGGTCATGCGGATTGGGTCACCAGCGTGGCCTTCAGCCCCGACGGTACGACCCTGGCCAGCGGCAGCATGGACGGCACCGTCCTGTTGTGGGATGTGGCCACGGGTGTCCCCCGACAGGCCCTGCGGGGTCATGCGGATTGGGTCACCAGCGTGGCCTTCAGCCCCGACGGTACGACCCTGGCCAGCGGCAGCATGGACGGCACCGTCCTGTTGTGGGATGTGGCCGCGGGAACGGATTCGTCCTCGGCTCCGGGGACTTCCGCAACGGATGCCGAACGGTAGGGAAGGATGGGGATGACGGTGACGGTCAACGGCACGAACAGGGAGATGTGCGACGGGCAAAACTTCGAAGGTGGACGGACTGGGTTGGGCGGCCATCGCATTCCAGTCCGACGACCCGCAGGGCGAGGCCAGGTCCCGGGACGGGATCGGGGTCCGCGAAGCAGGGGAACACCCATACCGTGAGACTGGCCTGCAACGAGAAGTTCCGACGCAAGATCGCGGAAACATGCACCGCGCCTTGCATCGAGCGTGGTGGCATCGCTCTTCTTGGCAGCGCGCATCCTCTGTGACCGGGGACTGCGGATTCCACACCCGCGGGCAGCCATCCGCCGACAGGGCTTGCATTCCTCCTCTCGGCAACCGCCAAATTCTCCTTTTTTGGCTCGGGCATCCCGACGGCCAACGGTCCCTGCATCCGTCAAACGGACCACTGGGCGGAACGGTACCGTGTATCACGTCAGGGCGATCGCACCGTGCCGGCCCCGGCCCGACGCTGAAGTCGGAAGCACTTTCGGCGACTGCGCCAGGACAATGAAGGACTGTCTGCTTGTACGCCGGCCGGCTGTGCTCTTCGTTGCCGACGGTGCTCCCGAATCCGTCCTGCGTCGGGATTGACGGTGGGAGGTTCCGCCACCGGGTCGACTCTCAACCGCGGAACGAAACGGGGTCGGTCTCCTCCGACCGTTCCCGCCTTGGAGTACATTCGTTCGGGTTTCGGTAGGCGGCACAGACCTCCAAGGTCGGGGCCGTAAACCGGGAATCGATCAGGGCCGGACAGAGCCAGAGTTCGAACGCAAAGAGTTCGCGTTCCTGCCAACCCGATACGCGCAACAGCATGCGGCCGTGGTCGTCCGGTGCGCGTTCCTTCACCTCCAGAATGGCCCCGAGTTTGCTGATGGTGGTCGAGGTGCAGAACTCCGACCAGACATCGGGATCGGCAAACGAAAAGGGGTCGGGCCGAATCACCTTCACGCGCAGGCTGGTCGCCTGCAGGGTCTCCCACAGGCGGTGCTCCGGCGTCAGCGTCGGTTCGAGCAGGGGCATGGCCAAACCCAGCGTTTGGAGGCGGGGCGCATGGGCCAGGAAGTCCGCGGGCCAGGCCGTCAGGTTGAGCGCGCGCAGGTTCAGGCGGGTCAGATGCGGGGCATCGGCCAGGAAGCCCGGCGGCAGGGCCGCGACCCCGTGCACATCAAGCCCCAGGTGCCACAGGCGGGGCGTGTTCGCGAGAAAGCCCTCGGGCAATGCCTCCACCCGCTGCAGATCCAGCTTCAGGTCCGTCAGGCGGGGGGATTGGGACAGGAATCCCCGGGGCAGGGCCGAAATGTAGTTGGCCCGCAGCCGGACCGTCTCGAGGTGTGGATGTTGGCTGAGGAAGTCGGCCGGCAGGGCCATCGTTTCGTTGGCGTCCAGGTTCAGGTACCGGAGTTGCGGGGAACCGGACAGGAATCCTGGCGGGAAAGCCTTGACACGCCCCAACGGCTCCAGATCAAGATGCCGCAGGCGGGGGGCGTGGATCAGGAAGTTGGCGGGGAGGGACGTGACAGGCAGGATGTCCCGGTAAATTGAAGGATGACGTTTCGTGGTTTCCAGTTCCAGTGTCTCCAGGCGGGGAGCATGGCCCAGGAAGGAGGGCGGGAAGGCCTGCAGTGCAGGCACGCGCAGGCGGAGCTCGACCAGGCTTGGGACATGGGTCAGAAAACCCTCCGGCAACGATCTCAGCGAGGAAGAGCGAGCTTCATAGCCGGTATCCAGACGAAAGGTCTCCAGGCGGGGGGCATGGCCCAGAAAGGTCGGCGGCAAGGACTCCAACCCAGGCACATGCAGGCGGAGTTCGACCAGGCTTGGGGCGTGGGCCAGGAAATCCGCGGGCAGAGCCGAACGTCCCGTGTCCATCCGCAGCTCCGTCACCCGCTCCAGAAACCAGGTCGGCAGGGCTGTCGCATCCCCCGTGTCAACCCGCACCTGCCGCAGCTCCGGGACGGGTGCCAGCAGGTCGGGCGGCATGTGTCTCAGGCGCTCCGCCCGCAGGGACAGGGAAGTCAGGCGGGGCGTATGCGCCAGGAAGCCGGCTGGCAGTCCCGGAGTCCCGCCGTGCAGCGCGAGGTGGGTCAGTTCGGGGACCTCGGCCAGTAGTTGCGCGGGTAGGTCGGTCAGGCCGTCCGCGTCCAGGGTCAGACGGGTCAGACGGGGCAGGGGCGGCAGGACCCCGGACTCCAGGGCCGGCAGGTTCCGGAGTTCGAGATGCAGCTCGGCCAGGGCCGGCGTGTGGAGGCGCAGAGCGCGGTCCAGGCAGGCCAGCTCCCCGTCCTCCGCCGCCATGCGCACCGCGAGGTGCCGCAGGTCCGGTACGGGCACCAGCAGCTCCGGTGTCGCACAGGGTTCCAGGCCGTCGTCGACCGTCAGGTGGGTGAGCCGGGGCACGGTTGCCAGCAATGTCTCCGGCAGGGGGGTGGAGGGCGTCACGGTCAGGCGGGTCAGGCGCGGGGTGTGGGCCAGTAGTTGCCGGGCCAGTTCCGCCGGATGCCTGCCCTCCAGCTGCAGGGATTCCAGATGGGGGGTGTGCACCAGCAGGTCGCCCGGCGGGTTCAGGGCCCGGCGGAACCGACCGGACCCCAGGGACAGATGGGCCAGCCGCGGGGTGTAACGGAACAGATTGGCCGGCAGGTTTTCCAGGGTGTTCTCCTCGATCTTCAGGGTCTGCAGGCGGGGGGTATGGGCCAGCAGAGCGTCGGGATAGATGGGCCAACCAAACACCTCCAACGCGGTCAGGTTGGTCAGGCCCAGCAGGTCGTGCTGCGCAAAATTCGCCTCCCAGGTTTCCAGGGACAGGGTGCGGATGCGGGCCAGATGGGTCCAGTCCACCTCTGTGCAGGGCACCGGGATGTCTTCCAACGCCTGCACGGCCGCCAGAATGTCCTCCCGGATGTTCCGATGGCGGTCGCACAGCCGGGGTTCGGTGCCGGCCAGGGGCCAGGCCAGGGCCGTGTCGTACCCGAGATGCCCCGCCCCCTCCATACCCGCATCGTCCACGTAGCGCACCTGGCCCGCGGTGTCCACCCGCATCCGAAACACCCGGCGCGCGGGCTGATCGGAACGGGGCGTGCCGTCCATCCGCACGGGCCGGGCACTGACCTCCCAGGTAACGTCCACGGCGGGCCGGAAGCCCTCGGGCACGGTCAGCAGCACCTCCGGTTGGTCCCGGGCCAGGAACTGTACCGGGGAGCGATCGGTCCGGAAGGTCGCGTATACCGCGTTCCCTTCCTGTCTCAGGTGGAAGGCGCCGTTGTGGTTCTCCGCCAGGTTGCGGTAGGGACCCGCGGCCTCGACCGCGAACGGAGGAGCCTGGTCCTGGGCGGCGACCGGGTCGGTAGTCCACAGCCAGCCCAGGCCCAGCCACAGCAGCAGTGTCAGCACCTTCCGGGCGAAAGGCCTTTCCGTCGGGCCGGCGTGGCGCGGCACCAGGGGCATGGGATGTTTCCTCATGGCGGGCAGAGGTTGGGTGTTCCCCATTCTACCGACCCGCGCGGCATGTTTAGGCCTTGCACAGCCAGGGCTTCAGCGCGTTTTTTGAGGGTCGTGTGCACGGTCGTCCCCGAAATGATCTCGACCACCTCCTCGGCCACCAGGGCCTCCGCCAGCCGCCGACCGGTCCACTTGGCAAGGCCGGCGGCGGGGCCTGACATTGCCAAGCGTTTGGAACCCATGGTCTCCCCCGTCAAGGCATCCGACCGTCCAGGGCCTGCTCGGTGTCCGGATCGGCCGGGGACGGCTCTAGTCCCTGCAGGTCCGGCAATGGTGGCGCATGAGTTCCCACATGATTTGAATCAGCCGCTCGCGGTCGGCCACGGGCACACGTCACAACACACCACCGTTTTCCAGTTCCACGCGCACCCAGTCCCACGCGCCCCGGCCTGCAGTGTAGACATCGCTCCACGGAACCTGCGCAGCCTGTCGGGTACGGCATGACACAGTTCGTTGAGATCCTGGGTCCAGGCGAACTGGCGGCGTAGGTTCAGGATTACCAGCGACAACACCATCAGGACGATGCTCCAAGCCGCAGGTCCCAGCACCAGCTGGACGGCATCCCGCCACCAGGGCACCGACACAAC
>JAPPAJ010000059.1 GCA_026705565.1 Caldilineaceae bacterium | reverse complement strand
GGGCAGTTGGCCCAGCAGCACCTGTGGCAGCGCTGCATAGCCGCAATCGAACAGCAACTCCAAAGCAGTGACCCGCGACAGCTTGGCCACCAACTCTTCAGACCAGCTCCCGGGAACATGAATCGCCAGAGGCTGCACCTGGGGCGGAGGCACCACGGTCGCCGGGGTTAGCACAACAGGACCGCGGAGTTCCCGCAGATGGGGCACGAATTGCAGGAAATCTTCCGTTGGGTGCAACGCGGACACCGTCAGTTCCAGCAAGTCCGGCGTGTGATGCAGTAGATCACGGGGCAGATCATCTCCAATGCTCCAGTCCCAAAACAGGGTCAAGCGGGTCAGCCGGGGCACCGGTGCCAGAAAGCCGATGGGCAGCCGCATGCGGGTGTCAAACTGATTCTTGGGGTGGATGTGCCCAAAGACCATGCGTAGCGACCGCAGGCGGGGTACGGCCTCCAGCAAGTCCGCAGGTGGTTGAAACCAATTGTCGCTCACCAGCGACAGATGCTGCAGGTTGGGGGTGGCAACGAGCATTGCCTGCAACACTTCATAGTGAGGTAATTGGCCTCCCTGCAAGACCAGGTGCTGCAAATGAGGGACAGGTTCCAAAAATTCGGGTACCAGGTCCACGAATCTGCCCTGCAGCGTCAAGTGTGTCAGACCCGGTATGGGATCCAGCAGCCCCTCCGGATTTACACGCCAGGAATTGGGGTAAAAACGACTGCCTCCCCGAAACCATCCCCTATTCCTCAACGTCAACCGGCGCAGGTGGGGCGTGGCAGCCAGCAAGTCCGCGGGCAGTTCCGGGAAATTGCCCTCCAAGGTCAACCGGCGCAACCGGGGTGTGCGCCCCAGCAGTTCCCGCACGCGGTTCCCGATCAGGTCCGGTGGCAGCCAGTAATGCCTCCCTTTACTGTTCCGAACTTCAATGTCGGACTGTAGCGGCAGCGCCTGCATCAGGGCCTTGTCCAACTCGATGGACAGGTCGGAGCTTATCTTGCCGTCTCGCAGGTCCAGATGCAGGTTCTCCAGTGTCGGCACCTCCGCCAACAGGTCCGACGGCCACCAACGCACCATCAGATCCGGGGTCTCCAGGGATAGGCTGGTCAGGCCGCTCAAACCGGCAAAGTCCCTCCGTTGTAACGGGGCATGCCCCAAACCCAATGTCAACGCCAAGTGGTTCACCCTGGCCAACTCGGCCCAAGTCACTGTGGCACAAGCCGGTCCCGCTCGGTGTCCCCGACCCAAGGCCTCAAGCAATGCTCCCTGTACCACCAGATGCCGGCCACAAACGCCAGGGCCAGAATGGGTTGCCACCGGTGCCGCCGTTTCTGGCAGCGGGGATTCGATGGTTTTCCACGTAACATCCAGCGCATAGGCCACAAATTTGTCATCGTCCGCTCCTGTCGTGGATACGTTTCTCACATGATGTACTGTCCCCGCTGGTGTTATTCGAAGCTGGAATGTCAGCTCCGGCGCTTCAATCGCGATCAGTGGTCCTGTGTCCGGCACCAGCCACACCTCTGGTGCCGCCAGCATTATTGGGGACTCCGGCCGGAACCCTTCCGGCACGGTGAACAGAATCTCGGGGCCTAACGATGAACGGGTGCTTCGCAGGCGCATGTGCACCGTACGCCCTCGCCGCTGAAGACCGTAGGTTCCGGCAATATAGTCGCCTATGACATCCGTTGTCGTCCATTGCACCGTCAGCATGTAGGCTAGGCGTTCCACTCCCGCCAGGGCCGGCCCGTCCACATAGCCGACGTCCCCGTTCGGCGCGATCTGGACCCGAAAACGAATCGGAATCTGGCCCGTGGGTGCCACCGAGCCCGGCGTCACCGGCCAGCCTTCCACATCACGGGTCACCATGGTCCGGGGACGAAAGCCTACGGGTACCGTAAACAATGGCTCCGAATCCGGCCCGGCCGCGTAGGTAACCGCCGAGCCCGCGCTGCTGAAGGTGGCGGTCACCCGCGTCTCTTCCCGCACCAGATGAAACAACCCTTGGGCATGCCGCTCAGGATCGTCGTAGGGCCCCATGTGCACCATCCCCGATTCGGCCGGCAGGATAGCCTCCTTGACCTGACTCCTTGTCGGTTCCCACAGGCCACGCCGCCGGAACCGGTGCACCCGGTCCCAATCGGATTCCAGCTCAAGCGCCGAAAGACCAAACTCCCGCACCCCAATCCTGCTGATGACATGGTCCCCGTTCAGCACCGCAACATACGCCCACCAGGAACCTGGTCCAACCACATCCTCGAACACCGTGCGGGAAGTCCACAGCGGCGTGTACTGTACTTGGGACGCGGCCGCGCCTTCGACCACGACCACGATGCGGGCCGTGTCCCCATGGAGCCGCCAAGCGTCGACATCCACCCGGTTCCAGGTCACCAGCAGTTGGCCAGGCTGCGCCGTCCGGTAGACCATCAAACCGGACGGGGCGGCCCCGCGCGTTTTTGTCGGGCAATCCACGTAATCGTCAAACAGGTGCTGATTAGCGAATGTTTCCGGCGCCAGGATCCCCAGCATTAGCAAACAAGCCTGCGTTAACAGCACTCCGCGCACAACCATTTTCATCACAGCGCTCCTCCGACCAGCTTGGTGCCGCAGCCAAAGTGGCTCATTCAAGTTTCTTCCCAGCGGAACGCAACAGGTCCGCCATGCCAAAATGGTGGTGCTGGACAGCAATCCGGTGGGGCATCTCCCCTTGGGTGGTCACACGCTGCCTGTCCGCGCTGGCTGCCACGAGAAACACTACCGTTGCTGGACTCCCATCTCAGGCAGCCATATCCCGGTTCGCCATATACGGGCCGACAAGGCGACTCGCCTTGTCGGTAAAGAAGGTCTCGGTGGCTATCCATGACCGTCTGTGGCGATGACGCCACAGCACGGCCGGCAGGCCTGGGATGAATCGAGGTCAGCCAGCGTGGGCCGGCTCCCGACGGCGGCCTAGCGGGAGGGATGCAAGAATGGCCAACAATCCCGCCACTACCGCCCAGGCGGACAACAGCTGAACGGATTGTTCTGCCAGAATCCGTCTGTCTGGCAGGGCGATACCAAGGAAGCCGGGAGAAGGGGAACCCAATGGCGCGTCGGCAGCTCGGGATCTCCCCTGGCCCGGTGCGTTCAACGCAGCACGATACCTTCCCGCGCATCCAGATAGGGGTACCGCAACAGGAGGTCCTGCAGGGCTGCCACCTCGTCAGCCGAAGGCGGCGTGGGCCGGAACTGCGAGGAGTTGATCCAACCCAGGACCTGCCGCCGCGCCTGATAGGGATAGGGCGTATGGGCATGGGGATACATGTCTGCCGAACGAATCGTCCAACCTCGATTGAACCGCTCCAGGCGGGGTGGGAAAGAGCCGGGCTCCAGCCACGCCGCAGGCGAAGTCCGCAACCCACGCAGATTCAGCTCCAAGTGCTGCAAAAGCGGCACGGGCTCCAGCAACGCTGGCGGCAACTCCGTCAGGGAAGCATAGTGGATCGCCAGGGAATTCAAGTGCGGTGTGGGTGCCAGCAGGTTTTCCGGTATTGTCTGAAGTCCCGATGCTTTCAGAGTCAACGAAGTTAAGTGCGGCGTGTCGGTCAGCAGGTCCACCGGCAGGGACGTATCGTCGTCAGTCTTCAGGGTCAGGGACGTGAGATGCGGAGAGTGGGCCAGCAGGTCCGCCGGCAGGAGCGTATCGCCCCGGAGCTCCAAGTTGAGGGAGGTCAGATGTGGAGTGTGCGCCAGCAGATCTGGTCGCCTATGGACAATCAGGGACAGAGTGGTCAAAGCGGATAGTGGCTGGAGAAGGTCAACCTCTGCATACTCGCTGTACCTGAGGTCCTTCAGGTGCAGGACCTGGAGCCGGAACGTATGGGCCAAAACCGCAGGGGACAGGAAATACGCCGTGTCCAGCTGCAGCGCTTTCAGTTCGGGCACGGGCCGCAGGAAGTCCGCCGAGGGCAGGTACGGCATCCGCAAGGACCGCAAGTGGGGGACATGGGTCAACAGATCCGCCGGCAGACCGTCTTCCGCCAGCACCTCCCAAAACAGAATCAGCTCTCGTAATTGGGGGGTGGGGGCGAGCAGACGGGGAGGCACCCGTATCCCAGTGGGAGCAACGCTCTTCGCAGTGCGTTCCTCCAGTTGCAGGTGCAGCGACTGCAACTGGGGCACGCCCTGCAGCAGGATGGCAGGGAGTTCCAGCAAATCCCAGCCCGCCAGCGTCAGATGCCGCAATGCCGGGGTGTGGGCCAGCAGACCGGGCAGGCGGGACGCCGGCGGCAGAGAGCCACCGCGCAACTCCAGGTGTTGCAGACGAGGCGTAGCGGCCAGGAATGTGGTTGGCAGCTCCCGAAAGTTGCCGCGCAACACGAGCTTTTCCAGCCGGGGCACCGGCCGCAGCAGCGCAGTTGGGATTTCGTCCAAGGAAAAGGACCAGGGATCCGGGTATCGAGAGTAGGGGCTTGTTCCCACCTCCCACCCCTCAATCGTCAACGAACGCAACTGTGAGAGAGAATCCAATAAGTCGACAGGCAGTGCTGGAAAATTCCCTTTCAGGGTCAGCTGACGCAATGCCGGGATCCCCGCCAGCAGGTCGGAGGGCAAGGTGTTCAGCTGCCAGAACGAGCGCTCGCAGCACCAGAACCGCGAAATCGCGATGCGAATACTGCTATCGCGGCTGGTCGAGCGTGAGATGGAAGAAAAGGCGCGCGAGATTGCGCGGCTCAAGGGCGAGCATGTGTCGCCGGAATGGGGCAACCAAATTCGCAGCTACGTGCTGCACCCGTACAAGATGGTCAAAGACCACCGCACCGGCTACGACACCTCGGACGTCGATGCCGTGCTAGACGGCGAACTCGACGATTTCATCAAGGCATGGCTGACGACCAAAATCGGAAATGACGAAAGTGCATCATAATTAAAATAGACGCGACTTTTCGCGCTAATGTATATTCCTCTCCTCGTTAAATTAATAGCGTTTTGGGGATGAATAGAGTCCCTTCCCACTTGAAGAGGGAAGGTTAGGACGGGGGTGATAAACATGGTG
>JAPPAJ010000245.1 GCA_026705565.1 Caldilineaceae bacterium | reverse complement strand
TTCCCAACCCCGATCCGGACCATCGGGGCGCCCGCCCCTGACCGTCTAATATCTCTAAAACTGTTCACTCCATTGATTCGGGACAAGGGCAAGAAAATGCTGTATACAACTGCCGTTTGCCGGCCGCGTAGTTTGCGGCACCATGGATCCACCTTCCAGTCCCGACGTTTGAAGTACCTGTTGAACCGATGGATTGTTGCTGTGGGACAGCCTCCCTTGCGTTCCTGTCCTGGCGGGTGCGTCCTGGTCCGCCCCAGTCTGCTGCAGTGGGTTCAAGACCTATAATGCCCTACTGCCATCCAGCTTCTTCATTCTGCGATGTCCACCGAATCCAGCCCTGCCACATGGGCACGCGTGCTCAAGTACGCGTCCATGCTGATCGTGTTCCTGACCATGCTGGTGATGGGCGCCCTGCCCAAGCTGCTGCCCGGGGTCATGCCCGGAGACATGGATTCCGCGGCCATGTTTGCCGAGTTCGGCTATCCCGAGTGGTTCATGTATGTAACCGGCGGCCTGGAGCTGTTGGCGGTTCTGCTGGTTCTGCTGCCCATTACCCGCTGGTACAGTGGCCTGCTGACGGCGGCCATCATGGCCGGGGCGCTGTTCACCCTGTTGCGTGCCGGCATGCTTTCCGAAACTGCCGTCAATGTTGTCATCATGGCAGCCGCCCTGTATCTGGCCTGGCACGAGTGGAAGCACGCACCCAACATCCTGTTGCTGCGCGCCTGACGGTCCGGGTACCCGGAGGAGCGCGGGTTCGGGACGCCGGGCCAAGGGGTTCCCTTGGAGTTGCCCGGTCGCAGTCGGTACCACGTGGGATCAATGGTGGGAGCCGCCCCACTTACAATGGTCCGCCGGCTCCGCATTCGGATCCTGTCAAACCTGCCATCCCGCCCATGAAAATCACCCGCATCGTTACCGAAAGCTTCCGGTGGCCTCGCCACAAGCCCATCACCAACGGTCTCCACACGTACACGCATTCGGGGCTGGGCGTGGTTCGGGTCGAGACGGACGGCGACCTGACCGGCATCGGCATCGGCAGCCTCGATACGGTCGTGAAGGCCGCCGTTGAACGCTTTGCCGCCGATCTGATCGGCAAGGATCCCCTCGACATCGAACGCCACTGGCACGACATGTGGGTACCCAAGCTGGTGGGACGCCGCGGGCTGACCACGCGTGCCATCGCGGCCATCGACATCGCGCTCTGGGACTTGAAGGCCAAGGCGGCCGGCATGCCGCTGTACAAGCTCCTGGGCGGGTACCGGAACCGTGTTCCGACCTATGTGGCCGGTGGCTACTACGAGGACGGCAAGGGGCTGGACGAGCTGGCTCGGGAGATGCTGGACAGTGTGGCCATGGGAGCCCGCGCCGTGAAGATGAAGGTGGGTGCGGTCTCCCAGCGCGAGGACCTCGCACGCGTACGGACCGTGCGGGAGGCGGTGGGGCCGGATGTGGCGATCATGGTGGATGCCAACTGTGCCTACCGCGCCCACGAAGCCATTCAGTTTGCCCGTTTGATCGAACCCCTGGACATCTTCTGGTTTGAGGAACCGGTTCAGCCGGACGACATGGCCGGCCACCGGCGCCTGGCCCAATCGACATCCATACCGGTGGCCACCGGCGAGAACGAGTACACCCGTTACGGCTTTCGCGACCTGATTCGGGAGGAGGCGGCCGCCATTTTCAACGCCGATGCCCTCGTGCTGGGCGGTGTCAGCGAATTCATGAAGGTGGCCTATCTGGCCCAAGCCCATGATCTCTCGATTGCCCCGCACGGGCCACAGCAGCTTCACATCCACTTGCTGGCGGCGATTGCCAACGGCCTGATCCTGGAGTTTTACCGGGAGTCCACGGATCCCATGCACGGACAGATTTATGTCCATGACGTGGTCATCAACGAGGACGGCACGGTCAGTCCGCCCGATGTGCCCGGAGCCGGGCTGGAACCCAACTATCCGGCCCTCGAGCAGTTCCGCGTGTTCTGACGGATCCCCCGGCCTGGTTTCGTCCAGCCCGTCCCCTTTAGTCATCCAAATCCTTGCAGCGAGTCGAACGAACCATGAGCAAACCCGGGAATTCTCCCCTCAACGTAGTGTTGGTGGTGGTGGACACACTGCGTACCCAATACCTGGAGCCCTACGGCAACGACTGGATCCACACGCCCAGCATTGCCCGGTTTGCCGCGGAAAGCCTGCGTTTCACGCAGGCCTACCCGGAGTGCCTCCCCACCATTCCCACGCGGCGCACCCTGCACACCGGCCGCCGGGCCTTTCCGTTTCGCACCTACGACCCGGTGCCCTGGGACAACGTGTACCTGCCCGGATGGCAACCGATGTATCGGGACGAGGCCACCGTGGCGGAGGCCCTCTCCCAGGGCGGCTACCACACCGGCTTCTATTCCGACGTGCCCCACTACATGGTTCCGGGCATGAACTTCACGCGCGGCTTCCAGCAGTGGGAGTACATCCGCGGGCAGGCCGAGGATCGCTTCCTGGCGGGCCAATTCGCCGACGAGGCCCTGCTGCAGCGGTACCGCGGCAATCCCGACCGCATTCGCAACCACCTGGTCAACGTGCGGCCGGACCTGCCGGAGGAGGAGTGGCACACCGCCCGCACGTTCCGCAGCGCCATGCGCTTTCTCGAACAGAACCGGGGCTCAGAGCGGCCGTTCTACCTCTACGTGGACAGTTTCTCGCCCCATGAGACCTGGGAGGCGCCCCTGCACTACTACGACCTGTATGCCAGTCGCGACGTGCGGGAACCCATTTGGCTGACGGTGCCCTACGGGCCGCTGCTGGACCAGAACCCCGAGTTGGCAACAAGCCTCGAAAGCCTGAAGGCGAACTACGCCGGGTTGGTGACACTCGTCGACACCTGGTTCGGGCGGCTGATGCAGACCCTGGACAACCTGAAGCTGCGCGACCGCACGCTGGTGGTCCTGATTGCAGACCACGGGACCAACTTCGGGGACAACGTGGAGAAGGTGGTCGGCAAGCCGGCCGGCTACATGTACCCCGGCACGATGCACATCCCGTTGATGGTGCGGCACCCGGACGGCATCGGGGCCGGCCAAACCTCGGACGAACTGGTCTATACCCTGGATGTGCCGGCCACCGTCATGGCCGCAACCGGTGTCGAGCCGCAGGGCGGTATCGAAGGCCGCGATCTACTGGCGAATGCAGACGGCAGCCGGGAGTGGCTGACCTGCCGCTACGGAGATCACGTATGGTACCGGGACGATCGGACTTGGTTCTTCAGTTCGTTGGAGTTCGAGGGGCCGCGGGTCTTCGACCTGGAGGCGGACCCGGACTGCACCGTCAACATCGCGGCCAAGGCCGGGGATCGCATCGACCTGGCCCGCACGCGCATCCTGGCCGATGCCGGCGGCGAACTGGTGCGTCACGCCAACCCGCGTTGGACGGACGCCATTGGGCGCCGCCCCGGTCCGTAGAGTCGGGCAGGGGCCTGCCGGAGGGTTGGTGCCGGGGGTGGGACTCGAACCCACACGAGTTTTACCTCACACGATTTTGAGTCGTACGCGTCTACCAGTTTCGCCACCCCGGCCCGTGCGGCAGATCAGTATAAAGACAGTTGCGGATCTGAGCAAAGCCCGCCCGGATCGTGGGGATGTCCGGTGGTGGCACCGAACCTTGGCCGGCACCGAGACAAAGTTCTACCCAAATGCCTGAACTGCCTGAAGTCGAAACCCACATCGTGGAGCTGCGGCCCCTGCTGGAAGGCCGGCGCGTCGAAAGCGCAGAGGTCTCCTGGGCACGCACCATAGCGGAACCCGATCCGGACCGTTTCTGCGATCTGATTCGGGGCCGGCGGTTCGGGGATCTGCAGCGACGGGCCAAGTACATGCTGCTGGGTCTGGATGCCGGCTGGACTTTGGTGGTGCACCTGCGCATGACCGGCACCCTGCGCGTGGTGCCCTCGGCCCGGGAGATGCACCGGCATGCCCATGTAGTACTGGGCCTGGAGGGCGGAGAGGAGCTTCGCTACCTGGATCCCCGCAAGTTCGGGCGGTTCTGGCTGGTGCGCGATTCGGACCGGGTGCTGCCGCCCCTGGGGCCGGAGCCCCTGTCGCGTCACTTCACCGGCCGCTGGCTCCACGGGGTTCTGGCCCGCCGCCAAGCGGCCATCAAGGCCGTACTGCTCGACCAACGGGTCGGGGCAGGGGTAGGCAACATTTATGCCGACGAAGCCCTGTTTCGGGCGCGTATCCATCCGGAACGGCCCGCGGCATCCCTGACCCTGAAGGAGTGCCAGACACTGTGCCGCACAGTCCGTCATGTGCTGAGAACCGGTATCGCCTGGCGGGGCAGTTTCATCTCCAGCTATGCGCCGCCCAGCGGCGTGCCCGGTCGCTTTCAGGCGCGGCACCAGGTGTTCCGCCGGACCGGAGAGCCCTGCCCGCGCTGCCGCACGGTGATTGAGCGCATTCGGGTAGGGCAGCGCAGCACCCACTACTGTCCAGTCTGTCAGCGAATTGCTACTTGACGCGTCCTGTCATCCATGAGGATTGGCCGCGCGGCGCGCACCACCGCGGCGTAGGCTGAGTTCGTGGTCAGCTGTTCGGCTCGCGGATCGCCTTCCTGATACAGGTCGGTCAGGTCCCGGACTTTGGCGGTCCGGATTACAAGACCGGGCAGATGGTTCACGATGCGCTCGACCGAAAACAGATCCAGATCGGACCAGCCCCAGGTCTCCTGCATGGAAATGTCCGGAAATTATATTCCTGACTTGACAATGGGTTCTG
Organism: Caldilineaceae bacterium; assembly: GCA_026705565.1. Lineage (GTDB taxonomy): Bacteria > Chloroflexota > Anaerolineae > Caldilineales > Caldilineaceae > Bin34. Next base: position 284 of record JAPPAJ010000245.1, on the reverse strand, counting down.
TGGCATAATGGCGTCCATAAATGCGAGAGTCCGGTGCCAGCCGAACTCTCCGCCGGACGCGGAACGGGAACTTCCATGCCCAACACTCCCGATTCTACAACGCAGGCCCCGGACACCGTTCATCGCACGGTGCGCCTGCGTCTGTATCCGGGCGACGCCGCCACCGGCATCCTGCTGACGGCCATCGCCGGCGCCTGCCGTTACGTCTGGAACCACATGCTGGCCGACTGCGAGTGGCGGTACGCGCGCTGGAAGGAGATGCACGTGCCCGCTCTCAACTGGCC
>JAPPAJ010000087.1 GCA_026705565.1 Caldilineaceae bacterium | reverse complement strand
CGGCGACATCGCTGCCAAGCGACAGGCTCATCATCGCCCCACACTCGGCACGCACCAGGCCGTGCAGGTAGACCGTGTGGAAGGGAATGCGGCCGGTGAACTTGAGCCCCATCATGATCATGCGGGCCACCCAGAAGAAGATGATGTCGTAACCGGTCTCCAGCACCGTGGTCGGATACCAGTCCCGCATGTCTTGGGTGTCGTCCGGCCAACCCAGGATGCTGAAGGGCCACAGGCCACTGCTGTACCACGTGTCCAGGACATCCGGGTCCTGACGCAGGTCCGCGTCGTGTCCGTAGTGTGCCCGCGCCTGCATACGGGCTTCGTCTTCGTCCATGGCGCAGAACTCGTGATCGTCCGGACCGTACCAGACGGGTATGCGGTGGCCCCACCACAGCTGTCTGGAAATGCACCAGTCCCGAATGTTGTCGAGCCAGTTGTGGAACACGGACTCGAACCGTTCGGGTACGATGCGAATCTCGCCGCTCCGCACCGCGGCGGACGCGGCGGCGGCCATATCCGTCATCGAGACGAACCATTGCAGGCTGAGGCGCGGCTCGATGATTTCGCCCGAGCGCTGGGACCGGGGAACCCGTTGCAGGTGTTGTTCGGTGCCGATGGCCAGGCCCTGCTGCTCCAGTGCCTCCCAGACACGCCTGCGTCCGATATCCCGATCCAGACCGGCAAACCGGCCGGCGTTGTCGTTGAGGTTGCCGTGGCGGTCCAGAACGGTCATGGCCGGCAGGTTGTGGCGCGAGCCAATCTCGTAGTCGGTGTGGTCATGGCCGGGGGTGATTTTGAGGGCTCCGGTCCCGAAATCCTTGTCCACGGCTTCGTCGGCGATCACCGGGACGGGCCGGTTCATGAGCGGCACCACGGCGTTGCGGCCGACGAACCGACGGTAGCGGTCGTCGTCCGGATGGACGGCAAGGCCCGTGTCGCCCAGGATCGTTTCCGGCCGGGTGGTGGACACCGGAATGAATTCGTCTCCGTCTTCCAGCGGATAGCGGAATGTATAGAGAGTGCCCGTCTCCTCGCTGTATTCGACTTCCAGGTCCGATACCGCGGTCTGCAACCGGGGCGACCAGTTCACCAGGTAGTGCCTGCGGTAAATCAGGCCTTCCCGGTACAGCCGGACAAACGAGGACCGCACCGCGCGGGACAGGCCGGGATCCAGCGTGAACCGTTCCCGCGTCCAGTCGCAGGAAATTCCCATGCGCCGCTGTTGACTCGATATGCGGTGGTGGTACTCGTCCTTCCACGCCCAGACCTCCTCGTCAAAGGCTTCCCTGCCCAGCTCTGTCCGGCTGGTGCCTTGGCTCTCCAAGTGCCTCTCCACCACGCTCTGCGTGGCAATGCCGGCATGATCGGTCCCCGGTACCCAGAGTGTGGGATGGCCCTGCATGCGCCGGTACCGCACCAGAAAGTCCTCAACCGCGTCCATGATGGCGTGGCCCAGGTGCAGGGCCCCGGTCACGTTGGGCGGCGGCATAGCGACCACGAAGGGATCTTTGTCGGGGTCCGCCTGCCCTAGGTCGATCTGGGTCTCGGGTCGGAAATATCCAGCCTCTTCCCACTCCCGATACAGAGCTTCCTCGTGTTGGGACGGGTTCCAGGCCTGGCTTGCGTTGCTGGGCATCGCCGTGAGTCCGTTGTTGTGGGCAACAAAAAAGACCGCTCGTACAAGGACGAAGCGGTCTCCGCGGTACCACCTTGATTCGGCACCCGTTGCAACCGGCGCCGCTCTCTTGCGCAGCTGTAACGGGCTGACCCGAAGCAGGCTGTCCGCCGATTCACCTGCCCTGGCTTCCCGGTGACTTCGCTGCCCACTGCCAGCGGAGGGCTTTCAGCCTTGCGGCCCTCTTCTCTGCAGCTGCGTTGGGCAGGTACTGGTCCGGTGCGATCCAGTTCTCTGCTGAACTGCTTTCAGTATAGGCAGGCTGCCGGGCAGCGGTCAAGCCAGACTGTTCCTTGTGTTGGCTGCCGGCCGAAGTCTGCAACGGGCAGGAAGCTTGAACCGTCTGTGCCGGGCTGCGATGTGGCCGAGGTGCCGGTGGTGTCCACCGGTTGGTTTCAGGTGCCGATCAACGGCTTGGATCTGCCCAAGTTCCTTGGCGACTACAGCCTGCGGGTAGGATCAAGGTCGCTTCCCTTCCCACCATGCATTCGGTGCCATAGCCATGAGCCAAATCCGCCGCGTGGAGATCCATCCATTCACATTTCAGGTAGCCGGTCTGTCCCTTGGAGCTCACGATGCCCAGGGCGTCGGCAACATGGTTGCCGATCGGGACGGCTCGTTGCCGGTCCGGCGCTTCGCGGTGCGCATCCTCTGCGACGACGGATTGAGCGGGGAGTACGTGACACATTGGGTGGGCACCGAATCCACACTCGGGCAGATGCGGATGCTGGCACCCTTGCTGCTGGGCCGGAACCCGCTGCAGCGGGAACTGATTTATGAGGAGTTGAAGCGCGAGGCACGCGCCTACGACCATATGGGGCACGGGCCTCTCGATCTGGCCCTCTGGGATCTGGCCGGCAAGGCACACGGAGTTTCCGTCTCAGCCATGCTGGGAGGGTTTCGCTCTCGGTTGCCGACCTATGCCAGTACCTATCACGGTCAGCGCGCACCGGGCGGCCTCGACTGCATTGAAGCCTATGTCGACTACGCCCGCGAATGCCGGGCAGCAGGTTTTCGGGGCTTCAAAATCCATGGCTGGCACGAAGGCGACGCACAAGAGGAAGCCGCGAATGCCTTGGCTGTGCGCGCGGCCGTGGGTGATGACTGGAGACTGATGCTGGATCCGGCCTGCCAGCTGCGTACCTGGATGGATGCCCTGTATGTCGGCCAGGCCTGCGACGAGGCCGGATTTTTCTGGTACGAGGATCCCTACCGCGACAGCGGAACCTCGGCGCGCAGCCATCGCCGGTTGCGCGAACGGCTGCGGACACCGCTACTCGTGGGAGAACACGTGCGCGGCATAGAGCTGAAGGCAAACTTTCTGCTGGACGGTGCCTGCGACATGGTGCATGTCGATCCCGAATACGACATGGGCATTACCGGCGCCTTGAAAATCTCACATGTGTGTCAGGCGCTCGGGCTTGACCTGCAGCTGCACGCGTGCGGTCCCGGACACCGGGCGCTGATGTCGGCGCTGCCGAACACGCACATGTACGAGATGGCGCTCATCGGCCCGGACATGCCGAATTGCGTTCCTCCGGTATATGTCTGCGGCTATCTGGATCACCCGCAGGGGCTGGACGAGGACGGCTGCGTCCCGGTGCCGCAGGGACCGGGTCTGGGGGTTGTCTACGATTGGGACTTCATCGCCGCGCACGCGGGGGACGTTACAGTCGCGGAATGCTGACGGCTTCCGGATCGGCTGCGCGCACGGTGTGCCGGTCCTGCATGGCAATCGAACGACCACCGCGCATGGGGTGTTCGGACTGCACAAATCGCTTGACACCGCCTTCGCCCAGGATCAGGGAGTGGGTTTTTGCGAGCCGGCCCGTAAAGGTCACACCGCGTATCAGTTCGCCGTCGGTGATCCCGGTGGCCGCGAAGTAGATGTCGTTGGTCTTGATTAGGTCGTCAAGCGCTTGGATGGTCTGCAGGTCGTGTCCCTCGTCCAGGACCATCCTGCGCTCTTCCTCGTCGCGCGGGGCCAACCGGGTTACCATGGCCCCGCCCATGGCCTTGACGCCGGCGGCCGCCAAGAGGCCCTCCACTGCCCCGCCCACGCCCATGAGCACATCCACCCGGCTGTCCGGATTGCCTGCCAGCAGGGCACCGGCGATGTCGCCGTCGATGCGGATTTGGGCTCTGGCCCCCGCCAGGCGGATCTGGGACACCAGGTTGGTGTGGCGGGGCCTGTCGAGCACCCAGACCACCAAATCGCTGATGTCCTTGTCCAGTTCGCGTGCCACCAAGGCCAGGACCCATCCGGGCGGCGCATCCAGGCACTCGGGTACCAGGGCCTTGGCCACCCTGCGATCCACCACGATTTTCTGCATGTTGAGGGCCGAGCGGGGCAGCCACATCTGGTCCCGGGGGGTGGCGCAAATCATGGAGACGGCACCGGGCCTGCCCTGCGCCAGAAGGTTGGTGCCGTCGACCGCGGCGTAGACCACGTCCATCTCCGGGCCGGAACCCGTTCCGACCCACAGTGCCGGATCGTCCGGATTCTGCACCTCTCGCTCGCGGTGCCCGTGGCCGATGACATACCCCCGGCACGGTAGCCTGCCGAGTTCTTTGAGCAGACTTGTCGAGGCCTCTTCGTCCGCCTGTTGAGGCAGCCCCAAACCGACATACCGGCCTGCGGCCAGCGCTGCGGCTTCCGTGGCCCGCGCAAGCTCGAATCCCATGAAGACGTAGGGATAGGTTTCCAAATGCTCCGGAGTCTCATGGTTTGGCCATGCCGGCCGGCCGTTGGGAATTGTCATGTGTACACGCTGATGGCAGTCATGAAGGAGGCGTCGATCCAGGCGGACATGCCCCCTTCGACCACCTTGACATTGCTGAAGCCGGATTCCATCAACACGTAGGCGATGATGCGCGAGCGACGGGTGGAACGGGAGATCACCACCACCTCGCGGTCGGGCGTCACATCCAGGTTCTCCACATTGAAGGTCGAGTAGGCCATGTGCCGCGCCACCTGAATGTGGCCGCGGTCCCACTCCATCTCCTCCCGCACGTCAATGAGTTCGAAGTCCAGGGGCCGCCGCGTGCACCGATTCTCCAGCTCCTGCACATGGATCAGGGGTACGTACGGCAGCGAAGTCATGCCTTGGACCTTGTCCTGGAAGGGGATGGAGATTTTGGGCAGGTTCTGACATTCGCGGAACACACGCAGGGGGCAGTCGTATATGCACACCTTGGGGTTCAGCACACGATGGAACAGGTAGTCGATGGCGTTTTCGTCGTGCAGGAAGTGATCCGGGCCGACCAGGTCCATGAAACCCGAAGAGGTGAACAGGCGCCGGGCGATGTCCGTCATCTTGAAGAAATAGACATCCCCTCCCTGGCCCCTAATTTCATTTACATAATTCTCCAGCATGTG
>JAPPAJ010000188.1 GCA_026705565.1 Caldilineaceae bacterium | reverse complement strand
ACCGCCAATACGTTGGGAATGAACCTGCAGCGAAACCTGCAACCTGCGAATCCTGCCCTGCTGCGCATGGTCAGGGCCGCGAAGCTTGCGGTGGCATCCCCGGACCGCGCAGTATGTGCCGACGGCAAGCTGTTCCCCATTCTAGTCACCGGCCCATGTGCGTCAATTCCGTTTGCCCCGCCCTACTCGCCACACTCACTCGATGCTCGACGACCAACGGCAGGAGCACGCACGGCCGGACGGTGCTCCGTCGAATACCGAACAGGCGGAAACAGCATCCCGCCAACCTATAATGGGGGCCGTCCGCCGGCCGACCGGCACTTCCGCCGGACATCCGCCGGCCGTCCCCTTCCCCTGGATTCATCCCACATGCTCAAACGATTGCGCGGTTCCCTTTCCGCGCGGCTGGACAATGTCAGCCTCCTGACCGCGATCCAGTTCCTCATGTTCGTGGGGATGGGCACTACCGGGCCGTCGCTTTCCATCTACCTGAGGGAGCTGGGGGCCAGCTTTTCCCGCATCTCCGCCGTGCTGACCACCAGCAGCCTGGTTTCGCTGGGCGCCAACTACGCCTTCGGCCGCTGGTCCGACCACCTTGGCCGCCGCAAGCCGATTGTCCTCGGGGCACTGGCGGTCCTGACCGTGGGCCTGGCCCTGCTGTCCCGGGCCAGATCCGTCGAGCAAATCTGGGCCATCATGGTCATGGACCACATTGCCATTGCCGCCTACATGACCGTCGGACTTACCTTGATTGGCGACTGGGTGGCCCAAAGCGACAACCAGGGACGCCGCATCGGCACCTATCGCGGGTTTGGCTCCATCGCGTTTGGCGCCGGAGCCCTGGCCTCCGGCATCGTGATCAACCGCCTCGGCCTGCAGCAGGCCTACCTGTTTGCCTCCGGGGGGTATCTGTTGGCCACGCTGATTGGACTCCTGGTCCAGGACCTGCCGCCGCAGACCTCCGGCGAAGCCGCGGTCAAGGAAGCCACTGCCTCCCGCTTCAGCCTGCGGGACCCGATGGCACTCCTGTTCCTGACCGGAGTCGTGCTCTGGAACGTGGCCCATTCGGCCCAGACGTCGATGTTTCCCAATTTCCTGCGGAGCCTTGGCATGCCCAGTGAAGCAGCCAACTGGCTGTGGGGCCTGGCCGCCCTGGTTGAGGGGGTGCTCATGCCCTTCATCGGTGTGCTGGCCGACAGCTTCGGCAGTCTTCTGATCCTAGCCTCCAGCGGCCTCAGCCTGGCCTTGACGATGGCCGGTTACGTGTCCCTCAGAAGCGCCTCGATCGGTCCCATCCTGATTTCCGCCCAGATAAGCCGGGGCTGGGGCTTCGCCTCCTACACGATCACGTCCATGTTGCACGCCACCCAACTGGGAAACCGCAAGAGCCGGGGCAGCAACGTGGGCATCTATGGCACGGCCATGGGGGCCGGCAATATAATTGGCCTGGCCGTTGGCGGCACACTCGTCGACTGGCGCGGCTTCACCTTCCTGTTCGCGGTCTGCGCCGTGTCCTACTTCACCAGCAGCGTGCTGTTCGCCCTCATGCGCCGCGGGGCCGTGCTCACCCCCCAGGTCGCCGGCCAGTCCACCTAACTTTCACACCGTACCGACAGCCAAGCGCGTCGGACCCAACACAGCGGGGAATCCACATGGCAGAAGAACTGAAGATCGGCGTTCTGGGCCTGACCCATGACCACGCCTGGGGCAATCTGGCCGAACTGGAGGCATCGGACCTGGGTCGCCTGGTGGCGGCCGCCGATCCGAACGCCGAACTGCAGGACAAGGTCCGGGCCGACACTTCCTGCGAACGTGTCTACGACGAACCGGAGGAGATGCTGTCCGAAGAGGCCCTGGATGCCGTCTACGTTTTCGGAGACAACCTTAGCGGAGCCGTTGGTTCCGCCATGGCCCTGGCCACGGACCTGCCCGTGCTGGTGGAGAAACCGATGGCAAGCACCGTTGCCTTGGCGGATGTGATGCTGCAGGCCAGCCGCGAATCGGATCGGACCCTGATGATCAACTGGCCCTTTGCCTGGTGGCCGTCGATGCAGCAGGCGCTCGCCATGGCGGAGGCCGGCGACATCGGGCGGGTATTCAGCACGCGGTATCGATCGGCCCACAACGGCCCGCGGGCGCTGGGATGTTCGGAGTACTTCTGCGAGTGGCTGTACGACTCCGAACTCAACGGAGCCGGCGCGCTCATGGACTATTGCTGCTACGGCGCAGCCCTGGCCGCCACGGTCCTGGGCCGCCCCTCCACCGTCACCGGCGTGTCCAACAGGCTGGTTCACGACTTTTCGCCACAGGAAGACAACGCCATCCTGATCCTCAACTACCCCGATGCCATGTCGGTGACCGAAGCCTCCTGGTCGCAGATCGGCCACGTGACTTCCTACGTCGGGGTCCTGTACGGCACCACAGGCACATTGCAGATCACCAACGACCGGCTGCTGCTGGCCACCGAGGAACACGACATGGGCGTCGAAGTCGATTTGGCCCCCGTGCCGGACCACTGGTCGTCCGCCACCGCCTGCTTCCTCAACCATCTGGTCAACGGCACGGACATCATCCCGTTGTGCACGGACACCGTGGGACGCAATGCCCAGGAAATTCTGCAGGCGGGCCTGGAGAGCTGCCACACGGGGAAGGGGGTATCCCTGCCGTTGCCGTTCCTGAATCCGTATGCCTGAACCGGTACGCACGGACATCCGAATCCACTGTCAATCAACCTTCAAGGGGGACCGATGATTCGACTTGGCATTGTGGGATGCGGCCGCATCCTCAACGCCCACCTGCAAGGCCTGTTGCGCCTGATCGAAAAGGGTGTGGACGACTTTCGCGTTACGGCCCTGGTCGCGCGCAACCGCGACGATGCCCTCATGTTCGCCCGGCGCGGCGAAGGTCCCACCCCGCGCCCGCCGGTCCTGGATCCCTCAACCGGCGATCCCCTGGCCGCGCCGCACACCTACGTCACCGATCTCCACAGCGACACGGATGCGGCCATTTTCACGGACTTCCGCGAAATGGTGTCGTCGGGCACGGTGGATGCCGTCATCGACCTGACAGCCCTGGATATCCACCACTTGGTGGCCGACAGTGCCCTCAATGCCGGTCTGCACGTGCACACGCAGAAGCCCCTGGCCATCTCCGTGCGGGCCGGCCAGCGAATGATTCGCCAAGCCAAGGACAACAACTGCGTGCTTGGGGTCTTTGAGAACGTGCGGCAAAGCCTGTCCGGCCGGGCTGCAGCCTGGGCGGTCGCGACGGGACGCATCGGGGCACCGCAACTGGTGATCTCCGGCTCCCTTGGCGGACTTTGGTCGCCGACCAAGGTAGTGGCGGAGACTCCGTGGCGACACCAAAAGGTGCGCGGAGGCGGGGGAGGCACCATCGACATCGGCGTCCACCAGTTCCACGGCCTGCGCCATGTGTTCGGCGAGGTGGCCTGGGTGTCCGCCCACACCCCAACCCTGGAACCCAACCGCTACATGCCCGGGGACACGAACCATGCGGACCCGGTGGCCGTGGACGTGGACGATACACACCTGGCCTGCTTCGGCTTCGAGAACGGAGCCATAGGCCAGTTGCTGTGGTCGTGGGGTCTGCACGGACCGCCGGTGGAGGTGACCGGCGCACCAGCCTTCTACGGTACCGAGGGTGCGATCGTGGGCGGCCAACTGCATTCCCCTTCGGGAACCTCGGCCAACCTAGTCGAGCTCTACCAACAGGAGATCACGTCCGAAGAAAGAGACCGGCACTTCCCGCTCGGTCTGACGGACGGCTTCGCCATCCAGGGCCTGGACTTCCTAACCGCGATCAAGGAAAAGGGGCAGATTGAGACGTCGGGCCATGAAGGGCTGATGGACCTCGCCTGCAGCTTCGCCATGATCGAATCCTCGCACCTGAAGCGGCAGGTGACCCTGGACGAGGTCCTGGACAACTCCGCCGATGTCTACCAGCGCGAGATTGACGAACACCACAATCTGATTTAGTCACCATATAACAGGGCGGATCCACCGCCGGAAGGGCACAACCGCATGCGCAAGAACAGGGTTCTCGAACTATTTCGCCAGGGCGACCTGGTAGTCAACGGCTGGTGCGCCCTGGGCCACTCCTATGCCGCGGAGGTCATGTCGCACGCAGGCTGGGACAGCCTGACCATCGACATGCAGCACGGTCCGGTGGACTACACCCAGGCGGTTCCGATGCTGACGGCCATTTCCACCACCGACACCGTGCCGCTGGCGCGGGTGCCGTGGAACGAGGAAGGCATCATCATGAAGCTGTTGGATGCCGGCTGCTACGGAATCATCTGTCCGATGATCAACACGCCGGAGCAGTGCGAGAAGTTCGTGGGGTCCTGCCTGTACCCGCCCATCGGCTACCGCAGCCATGGTCCCAATCGGGCACGCCTCTACGGCGGCGCGGACTATCCCTCGGAGGCCAACAACGAGATCGTGGTTATGGCCATGATTGAGACAAAGCAGGCCGTGGACAACATCGACGCGATATTGTCGGTCGAGGGACTGAACTCCATCTACGTTGGTCCAGCTGATCTGGCCCAAAGCTATGGACTGCCACCCACGTCGGATCACCGGGAGGGCACCGCGTTTGACGCGGTGGTGAAGATCGCGGAGCGTTGCCAGCACCATGGCGTCTACGCCGGCATTCATGTGGGTTCGGCCGAGTATGCGCTGTACGCCCAGGAGTTGGGGTATCAGTTCACGACGCTACTTTCCGATGCCGCCCTGTTGGGCAGTTCCGCGCGGGACATTGTGACGCAGGTCAAGGACGGCAAGGCCGCTCCGGGTGGCAAGCAGGACCTGTATTGAAGAGATTGTCAAGCCCAGTTCTGATGAACTTTCGGTTGTCTCATGTAGGCAATTCACAAGGTGGGGAGACGCGCTGCCCACCTTGTGAAAACAATTTGTTCGACCTCAGTATCCGAGTGCCCTGGATAGCACCGCCACATCAAGTCACGATGTCAGCTGTTGCAGTTCCAATGCACGGCCCAAGCGGAGAGGAATAGTCACTTGGGTACTCCTAACTGGTCCACCCAGACCATCTGGACCGGTGACAACCTGGAAATCAT
>JAPPAJ010000392.1 GCA_026705565.1 Caldilineaceae bacterium | reverse complement strand
GCCGTCGGCCGCCTCGAAGAAGATCATGTGCCCCCCGAGGGCGGCGAACAGGTTCGGATGGTCCAGCACCAGATGGGAGCCCTTGGTGCCGCCAATCAGGCGGGAGGCCTGTCCCAGGTTGCTGTTCACCCGGTCGATCCAAGGTCCTGCCGCATTGACCACGATGCGCGGTTCCACCACAAGTTCGCGCCCGGTGGCTTCGTCCCTGAGCCCCACTTGCGCATCCGACATGCCGGCAACGGACACGTAGTTGAGGGCCAGGCACTGCCGGGACCTTTGCATGCCCTCTGCCACCAGTTCCCAGATTAGCCGTTCCGGATGCAGGATGAGGGCATCGTGGTACACCGCACAGGCTTTCAGTTCCATGGTCAGATGCGGTAGGAGACGGCCCACCTCGGTCCGGTTCAGCACCTTGTGTCCGGGCAGGTCGTTGGCGACGGCGTTTGAGAACAGACTGTAGAAGGCCAGCCCGATGCGGACCATCCAGGCTCCCCTGGGACTGGCCCGGTTCCGCAGCCTCAGAAACCGCAGGGGAGCGTTCAGCAACCCCGAACCGCGCGTGCGCAACGGCATTGCCGTGGGGAGCGGTTTGACCAGGTGGCCGGCATTGGACAGCAGCCGATTGCGTTCCTGTACGGCCTCGCGCACAAGGCGGAACTCGCCATACTCGAGGTAGCGGATTCCGCCGTGGGCCAGGTGGGAGGAGGCCGCGCTCGTGCCGGAACCGAAGTCTCCCTTGTCCACCAACAGGACCGACAGGCCTTGGCCCGCCAGGTCCCGGAATACGCCGGCACCGTTGACTCCGGCCCCGATCACCAGGACATCGAAACGTGTCCGGGCGGCGAGTTCACCCAGGACGGTATCCCTGATCATTGCCGGGGGATTCCGCGGCCGTAGGGCCCGGCGAACCCGGTGCGGCGGACGGCGACGGGCCAACCTGGAAGAGTCAACCCGTCGGTACAGGCCGGGATCAGCCGTCCATGATGTGAAGCGCCAACTGCGAGTTGGACTTCACGTACTTCACGTCCGAGGACACGGCCTGCTTCAGGTCTCCGGCGGCGTCTTGGGCATTCCGGGCCATCTTGCAGAGAGCCAGGGACGAATTCTGCGCAACGCGCGGCACGTCATCGGACAGGTGGCGCCCAAGCACCGCGGCGCTGGTTCCGTCATCGTCGAGGATGCCCAGGGAAAATGCCGCGTTGCGGCGTACCCACTCCGAGTCGTCCTCCATGGCATCGATGAGCGCCGGGATGGCTCCCCGGGCCGGAACGCCGATGTCGCCGAGGCGATCGGCGGCGCTGGCCCGGATCCACCAGTGTTCGCTGCCCAGGTTTTCCTGGAGGCGCTCCACGGAAGAACCGTTGGCGGCTGTCAGGCCGTGGGTGCTCAGGAGTTCGCTCGGATTGCGGAAGCGGCCCGTGACATTGCTCTCGAGCTTGTTCACCGATTCGTCGGTCCAGTAGTCGAAAAGGCGTTCGCAGCCGTCCTCGCCAGTGGCGCCCAGCCGGTAGGCGGCGTTCATGGCCCGGTGTTCGTCCGGGTGGTCGAGTTCCGCCCCCAAGGCGTCCAGGTCGACCTCGTTGGCGCCGACACCGTCGGCGGCCCGGCCCAGGTGCCAGTTCCAGATGGACTGCCAGATCGGATCGGCGTTGTGGTTGTAAACATGCTGCGGACCCATCCACATGTCCGAATCGCTGTACCAGCTTGGCGCGACCGGCTCGGACGACCGGCAGAACAGGAACTTGTTCATGTACCGGTTGCGGTCGGTGTTGTTGGACAGGCCCCGGTGCCAGACATCGTAGTGGACGAAGACAATGTCGCCCGCCTTGGCGACCAGCGGGATCTCGTCGTGCTTGCGGGCGGCGTCGGGAGTGATGAAGTACTGGGTCCCCGGCCGTACACCGGTCGGACCGATGACCATCGGTGTGTCCTGAGGGTAATAGAAGGCCATGGCCCATCGGACCCGGTGGTGCCGGACAAAATGGTCGGCCGGAATGCTGTCCTTGTGATCGTGCTGGGCCTGGCGGCGGGGCGGTGTCAGGTGGCAGTGGCGGTGCGGGTACATGAAGTAGTCCTCGCCCAGGATGCTGGTCAGGGTGCCGACGACCAGTGGATGATCGAACACCTCCTTGAGCATGGGCACGGCGTCGTAGACGTCGTCGCCCGGGTTGCCCTGCGCCGCAAATACCTTTTCGGTCTCCGCATAGCAGGTCTCGTGGAAGCCCGGTTCCATGGGCAGCGAAGCCTTCAGGTATCCGTTCACGATGAACGCCCGCATCTGGGCGTCGTCCAGCAAATAGTCCTCAACGGTGGTCATGGGGTAGGAGTCCCTGTCCGCTTGGTTGGATTGTGGGTTCAGCCGGCCATTGTATACCGGCCATCTCAGCCATGGGGCTGCCGGGGCCGGGGATGCTGCCCATGCAGCGCCCGCGAGCCACCGTGGCGGCACACCTTGCACTGCCTGCGCCGGACGGCTTTCTTCCAGGATGATCGGAGTGCACGCGTAGAGACTCTGTCGTCCTTTCCAGGCTCTGAGAAAACCAAACTGCAACCGTGGTCGCACGGCGGCTTGGAATGCGGTCTCCGTCCTGCGGTTGCTGTACCATATCGGTGTTCCCTTGCGGACATTCGAAGAATGGCGGCCCCGGGCTGCCTGGTTTGGACCGTTTTCGGTCGTGGGTGCGCGCCTTGGCCGAAGACAGAGAGTCACCACCCACAACCAAGGAGTTTGTTTATGACCCGAATGCGTCTGATCCTGCTCGGGTTGCTGGCGACCATGCTGGTCCTGGCTGCCTGCGGCGGTCCTGCTGCCGAGGAAGAAGCTGCCGCGGAACCGGCTTCGGCCGAAGCCGAGGACATGGCCGAAACTGCGGAAGAGATGATGGACGGCCCCATGGCCCTCGACCAGGAGCCTTGGGTTGATTACCAGTTCAGCACTCCGGCCGAGTACGAGGCCGAGACTGGCAACACACTGCCGGGATTACAGGAATCGCCCATGCTGGCGGCTCGCGTCGCATCCGGTGATCTGCCGGAGCTGGCGCACCGCATTCCGGCCAACCCGTTTGTAATCCGGCCGCCCCGCTACATCGGCACCTACGGCGGCGAACTCAGGCTGGTGGGCTTCCCCGAAGCCGGTTCCTACTTCACCGGCTTCACCGAAAGCATGCAGGCCAACCTGTTTACCGGTGATCCCAAGGCGGGACCTGATCCAAACAAGTACCATCCCAACCTCATCGAGGGCTACAGCATCGACGACGATGGCTCCGGTGCCACCATGAACCTGCGCCAGGGTATGAAGTGGTCCGACGGTGATCCCGTTGATGCCGACGACTGGGTCTTCTGGTTCGACACCATCCTGCAGGATGAGCGCCTGTTCTTCGGCAGTGCCAACAACTACCAGAATCAGGCCGGCGAGTGGATGTCCATCGAAAAGGTCGACGACTACACAATCAGGTACGACTTCAACGGTACCTTCGACAAGGTCGTGGTGGCCTGGTCCACGTCGCGGCCGGTGGCTCCGGTCCACTACCTCGGCCAGTTCCATCCGGACTACGACGAGAATGCGGACGCCAACGCCCAGGAACTCGGGTTCGACGACTGGGTGGGTGGCTTTACGGACAAGAACATGCGCAAGAACTACTCCGCGCGTCCGGAACGGCCCCAGCTCAACCCCTTCATCCTCAAGGATGTCGAAGCCACCTTCGTGACCTGGGAACGCAACCCCTATTACTGGCGCGTCGACACGGCCGGCAACCAGCTGCCCTACATCGACAGCATTCTCGTGAATGTGGTCCAGCAGGGCGGCGATCCGGAAGTGCTGAAGCTCAAGTTCATGTCGCAGGAGTTCGACTACGGCCCGTCGCAGATCCAGATTACCGATCTGCCGGTGCTGCGCAACAACGAGGAAAGCGGCAACTACCGCGTCATCATCACCGACAACCTCAGCACCTCCAGCGCCCTGGGCGTGGCCTTCAACTACTCCACGCAGGACGAGTTCAAGAGCCAGCTCTACAACGATGTCCGCTTCCGGCAGGCGCACGCCCTGGCGGTCGACCGCAATGATCTGAGCGAAACCATCTTCCTGGGCACCACCAGGCCCTTCACCGCCCCGGTCTCGGAGATCTGGACCGGCTACGAGGACTGGATGGGCACCTACTTCGCAGAGCACGATGTGGAACGGGCCAACGCCCTGCTCGACGAGATGGGCCTGGAATGGGACGCCAACGGCGAGTGGCGGCTTGATCCCAACGGGGATCCCATCACCATCCTGGGCGAGTACGCCACGGAGTGGCTGGGCTACCACGACGAGATGATGGAACTGCTGGTCGACGACTTCAAGCAGATCGGCATCCGCTGGCAGCCCAAGTTCGTGCCGGAGGACACGCTCATGTCGCGCTACGTCGCCAACGAGCACGATGTCGGCATCTGGAACACGGACGGCGGCTCCGAGCTGATCGCCTACCGCAACTACCCGATGCGCCTGATCCCGCCGTGGCACTGGCAGTCCTGCTGCGCCATGTCGTCCTACGTCTGGCGCCAGTGGCTTGACACCCAAGGCGCCGAGGGCATCGAGCCCCCGGAACAGATCAAGTACATGTACGACCTGGCCTTCGAGTGGCTTGCCACCAACCCGGGCACGGAGGAGTACGAGTCCAAGATCAACGAGCTGATCACCATCAACGTTGAGAACCTCTACCTCTGGGGCACCGTCAGTTCTCCGCCCTCGGTTTCGGCCGTGAGCAACCGTGTCCAGAACATTCCCGAGGACGAGGCCTTTGGCGGGGCCGCGCCCGGCGCGTATCCGAACGACGTGGCCTTCATCCACGAATAGTCCCTATCGCATTGTGTCGGACGACAGGGTCGTCGGTTCCTTTAGGAAGCCGGCGGCCCTGTCCCTTTCCTGAACGGGTGGCGGCATGTGGGCCTACCTGACGCGCCGGTTCCTCTATATGGTCCTGCTCATCCTTGTGACGAGCATGGTCTCCTTTGTCATCATCCAGTTGCCGGCCGGCGACTACATCACGACGTTGGCGGTGCGGTACGCCGCCAGGGGCCAGGTTGTGGAGCAGGAGAAACTGAATGCAATGCGCATCCAGTTC
>JAPPAJ010000185.1 GCA_026705565.1 Caldilineaceae bacterium | reverse complement strand
ATATTCCGGTGGATGCACCTTGTCGCCCGTTGGACTACCTCTACCACCACACCAAGTACCTGGGCCAGGAAATCCTGCGCGTTTTTGCCGAGTACCACAGCCTGGAAGTGCCGGTCATGCTCTTCTGGCGACTGGCCGCCTTGGACGAGCCGCACCAAATCCCACCGTTTGCCGTGACCTACGAGGACTCGGCACGTTCATTGAGGGCGGCCCTGGAAGCACCCTCCCTGCCTTCGCCCTACGAGCAGTTCAACATTAGCGTGGATCTGCCGCACCGCAGGTTCGAGCTGGGCAAGGCCAAGGCTCTGCTGGGTTTCGAACCCAGGGATCAACTGGACAGCCACTGGATGGACTGAACCCGAGAGGGGTCCGCACCCACGCGAACCCCTGATCCGGTCCTCGACGTCTCCAGCCTACGTAATGTGTCCGGTCTCCAGGATGCGGTTGACTACCGGCATGACATCCCGTTCCACGTCGTCGTCGCAGGCTGGTGTCGGGATGCCGGGAACCAGATACCAGGTTTCCGTTTGGGTTGCGGACTGGCCAGGCGCGAGGGAGGCTAGGGGACCCAATGTTTCCACTTCCAGGAACCGGGCGTCGGTGTAGATTTCAACGTTGCTGTTGAGGTCGGGGTACTCGGCCTCGGCCTGGTCGGCAAAGGTCTTGACAAACAGCACCTCGTCCAATACATAGGCGCTCCATCCCTGGGAGACGCGCAAGCCGACTTTCTGGGGCGTTCCCGCTCCGGCGTCCTGACGCAGGAGGACGTACTTGCCGCCGACGGTCCAGCGCGGGTCGGTCAGGTCGGTGTAGGCCCACAGAACCAGGTTGCTGACCGGAGCCAGGAAGTCGTCGTGGGACCCGAACGGCGGCAGGGGCACGATGGCCGTACCGTGGAGGTTCATGACGGACACCGCCCACGGGGACAGGCGAATCGGTTCCGTGCCCCGGTTGGTAATGCGGTGGAGCACCTGGATTGATGCCTGATCCTCCGATGGGGACAGCACCATCTCCTTTTGCACGCCGTTGCCCGGTTCCACGGGTGCGGTGAACGCGAGGGCGCCTTCATCGGGTTGGGACACTTCCGCCGGCACGTTGTCGGGAAAATAGGTGAACGCCGAGTTCTCCTCCGGTGCCGACCACAGCCGTTGCCCTCCGTACAGGCGAAAATCTCCTCCCCCGGTTTGGCCCATCTCGTGCGACAGTTGGCCAAACATGTTGTGGTGGCCCGGCAGTGAAACAGACACGATGCGGGGTCCAATCTCGTGTACAACCACCACTTCGAGATGCTGGGTGGCTATCCGCTGGACCTGACTCCAGCCCAGGTAGTCAATTCCGGTGATGTTGGCCACGGTCATATGTTCCTGGAAATCCCGTTGGTCAAAAAGTGAGGCCGGAGACAAGCCCGGGACGGTTCACGTACGCCGGAACGGCACTCCGGCAGGTTATTGTAGCGACAAAAAAGACCCCCACCGAAACGGTGAGGGTCTCCTAGTCTTCGTGCGACCGGTCGTTTACCGGGTGACCAGCAAACTACCGGCGGTGCACGATTGGCGACTACATGAACTGTCCATTGGCACCACCTCCCCGGGGCAATCTGTACGCACTCAGGAAGTACCGGTGCAACCCAAGGGGCGCTGCCAGCCTTCCGAGGGTTGAATTCTACTACAGATGACCCGCGGAAAGGCCGCGGCGCAAGGCATGACTGGCCCCGACCATGCGCGCCTACAGGCGATCCGGAGAGTCCTGCTTCGGCTTGTCGTCCAACATGGGTGGCCAATGGGATTGCACGGTCCGGAATTGATTCGGGTTGGCTCTCCCGCGGGTCGACATGCGTTTCCGAACCCGCGGGATTGGCCGGGGACGCAGACAACCAGGGTCAAAAAGCGTTTGGTTTGGAACCCGCTGCCGGCGGCCTCAATGACGCGCCACGGTAAGACGTTGGAACCACTCCTCGTCCCATTCGGCACCCCATCCCGGCCCGTCTGGCGGGGCGATGTGGCCGTTCTGAATCAGAGGAGCATTGAGCAGACCCCAACCTTGGCCTTCCCGGCGCAAGGCATCCCCCGTGGCTCCGAAATATTCGTACAGGCTCGTGTTTTCCAGGCAGCAGCCCACATGAGCATGGACTAGGCCGCACAGGCCTCCGGGCCCGTTGAGTTCCACGCGCGCACCTTGGAGTTCGGCAAAATGGGCCAGCTTGAGAACCTGTGTGGTTCCGTGCGTCGCCCTGGCCCGCAGGTAATCGGTGCCCCCCTGCAGCAGCCACTGTGCGGTCAGATCCATGTCGTGCATCAGGGTTTCCGTCGCCATGACGGGTATGTCCAGTCCGCGGCACAGTTCCTGATACAGGTTGAGCTTCTGTTCGTGCATGGGTTCCTCCAGCCACAGGAACCCCAGTTCCTCCATCACGCGCCCGACGGCCAGTGCCTCGCGCAGCGTGTAGGAGCAGACCGGATCGTTGATCAGGTCATAGGCATCCCCGACCTCGCGGCGCACTGCCCTGAAGATGGGGATGTCCGCGTCACCGCCCTTGTAGGTATGGAACTTGTAGGCCTGGATGCCCATGGCGCGACCGCACGCGATGGCATCCAGATAGTCTTGCACCGTGCCGTCGCCGCCGGTCAGGTACGCGGGCAGCCGCTCGCGCACGCGTCCCAGAATGGCGTGGACCGGCAGGCCGGCCGCCTGGCCGGCGATGTCCCACAGGCAGTTGTCGAAGGCCCCGAACCAACCCGGAGGCTGGTAGACCCAGCGCGTGCCCTTGTGGAACATCTGAAACAGGTGTTCCCGATGAAAGGGATTGGCTCCCAGCACATGATGCCGGAGAATGCCGACCTGGTCGGGCGACAATGAACAGTCGCACCGGGCCAGGATGTCCGTCGATGTCCGCACTTCCAGAAAGGCTTGGGTTGCGGTTCGCTGCACGGGCCGTGCCCGGTGGGTGTACTGCACCCGCGGCAGCCCCGGCACCTGGATCAACTCGTGCCCGGACGCCGCGGCGTCGGGCAGTTCCAGAATGGCCAGGGAGACATCCGTGATCTTCACAAACGGCGGTTTCTCCGGAGGTGTTGGGGCGTTGCGGCCGCAGGTGGTGTCGGTTTGGCCCCGAGGCTCTGCCGCGGGTGGGGTGGCGCGGTCTCGATCGGCCTGGATCAGAGCTTCAGTCCCGTGAGCACGACGCCCGAAATAAAGTAGCGCTGGGCGCCGATGAACAGCACGATCATGGGAATGGTCATGATGGCCGCCGCGGCCATGAGCAGGTGGTCCCGCGGATCGGTGGTCTCCAAGGGAATGTATTGGAACGTGCGCAGGCCTACCGCCGCGGTGAACAGGGCGGGTTTGTTCAGGTAGATGAACGGACCGAAGAAATCGTTCCAGTCGCCCAGGAACGTCAGAATGGCCACGGTGGTCAAAGCCGGTTTCATCAGCGGGGTGATGATGCTGAACAGGATGCGGAAAGGGGAAGCCCCGTCCATGAGCGCGGCCTCGTCCAGATCCCGCGGGATGCTCATGATGAACTGGCGCAGCAGGAAGATCATGAACGCGCCGCCGCCCAGCCATGCCCCGATGGTCAGTGGGATGTACGTGTTGATCAGGCCGATCTTGAAAAAGAGCAGGTACTGGGGAATGAAGGTGACCACGCGCGGGATCATCATCGTGGACAGCATCAGAATGAACCACAGGTCCCTGCCATGGAAGTCGAATCGGGCGAAGGCATAGGCGGTGAAGGTGGCGGTCAGAACCGTTCCCGGGATGGTGATCGCAACGATCAGGAAGCTGTTGCCGAGCCAGCGGGCGTACGGCACGGCCGCAAACACGTCGGCGTAGTTGGTCCATTGCGGCACGGACGGCAAAAGGTGCGGTTCGAAGGACCGCAGTTCCTGCCAGGTTTGCAGCGAACTGGACACCGTCCAAAAGAGCGGAAAGGCAAACATCAAGCCCGAACCGACCAGAAACAGGTAGCGCACCACGTGCCAGAAGCGGCGCTGCCGGGCACGCCGGACCAACTCGGTTTGCAGCGGCAGGCTTTGCTGCATCGAGGAAGTGGTCATCAGGCCCCGTAGTAGAAGACCCAGCGGTCGGAGGTCCGGATTTGCACGATGGTCAGCGCAATGATGATGACGGCAAAGAACCAGGCCAGGGATGCACCGTAGCCCATGTTCCAGTAGTCGAAGGCGTGCTTCCAGATGTGCAGGCCGTAGAACCAGGTGGCAAATCCGGGTCCGCCCTCCGTCGCCACGAAGGCCGCATCGAAGATCTGGAGGGCGCCAATCACGCCCAGGACCGTGTTGAAGAAGATGGTCGGAGTCAGCAAGGGCAACGTCACGTTGCGCAGGCGCTGCCAGCTGTTGGCACCGTCGATGGAGGCCGCTTCATAGAGGGAATCCGGGATGCCCTGGAGGCCCGCCAGGAAGATGATCATGCGCACGCCGCCCATGGACTGCCACAAATTCATGGAAATGAGTGACGGAATGGCCCAGCGCCGATCCCCGAACCATATCGGGGGATCCAGCCCCAGGGCGCGCAGTCCCTGATTGACGATGCCGAAGTCTCCGTTCAGCAACCATTTCCAGAGGATCACGGAGGCGATGAGCGGCACCAGGGAAGGCACGAAGAACAGGGTGCGGAACACTGCGATGCCTCGAAGCGCCGCGTTGAGCAGCACCGCCAGCAGCAGCGACCCCAGAACCCCGGTCGGTACCGACAGCAGGGCATAGTAGAAGGTTCGCCCCAGCGAAGGCCAGAACAGATCGTCGTCCGTGAACATGCGGACGTAATTGCCCAATCCGACGAATTTCGGGGCACTCAGGACATCGTATTCCGTAAGGCTCAGGAAGAGCGACCACAGACCGGGCCCTAGGAACAGGCCAAAGAAACCCAGCAGCCAGGGTGTCAGGAACAGGTAGCCGTACAGGTTTTGATGCAGGACGCGGCGGGATACGCGCTGCTGGCCCGGAAGCGAGGTGCGGGTTTGCGTTGCGGTCGCCATGCGTTGCCTGTCGTGGGTTGGTTGCCGGTGCACCCAATCAACCGGACAATGGCGTTGGCTCGGTGCGCGGGCAGCCCCGGACAGGGCGTACAGCCGTGTCCGGGATGGGACAGGATCCGGGTGGTT
>JAPPAJ010000278.1 GCA_026705565.1 Caldilineaceae bacterium | reverse complement strand
ATCCGCGTGATCCGCATTTTCCGCGTCCTCAAGCTGGTGCGCTACTTCCGCGCCATCTCCGTCCGCACCGGCACGCCCCTGGCCAGTTCCAAGGTGCCCCTGCGCAAGTGGGCTATCGCCATCTACCTCTGCCTGACCAGCCTGAAGTCGGTATCCAGCATGAAGCTGCACCGGGATCTGGACGTCACCCAGCAGACGGCCTGGTTCATGCTCCACCGCATCCGGGAAGCCTGGATGCCGGAGGCGGACGACGGCCCTCCCTACGACGGTCCGGTGGAAGTCGACGAGACTTACATGGGCGGCAAGCGCCGGAACATGTCCAACGCCCAGCGCAGGGAACTGGCGGACACCGGGCGCGGGACCGCGGGCAAGACGGCCGTGGTCGGGGCCAAGGATCGGGACACCAAACGGGTGCGGGCCCAAGTGGTGTCAACCACCGACAAGGTCACCCTGCAGGACTTCGTCTGGGACAACGCCCAAACCGGGGCCACGGTCTACACGGACGAGGCGGCCGCCTATCAGGGCTTGCCTGACCTGTACTTTGAGCACGAGGCGGTCAAGCACTCGGTGGCGGAGTATGTGCGGGACCAGGCGCACACCAACGGCATCGAGAGTTTCTGGTCCATGCTCAAGCGCGCCCACACGGGCACGTTCCACAAGTTGTCCCCGAAGCACCTGAACCGCTATGTCCAGGAGTTCGCGGGCCGGCACAACCTACGACGACTGGACACCCTCGACCAGATGCGGACGGTCGTGGTCCGGCTCGCGGGCCGCACGCTCCCGTACCGGCTGCTCGTCGCGGACAACGGGCTGCCTTCCGGGGCGCGGGCCTAGCTGTGGTGGCTTGCCCAGCAGGGCCAGGGCCAAGGCCTCCGGCGTGGCGCCGGCCAGGTCCACCTGCGGGTTCAGTTTCGGGGCGTATCGCTTCTTCACCGTTACCCCCTCCGGACCTGTTGGATGGTCCGCTTCATGGTTTGTACCTCGGTGGCCATGCGCGCGTAGCTGGAGTCCAGTGATTCGAGAGTTTGACTCATCAGTTCAACAAGCTTGCGGGTTTCCCCAATCTCGTTGAACAGGGTGTCCAGCGATCCATCAATGGCGGTCAGGGCCGCCACCGCCTGCGCGTGCCCTTCCTCCAGACGGCCAAGCCGGGTTTCAATGGCGGTGAACCGTTCCTCGGTAGTCATTCTGTTCTCCTGAATCTGTCAGTGCAGGGTTTCGCCGCGGATCTCCTGCGACAGGGCGGCAAGCCGTTTTGCTTGATCGTCCATGTCCTTCTGCAGGTTCTCGGCATGGCGAGCGGTCAACGAGGCCTGCTCGCTCATTTCATCCAGGATGGTGACGATCTGTTTCCGGCGAGTCTTCTGGCTGGCTTCAATGCGGTGCAAGCGTTCGTCCACGGCCTTCCGGAACTCGTCGGGGGACATGTCGGTGGCCATAGTGTTCTCCTTGGTTGTGTGATGCCAGTTTATACCAATCTCCGACTTGCTCTGACTTTTGCCAAGCGCTTTTTTGCCCTGTGGTACGGTGCAGGCACCACACAACTGAATGAACGCACTCGCCGAACGGCGTGTTCCGCGCCTCCTCGCGGGTGCAAGATGTTCAGTTGTGTGGTAACGCTGTTCGCTGCCACGAGGGGGCATCATGTTTATTCGTTGTTTTTTAACTGACCTACTGGAGGATTGAACCGCCCGCAGGAGACAGGATGCCGGCAGCGTTTCGGTCAGTTGCTAAGGTACTTGGGCATCCTGGTGTCCCTGGGCCTTGCCCTTGGTATTGTAATCGGCGGTTGGGTCGCCATCGTGGATGCCGTTCGGGGGCCGGAGGCTGCCCCGGTACCTGTAGCCAGAGCACCGGTTTCGGCGCCGCGATCCGTCCCGACGTACACGCCCACACCGGATCCGAATGCAACCCCGACTCCCCGGCCAACACCCAGACCGACCCGTACCCCGAGACCTACTCCCCGGCCCCGGCCGACCCGCATGCCGACTCCGGTATCGCCCTGCGACTCGGTTGCGGTCAAACGGTACATGGAAGCTGTCCGGAAGGCGCAGTTGGGAGTGGGCTCGGCTGTGACGGATGTGGGAGAGTTGTTCCTGTATGCCAGCGAGGACGTGACCCTGGTGCGGAATGAGGATTGGCAGGCGAGCCTGGTTGTCGCCGTGGTCACCGTAGAGGCCCACTTGGATGTGCTTGAGGACCTGACGGCGCCTGTGTATCTGCGGGAAATGCACAACCACCTGTTGGCGGTTGCGGGCCTCTTCCGGCAGTTTGCGTCTGCGGCCCTGCAAGGTGTCTCCAATCTAGACGATGCCGAGTTGGTGCGGGCTGCGGGCCTGTTGGGCGACGGACAGAGGGCTTGGTTGCGGGCCGATGCCGCTTGGCAACAGCGCTGTGGGTAGCCCTCTGCTGCCCTGAATCAAAAGCCCCGGACTGTACAACCCCGGGGCTTTGTCATGGCGGTGTGAAAACCGGCCTATCCGCTTGTCAACTATTCTGTATAATACCCCAAACTTACGTTTGAGACTGGGCCGGATGTCCGATGTGTTATCGTGAATTCTGTGATCGCAGACAGGCACTCCGGCAGGGTTGTACCTTTCACGATGGATGTCCAACCCAAATCCATATATCCTGAGACCGACTGTGGTCCGGATACGGATTGGTAGATGGTGTTGGAGGTCAGGTCCTCGAAACTGTGATCAGTTCTAAAACACACCAATGGTTATGTGTGGACACCACATGCTTGCACGTGGCATCTGCGCAGATTTGAATATGCAGTTTATCGACGTTCGTGATGTCGGGTTTGGTCCACCCCAGGGCGTTGACAAAGTCGTCACAGGGCCATGATCGGTTCCAGTTGGGCGGGGTTTCGGGCCACCATCTTGCGCAGCCGGCGGATTGACAACTTGGGCCAGAAATACTGCTTCAGGAGCGTCAGAATATTCAAGGCGATGCGCCGCAGACCCGCCATGTTGCGGGCGGCATGGCCGGTGCGCAGGCGGCAGCGGTCCTCCCGGGTGCGTCGTCCAGGACCCAGTGCAGGCTGTTCTCAACGGCCCAGTGGCCGCGCACCAGGTCGGCGATGCGTGCGGCCCCGGTGTCCACCGGCAGGTTGGTGATGTAGTAGCGCACGGCGCGGGTGGTGTGGCCGCGCACGGTGCGTTCGGCGACCACGCGCACGGCGCAGCCCAGGGCCGTCCAGCGTTGGTCGGGATCGATTTCCTCCAGGATGCCGTGGGGGCCGCCCATAATCGTGCAGGTGCGGTGCTCGATGCGTCCGTGCCCCCGTTCCACGGTCTCGTGCCGGTCGTGGGCGACGGCTCCACTGCGGTCCAGGTAGGCGAAGTCGCGTTGCAGGTTGGCATGCAGGTTGGGCTCGCCGTCCGTGACGGCCAGCCGGTACCAGCCGTCCGCGTCGGCAATCGTCTCGGCCACGTCGGTCCGGCACCCCATGGCATCGATGGAGACGACGCGGTCCTTCAGGACCAGGGCGGGAAGGCGTTGGCGGAGGGCCGTCAGCTCGTTGCCCTGGTCGGGCACGGCCGCCTGGCCGACCGTCAGGCCGTTGTCCAGCCGGGCCGAGACGATGTGGGTGCGGACCAGGCCGCGGGCCGCGTCGCCCGAGCGGCGCACCGACTTGCCGTCGACGGCGCAGCTCTCCCGCAACGCCTCCGCCTCTGACTGCCCTGCGGGTTCCCCTTCTTCCTCCCCGGCCGCCGCCGCCTCGCAGGCCGCCGCCAGCTGCGCCACCAAGGGCTGCAGCTCCGCCAGCAGGTCCGGGCCCCGGTCCCGCAGCAGGCGGCGCAGGGTCTGGGCGCTGGGAGTGCGCTCCCCCAGGAGGCCCAGCCCGCGCAGCCAGGCCGCAGGGTCCCGCGCGAAGTCGGCGGCATCCTCCGGGCTGTTGCCGTCGCCGACCGCGGCCAGCAGGTGGATGGCCAGCAGGCTGGCCAGGGGGTAAACCCGGCCCCGGCGGTCCCGGTGGTCCGGGATGGCGGCCAGGTTAGCCCTCAGGTCATCCACCAGCCGGCGGACGGTCGCTTCGGGGAAGACATCGGGTTGTGGGACAATGGCGGTCATGAGGGCTGCCTTGCGTCTCTGTGGTTAACATCACCCTTTAAGACGCAGGACGGCCCTCCTTGTTGCGGAACCGACGTGAGGGCCCTCACCGCCGGTTTGGATTATGTGTGCCGCATTGTTGGATTAACCAGGTACCGATGTTCTGACGAGATGCGGCGTCCGGGGCGCGCTCGGGTGCCCCTCGCGGAGGCGGCAAACCCTCCCGAACGCGACTTTGTCAACGCCCTGGGGTCCACCCCAGGCGCGTTGCTTTGTGTTGTATCCCTATTGGCGTCAGGCCAGCCACCGTCGCCAGCTTGGTTAGGCTCGCGGCCGTGGTGACGTCAACGATGGTGGAAGGAGGCATCCCGACAACCGCCGTCCCACGGCAACCAGGGCTGTGATGGGGTAAAGGCAGGTCGTTCCGACGGCGGGGACGGTCCCATCAGAACTCGAGTGTCAGGAATTGCAACACGACCCCCTGTCTACCGTACCCAACCGGTCTCCAGAACCTACCTGTCCGCCGTTGCCTGTCGGTATTGCGGATGGGCTGTCTGGTAGACGCTTCCCCGGCCTTGCGCATGCCTCTCGGCGACGCGTCCTACGGGCCTCCACGTCCATTTCTTCGCCGATGGACCTCGCCGGCCCGGGGAGCGCGTTCAGATGACGGGCCGGCTCCGGGTGACCCGTGTACGCCTGGATATTGCGGGCGGCGTTCTCGCCCCGGTCGCACTCGAACCCGCACAGGTTGCAGCGGTAGGTGCGTTCCGACAGCAGCAGGGACTGCTTCACGGCCCCGCACGCACTGCAGGTCTTCGATGACGGGTACCAGCGGTCGACGCGCTCGAAGCCGCTCCCGTACTAGGCGCACTTGTATTCCAGCTGCCGCACGAACTCGGACATGCCGGCATCGCCGATGGCGCGGGCCAGTCTGCGGTTCTTTTTCATGCCGTCGACGTTGAGTGTTTCCACCTTCACCGTGCCGCCGCGTTTGGCGATCTGCGTGGTGGCCTTGTGATGGTGGTCGGCTCTCAGATTGGCAATGTCGAAGTGCAACTGGTTGCGCTTGGCGT
>JAPPAJ010000205.1 GCA_026705565.1 Caldilineaceae bacterium | reverse complement strand
CAGGACCGCGGTGGGAACTGCCCGCCCCGGACTCGAGTTGCGGGGGCATGCAACGCCGTCCCCACCAACCGAGAGCGAATCATCCGACCCGGTACCGATTGGTACCGGGTAACCGAACAAATGGGGCATGATGTTGGACATCACCATGAACCTTCACACTGGGCACAGCATGAGGGGCGGACAGCGCAGTGCCAAGGAAGCGTGTCTGTAATGACGAGCACACACAAGCTGGTCTATATCGAGACGTCGGTGGTGTCTTATCTAACCGCAAGACCCACCAGCAACTTGCTTGCTGCCGCCTGGCAAAAGACCACTGCTGACTGGTGGGAAGCGCACAGGTCCGTTTACAACGTCTGCACATGGCACTAAGTAGAACTAGGCTTGTCCACTCTTGTTCACGGGTCATTGAGCACCCCAACGGGATCGACTCTCGCCGTGCAGCTTCCCCTGTGCCGCGGGACGGCCGGTAGCGGTGATTGTGTCCGCTCTTGATCCGACAGGGAAATTATACCAAAGCCTGCTTCTACTCACTGCCCTGCACATCCCAACTGACGATTGAAGAGGCCGGACGGGGTGACCCTGGAGCAGTTGCCCGGAGGCTTGAGGTGCTGAGCGACATCGACGTCCTGCCGATCACGGATGCCGCCATCGAATTGGCTTCCTCACTTATACATGACGAGGCGTTGCCTCCAGGAGCTGTGAACGATGCACTGCACATTGGTATAGCCGCCACTAGCGGCGTCGACTTTCTGCTGACCTGGAACTTCCGCCATCTTGCCAACGCGCAAACCCGCCCGGCTATCCGCAATCTGTGTGCGCAGCTAGGTTTTGTCAGTCCAGAGATTTGTACTCCCAGCGAGTTGATTGGAGGCTTTGAACATGAACGATGAAGTCATACGGGAATTGTGGAGCATCAAAGACGCGATGGCCCAAGAACATGGTCACGACGTTAGAAGTCTTGCCGCCTACCTCCAGGGGAAAAAGCGATGGGAATGCCCCCGTCAATCATCGGGGCACTCCACCTTTGAGATTAGCTCGGACGGGCCAGGACAACGTCTCTTCAACACCACCAAGGAAGAAGTGGACGATTACATCAAAGAAGAGCGAGCTTCGTGGGACCGGTGACGCTGGCACATACACGAGACATGCTTTTGACGTTATGCAAGAACGCCTGATCCCAGATGGGGCCAGATGGGGGTAAGGCCGATCAGGCGGCCCGGACCGTCCTTCTGGTTCCAGGCTATCACCAGCCGCTGCCCACCTGGAGAAACCGATCCTGCTGCCGTCGGTTGCAGGCCCTGCGCCAGAGACACGCCGCACAGGGTCCGCTTCTGGGCTCCCAAAGCGGACGGGCCATCGACTTCCGGCGGCCCATCGCATCAAGGGACACAAAGCGCTCTGCCATGTCCGATCTCCTGCATCGGCGCTCTTCACCCGAACTTCAACCCACGTTCAGGGTCCTGTACCAAACAGCTCACAACGCCGCGCCGAATCCGTACCCAGTTCCTGCAACAGGATTTCCCCAATCTCAATGCAGTCCGCGGCATATACGTCCTGGTGAGCCAACTGCTCCAGCAGCTGCCTGGTCTCAATCGCATCCCTGTGGGCGCGCAACCAAAACACGGAGGTTCCCGACGGCACCCCCTGCAGCAAGTCCATAAGGTAGTCGGCATCGGCAAACCATTGCCGGTTCAGCGCCGTGTCGCCGTACAACAGATACAGGTAGTGCCAACTGAACTCCCTTTCGAACAGCACTGCTCCCGGAGGGGCGGCAGCCCGCAGCCGTTGGACCGCCTCCGGCAGGCCGGCCAGTTCCTTGGTGCGCGGACCGGTTGGCAGGTATTGAAGCTGCGCGCGCGGGATGTATAGGGCCTCGCCGAACAGCACAACGGACGCAGCAAGGAGCAACAACAGCCCCCGAAAGGACACGAGCCTGACCATCCGGGGCAACAGGCACGGAAGGACCATGCATAGCAGGGGTACCAACGGCAGCAGGTATCGGAGCCAGATGCTGAAGGACAGCATCACGTGGATGGCAAGCCATCCACAGGCGGCCGCGAGCAGCCAAAACCCAAGCCAGCGTCGCCGTCGCACCCCATCAGACCGGTGCTCAAACATCCCCCAGATCAACAGGACAGCCATGGCCACGGCTCCGCTCCAGTGTCCTGTCAACTCGCGGATCAGTGGCAGCCATTCCGCCAGCCTCGGCCACCAGTCTTGGGGCGGCACGATTCCCAGTGGTGCATAGTGGTCAAAGCCCAACGTCCAGAAGGAGGGTGCGGCGTGCCAACGGGCGAGATCCCACAGCTGAATGGGAACGGCAACCGCCGCGAACCCGAACAGCAAGGGCTTCCAATCAACAGGCGTATCCGGTTGGGCCCGCGCATGTACAACCACAGGCAGTAGGGCCAAATAGGCGAGTCCTGCCTGACGCGTGAACAGGGCAAGGGCCAACAGCAACCCGGCTCCGAACCACCTGCCCTCCCAGACGAGCCACAGGGCAGCCATGCCCCAAAGCACCATGAGGGGATCCGTCAACCCGGAGGGAGCCCAGGCCAACACCAACGGATTGAGACTCCAGACTCCGGCAACCAAGACAGCACTCGGCCAACCCCTCAGACGCACACACCAAAGCACCAACACCACCCCGGTTAGGGCCGTGGCCGCCAGATTGATGCTCCTGGCAGCCGACAGCGTGTTGCGCCCCAGATGCAGCGCCAGGGACTGCAGCCAGATGTAAACGGGCGGCTTGTCCGGCCAATGGGCCAGGAACAGCGGGTCCGGCTCACCCCACCAGTGGAGCGCCTGGAAGGCGTAGAGGGAAGAGTCGCCCGACAGGGGCCAACGGCCGGCCGTCTCCCAGACCCATGCCTGCTGCAGAAGCAGCAGGCCACACGCCGCCAGGCAAGCTGCCAGATTTAGCCTGCCGGAAGGCCGCAGGCTAGCCGGTTCGGACAAGAGGCGCGGAAGGCCGGGACTCCCAAGCACTACTCCTGCACGATGTGGGCCTTGACCACCCCGGAGTTCTTGTCCGACGAAACCCGGAAGGCCTCAGGCGTCTCTTCCAAGCTGTAGTCGTGGGTCACGATGCGCTCGGCATCCACCGCGCCGGTGTCGATCAACTCGATCGCGGCGTCGAAGTCCGTCACCATGCCGCTGTAGCTGTAACACAGGGAGCCGGTGACAATCGGTTCCAGGTTCATGATCTTGCTCAGGTCCACTTCCAACGGCTTGTGGTAGCCACCCACCAGCACCACCGTGCCCTGCGGGCGAATGATGTTCAGCGCGTCGTCAAAGCCCTGGGCGCTACCCACCGTCTCGACGACCACATCCAGTCCACCGCCGTCGGTAAAGTCGCGCACGTACTCCCGGACATCGGTGTCGTTGATGTCGACCACGTGGTCCGCACCGAAGTGCCAGGCAATCTCGGCCTGCTGGTCGTACTTGACGGTGATCAGGGTCTCCCGCACCCCAACGGCCTTGGCCGCGGCCAGCGTGAGCAGCCCAATCGTGCCGCCGCCGATGACGGCCAGACGGTCCTGGTGGCTCGGTTCGGCGCGCATGACCGCCCGATAGCCAACCGCCAGGGGTTCGACCAGCGCCCCCTGCCGATAGGTGATGCTGTCGGGCAACTGAAAGACAGTGGAGGCGTGCACGTTGGTGTATTCGGCAAACCCGCCGTGGCCGCCCTTCCAGCTCACGTGCTTCTTGACACAGTGGTTGTACTGGCCCTGGCGGCAGTACAGGCAGCGGCCGCAGTTCGAGGTGACTTCCATCACCACGCGATCGCCTTCCCGCACATGATCCACCCCGGTGCCAACCTCCACGACCACACCGCAGGTTTCATGACCGGCGGCTTCGCCGGGGGTCGGGGGCCACTCTCCATAGTAGGCATGCAGGTCGCTGCCGCAAATGCCAGTGACCTTAGTGTCAATGACCACATAATCCGACGCGGCCGGGACCCGGTCGATCTCCTGTACCTCAATTTCCCGGATGCCGGTGTAGACAGCAGCTTTCATGGTGTTGGTTCCTTGTTGGGTCGGCGCGGTTGCGCCCGTGGTCAGTCCAGGCCCAGAGAGCTCATGGCACCGTGAATCGCCGCCACCTCGTCGTCGGTGAGCGGTTCACCGGGCGGCCGCGGGTCGCCGCACGCCACGCCCAGACGCCGCGACAGGATGGCTTTGCACACGGCGTGGAAACGGGAACCGCAGCTGCGAACCAGCATCGTGACCTTGGTGGCAGCTTCCTGGGCCGCACGCGCGGCCGACAGATCGCCTGCCTGCCAGGCGTTCCATATGGCCACCCAGCACTCGGGAGCCACGTTGGGCGGACCATCCACGCAGCCCGAGGCACCCAGCGTCAGGGCCGGCAGCATCAGGGTGCTGTTGCCGATGTAGCAGGACAGGCCCATGTCGGCGAAGTCCTTGACCAACGACGTATTGGCACCGGAATGTTTGAGCCCCGTCAGTTGCGGAACCTCATCCTGGATCCTCCGCATCAGGGGAATGTCAATCTCGCGATGGGTAAATCCGGGCACGTTGTAGGCAAAGAAGGGCAGGTCGGCCGCCTCCGCCACCACGCGGTAGTGTTCGGCCACGGCCTTGTCCGACTGCGTGTAAAAGTAGGGCGGGACACAGCAAATGGCCTCGCAACCCGCCTTGGCCGCGTGTTCGGCCAAGCGGGCAGCCCGATGGGTGGAGGCAACTCCCACATGCATGATGTTGTACGCGCGCCCGGCGGCCTGATCGGCCGCGATCTCCGCAATGCGCATGTTCTCCGCGTCGTCCAGCAACACGCTCTCGCCCGTGCCTCCGGCTACCCAGAAACCCTGCACGCCGGCCTCGATGTTGAACTCCATGACCTGGCGGAAAGCATCCTCGTTGAGCTTCCCTTCCGGAGTCAGAGGCGTAATGATGGCCGGCACGACGCCGGTGAACCTAGAGTCCATAACAGTGTTCACGGGAATGGAGATGGCTGGACGACGGGCTGAATCATGACACAGTATCCAAGTGGACCGTGTTGAGCAGGTCGTAGTCAATCTCAAATCCCAAACCAGAGCCGGTGGGCGCGTACACCAGTCCCTGATCGTCAACCTCAATGTCTTCGTCCAGGCCGAACTTGTTTTCTCCGGTGCAGGGGAACACCTCGTAGATCTCGCAGTTTG
>JAPPAJ010000086.1 GCA_026705565.1 Caldilineaceae bacterium | reverse complement strand
TGGTCAGTGCCGGTGCGCCAGCATCTTGCGCAGCCGCGGCCAGTGCCTCGGCCAGTTGGAAGAGCCCTGCGGCAACTGCGACAACTGCCGGAACCCGCCCGAGGTGAGGGAAGGGTTGGTCGAGGGACAGAAAGTCCTGTCCGCGGCCCACCGTACAGGGCAGCGATTTGGAGCAGCCTATCTGATTAATGTGCTGCTGGGCAACGCGACAACCAGGATCCAGGAATGGGGTCATGACTCCCTGCCCACTTTCGGGGTGGGCCGCGAACACAACAAGGATGAATGGAGGTCCATTGTTCGCCAGTTGGTGGCAGGCGGTTTCTTGGCTGCCGACATTGGCGGCAAGGGCGGGATGTCCATAACGTCCAAGGGGCGGCAGTTGTTGTCCGGCGCGGAGACCTTCAGGTTTCGGATTGACCCGCGGGTTGTGACGGGCCGGAGTCGTCCAGGACCAGGAAGTGACGGGAAGTACGAGGCATTGGTGGACCGGAAGGATCGGGATCTTTTCGAGCGTCTGAGAGAAACGCGGCTGACCCTCGCCCGCACCCACAACGTACCGACCTTCATGATCTTCTCGGATCGGACATTGACAGACATGGCCGCCCGCAGGCCTCGGACACCTGCGGAACTCAAATTGGTCCATGGTGTGGGTGATGTCAAGGTCAAGCGGTTCGGCGGGGTGTTCCTGTCGGCTATCGACAGGCACGGAACCGATCAGATGCAGCAAGGCCTCGCAGCCGACGAAGGATCTCCCGGCATGTCCCGGGAAAGTCCCCGCATCGACTTGCAGGATGCGTTGGAGCGGAGTCGTTCAGAATCCGGAAACGAAGGGAGGCGCGATGCGTTGGCGGATCGGGAGAACCGGGAGCTGTTCGAGCATTTGAGAGAGACGCGGCTGACCCTTGCCCGCACCCACAACGTGCCGGCCTTCATGATCTTCTCTGATCGGACTCTGATTGAGATGGCCGCCCGCAAGCCCCGGACCCTTCCGGAATTGAAATCCGTCCATGGCATTGGCGATGTCAAGCTCGCCAAGTTCGGCGAGGTGTTCCTGTCCGCCATCGACACGCATGTGTCCGCACAGGTGCAACACCGCCTGCCAGTCGGATAGGCACACTCCGGCATGCTCCGGGACCGAATCCGGCATGGGCCCCTGCATCAAGAAACGTCAGCGGACAGTTTTTTGGGATCCGCTGCTGTGGGGTATACCGAGGGCCCGGCGGAACCGGATGGTCGGTGGTGGTTGCCCGACGCTCAGACAACTTCCAGGTGGTCCAGATCCGTGAGCAGGGGAAACGGGTTGTGGGGTTCGGTCTGGTACCACACGGCAGTTGAGGCAATGTCGTCCTGTAGGGCGAGATACCTGCGCTTGCCCTCCTTGGGTTTGCGCCAGCCCAAGGCCTGGAGAGTTACCTGCAGGTCCTGTTCGAACCGGATGGGATCCATGATGTGCCAGCGGTACATGCCGAAACGCGTTTGACTGCCCTGAAACCCGTCCGACTCAATGACTTGATGAAACCCCAGATACGGAGTTGAATACGTCTGGTATCCCTCGAGGCCGACGCCGTGGAACCCCCAGGCACCACCGAAGTAGTCCTCTGTCCCAGTGCCGCAAATGGTGGGCCACTCGTCGCCGTCCAGGTAGAACTTCATCTCCCCTTCGCCCCACCAGCCGTTGTTGTTGGATCCCCACGCGACGTAGACACCTGTGTAGTGGCCGCGGCCCTCTACACCGTCCAGCACGGTGTAGACATCCTTGTAGGGCAGAGGATTGATCCGACGCCACTGGGCGTGGAAGTAGGCTACGTCCTCCGGCACGTCTGTCAACGTGTAGTCGACCTGGTAATAGAACCCATTGGCCGGTTCCGGACTCAGGTTGACGATTTCAATGCGGGCATGTTTGCGGAAGGGCATGGGCCAGTAGCTGTTCAGCGCGCCGACGGCGTTGACCGAGACGGGCAGCGAGTTCACCATGACCGGTTCGGTCCAGCCGTTGCAGAACAGGTCGCCCAAGGGGGCTTCGACGGACGGATTGTCCTCGTTGTCCCAATATGCGCGGAACACCAGCGACCGGAAGTATTCGGGGCGGCAGGCAAACCAAATGTGCTGAATCTGCCCAGGACCTTCGATGTCCGCAATCGGGGTCACGGACTCGGGAGCAAGATGGATGCTGGGCGACACCTTCCAGCCATGGCCCAGTTCCCGGGCGGCATCGGCACCGGTTCCTTCGGTGGCACGCCCTCCCTGACCGGGGGCGCCGTCCATGTTCTCGGCCGAGATGGACCGTGATTTGGCGGGAGAGAGGCGGGCAATTGTGCCCAACCCCATGTTGAGGCCGTTGAAATCCGAATTCATGGGTATGAGACCCTCCTCCAGTGAACCTGGAAACTATTTCCAAACTATTTTGGCTGGATCATCTTCCGATGTCAGCCTCTACCGGCTTGTCGCAACACGATTTGAGCGATTGGTTGGGTCGAAGTAGGGGATGGCAAGATCCCCCCGCACAAGTTTGAATACTGCCGGCACACGCTCCTTGTGGCCTGGTGACAGATCAGGCAGGGCATCCTCGGCAAAAAACCCTACATCCGTTGTCTCCGGACCTGCAATGGGGATTTGGTGTTCGTCGATTTCAACCAGCCAAATGCTGGCATAGACGTGTTGCTTGGCACGACTCCCCCACAGACGGGCATCAAACACTCCGAGCAATTCCGTAGCGGATCCCTGCACCCCGGTTTCTTCGCGAAGTTCTCGCTCCACGGATTCCGCCCATGTCTCGCCAACCTCTGTCGCTCCACCCGGCAATGCCCAAAGGCCGTTGTCTTCACGTTTGATTAGGAGGATATGACCCTCCCGAAACACGGCCGCATCGGCAGAGACAAAGGGAGTGGCGCGGATCACTGTTTCCCAGCCTTTCAGTACTGCATCGGCCGTACTGCCTTCGAGCGCGGCAACCAACTGGGCGCTCAACGATCGAACTCTGCCGTACCTGGCCTTGTCATATTCGGTTGGGGCGAAGTGCAATCCCAGATCTGCGATGCTGTGCAATTCGTCTGCTATGAGATGCATCTCACCTGTTGTGTCCATTTGGTTCTTCTGTTGATGGTGGTCTGAAACTTTCCCAGGAGCCCGGCAGGAACCCATGAACAAGCCTATTGATAGGTGGAATCCGTCTGAGACTTTGGACAAGCGGGTGGAGATCTGCCTGTCCCGCGTGGGACCGCGTTGGTAGCCCCAGCTTGTGTACAGCCAACCAGATGTGCCTTGTGACGCAGGGGCCGCGCCTACAGCGAGATGCCGGTTGGGCCGCGCGTGATCTGGAAATCGATGTTGCCCGTTTGCAACACCCGGACCTTCCGGCTCCCGGACAGCACTTCCTCGGCCACCGAGAGTATCCGGGCGACTTGCTCGAAGACGGGCAGGTTGGGGTCCAGGGCAAGGTCAAGATCGGGGCTCGCATTCGGGCCCAAGCCAAATTCCACGGTCGGAATGAAAGGATGACCCTGCACCGGATGGCCGGTGACGAGGACCAGAATCAGATCCGGGCCGGTGGCCCCTAGGCCGGACAGGGTTTCCACCCAGTGCACCGTCGGACAATCCATTAGGTGCAGGCCGTGTTCCGCGGCCTGTTGGGCATAGGCCAGCGTGGGGCCGGCATCGGCGGCTTCGGGAATCAGCGACAGCCAGTCGGCGTTGGCTGGCATTACCACCAGCCCCCCGTGCGCGGCGACGGTGGTGGCCAAACTTGCCAACACTCTTTGGTCGGAATCACCGGGGTTGCCTACATGGCCCAGGGCAATCCGCAACTGTTCCAGGGATCCGGTCTCCGGGACAACGGTGGGTTCGCTTTCCAATCTGCTCCGGAACCAATCCTCGACCTTGGACAGTACCGGTGCGATGCCGCCGTCCAACTGCACGCTGGCCCAACCGAGGTTGTTCGTTTCCACTCCGCTGTCTTCCAGAGCATGCCGCATGAAGTCGTTGTGGGTCTTTTCGCAGCCGTGTTCCATGAGCAGGCAGTGGCGAACCTGGGGATGGCGGACGTAGCCGGCCAGGGTTCGGGCATACAGTTCCTCGGATGTGCCGCTTGAGGCACCGCAACCCTCGTGGTGAACCACGGTGGCAAAGTTGCCGGCTGTACCCAGCACATTGGACAGTCGCCGCACTGCCAGGGCGGCAATCTGGCCGGAACAGAGGCTCGTCGGTACGATTAGGTTCATGTCCCTAGGGAGTACCCGGTCTCCGCGGCGAATCCCCGGAAACGCGAAGTCGAGATCGCCGCGACCATTGGCCACCTGAATGGCCTTGCCAGCCTGTATCGGTGCCGGCGGGACCATCGCTTGGTCGTCGGAGTCCAGAGCCCAGTTGCGCCACAGTTGCACTTGGGAGTGTCCGGCCTTCTCTCCCACCGTGCGCGTACCGCCGGCCACGGCCAACGTTCGTGCGTAAAGATCCCGGCCCAGGTCGTCCATCGGCGTGCCGTCCAAGTAGCGGCCCGCATTGATATCCATGTCGCCCTGGAGCAAGTCGAATCTCTCGGTGGTGGTAACGATTTTGACGGTGGGCACGAAGGGAAAGTTCGTGATCGATCCGTTGCCGGTTACGAAGAAGATGATGTTGCAACCCGAGGCTACCTGGCCGGCGATGCTCTCCAAGTCGTTGCCGGGACTGTCCATGAAACAGAATCCCGGTTCCTCCATCAGCTGCCCGTAGGCCAGAACATGCTCCAGCCGCACGTCCGGATCCCGCTTCATGGCGGCCCCGATGGACTTGAGGAAGATGTTGTAGAGGCCGCGGAACTTGTTGCCGCCGGACGGGTTCCCCTCCGCCGAATGACCGTGGCGGGCGGCCCGCGCCTTGAAAGCCTCCACAGTGTCCAGGAACTCGCGGGCCGTGGCTAGATCCCTGACGTTGTTGCAGATGTAGGGTTCCGCACCGATCAGCTCGTCGGTTTCGGCAAGATTGGCGCCCCCGCCGTTGCGAATGATTTCGCGCGCCACCCAGGCGGCCAGCGGATTGCCCGAGATTCCCGAAAACGAGTCGGAACCGCCGCACTGCAATGCAAGCTTGAGTTCCGATACGGGTTGGGCGATCCGTAGTGTTTGGGCCAGTTCCGGATACCAGTTGCGCACCGTGTCGGCGGCGCGGCCAAGGTCCTCTTCAAAGGTTCCGGAG
>JAPPAJ010000309.1 GCA_026705565.1 Caldilineaceae bacterium | reverse complement strand
AACGCATCTTTCGCTTCTATGGCGCCCGCTTCCAAATCGAGTTTGCCTTCCGCGACGCCAAGCAGCACCTGGGCCTCAACGACGGCCAAGCCCGTTCGCAGGCCCGGCAGCACTTTCATTTCAACATTGTCTTCGCGGCTCTTTTCTGGGCCCGCCTGCAGGCCCGACTCCGGGCGGAGCGGCCCCTCGGCCCCTTTTCCCTGCGCAATCTCAAGCGGCACAAGCTGGAAGAGGAAATCCACAAACGATTGGCCGCCCGGTCGGCCATGGGCCGAAACGCCCCCAATGCCGGGGCCGGCCGCAGCCGCATCTCGCCCGAACGCCTCTGGCTGCGGGCGCCCCCTCCCGAAACGGGGCCGGTCGGCCCCTGAACACGGCCCCCGGACCGGAACCGCGCACCGGCTCAGGCCTCAAAATCTGTCCAAACCATAGCCTTAGACAGGCGGTGTCAAACGGTTATGAATTTGATCTTGACGCACGCATGAAGGTTGTTGTCCCTTATGACGAATTGGCTTCTGTACGGCCATTTGACCCTCAAGTATACGGAGCGTTTGAATCCACGAGGGAGCAAGCTGACGCGTAGAGGATTGATTGCCGTCGTGAATGTTGCTGCTCAGTTTCACACTCCGTGGTTTGAACAGTCTCGAACCAAGACCAAGTTCCGTTGGATCGAACACTTGCTTGAACTGGTATCGCGGAGACATCCAAGGGCAATGATTAAGGCCTGATCGCCGCTGATTGCCAAGGGAGAAGGCACACTCAAGCTCAACTGGAGGGTCCGGGTCCAGACGGCCTCCGATTTGTCAGTACCACGATCCCTGTCTCCGCGATCCGACCATCCCGGGAGAAGTCCGGGAACCGTGTCGGTAGCGCATGGGCCACGACGGCACCCTCTCGCGACCGCACAACGGCACACTCCGTCACTTCGGGTATTGGCAGTACCGCTGTACGTTCTGCCCGTCGGCTACCGAGGCCTGACCGTGGTGCTCGGACTTTGGACTTCCCAATGGGCACCGCCACACGGTAGCGGTACGCATGGGAGGCTCGGCGGATGCGGTTCGGTTCGTCTGGCCAGTCCTGCCATTGCATGGAGAGGCCGGCCACGATGGCCTGAGTCCAAGAGACGGGACTTTCCCGACATCTGAAGCGACCGATGCCGGCTCGTATCAAATCCACGAAACGGAAACTGCACTGTCTGTGAACGTGT
Source organism: Caldilineaceae bacterium (assembly GCA_026705565.1). GTDB lineage: Bacteria > Chloroflexota > Anaerolineae > Caldilineales > Caldilineaceae > Bin34. Next base: position 3,981 of record JAPPAJ010000309.1, on the reverse strand, counting down.
TTTGCAGACCGTGATTTACGATCCGCCTGACGCTCCACTGCAACTGCCCAAGGAACCTTATGTCCGAAACACAGCTTCGCAGCCACCAGTGGTTTGGCCGCCATGACCTGATGGGTTTCACCAACCGCAGCTGGATGAAGAACCAGGGCCACGCCGAACACCTGTTCGACGGCCGGCCGGTCATCGGCATCTGCAACACCTGGTCGGAACTGACCCCCTGCAACGGCCACTTCCGCATCCTGGCGGAACAGGTCAAGAAGGGGGTCTACGAGGCCGGAGGCTTCCCGGTCGAGTTCCCGGTCATGTCCCTGGGCGAAGCCCTGATGCGCCCGACCACCATGTTGTTCCGAAATCTGGCCAGCATGGACGTCGAGGAAACACTCCGGGCCAACCCCGTGGATGGCGTAATCCTGCTGACAGGCTGCGACAAGACCACTCCGGCCACGGTCATGGGTGCCTGCAGTGTGGATCTGCCAACCCTGGTCGTGTCCGGCGGACCGATGCTGAACGGCAAATGGGGCAACCAGGACATCGGGTCCGGCACCCACTCGTACCGTTTCACCGACGACCTGCGCGCCGGGGCCATGAGCCTGGAGCAATACATGGAGGCGGAAGCCTGCCAGTCACGAAGCGAAGGACATTGCATGACCATGGGCACGGCTTCCACCATGGCCTGCATGGTGGAGGCCTTGGGTTTGACCCTGCCCTCCAACGCCGCCATTCCCGCGGTCGATGCCCGGCGCAAGCGACTGGCGCACATGGCAGGCAACCGTATCGTGGAGATGGTCCACGAGGACCTGAGGTTGTCCAAGGTTCTGCAACGGGAGAACTTCGAGAACGCGATCCGGATCAACGGAGCCATCGGCGGCTCCACCAACTTCGTGATTCACCTGCTGGCCATTGCCGGCCGCCTGAACATCCCGCTGGACATGGACGACTTCGATCGGCTGGGCAGCCGCATGCCGCTGCTGGTCAACCTGATGCCGTCGGGCGAATACCTGATGGAGGATTTCTACTATGCCGGCGGTCTGCCGGCCGTGATCGAGACCCTAAGGGACGTGCTGCACATGGACGCCCTGACCGTCACGGGCCGGACGATGGGCGAGAACGTGGCCGGTGCCGTCTGCCACAACCCCAAAGTGATCGGCACGCCGGACAACCCCGTGCAGCCGGAAGCCGGCTTGGCCGTCCTGCGCGGCAACCTGTGCCCTGACGGCGCCATCATCAAGCCGTCTGCGGCCTCCCCCCACCTGCTGCAACACACCGGCGTGGCCGTCGTCTTCGAGGACATCGACGACTACCACGCCCGCATCGACAGCCCCGACCTTGAGGCGGACGAAGACAGCGTACTGGTACTCAAGAACGTTGGTCCCAAGGGCTACCCCGGCATGGCGGAGGTGGGCAACATGGGGCTGCCGGCACGCCTGCTGCGCAAGGGGGTGCGCGATTTGGTGCGGATCTCCGACGGCCGCATGAGCGGCACCGCCTTCGGCACCGTGGTCTTGCACGTGACTCCCGAATCGGCGACCGGCGGCAATTTGGCCCTGGTACACAATGGGGATCGCATCACGCTTGATGTGCCGAGCCGCTCCCTGACCTTGGATGTGCCGGAAGAGGAGCTGGTCGTCCGGCGCAGCAACTGGACACCACTGCCGGCCCACACCGACCGCGGCTACGTGTCCCTCTACACCTCACACGTACAGCAGGCCAACCTAGGCGCGGACTTCGACTTCCTGCGGGGCGGATCCGGGTCTCCTGTGCCCAGGGATTCCCACTGAGGCCGGCCGCAACCTTGCCCACATGGAGAAAGTTCCGGGCCTCGCATAATCTTGCGATTGCCTTGGCCGTGGCAGCCCGTTGCGCCCGCGGGCCTTCCCTATAAGGCAGCCTGGAAAGAACCTGCACCGGAGAACAGGATTTTCGACCATGACCATTGCCGTCCTGCCGTCCCGCACGCAGACGCTTCCCGACGGATGCACGCCGGAATTCCACCTGCACTCGCTGACCGACCCTTCCATGACACGGGATGCGCGGACGCAACGGACGGCATGGCGCCTCGACCACCTCAACCTGTGGCAGGCCCAAATCGAGACGCTGAATCACTACCAGCCGTGGTATCCCTACGACATTGCCCACGAATACGAATACGACTGGACCACGGACCCCGACTACTGTGCCGAGGGCGTCGCCTTCTTCGAATTCGACGAAAACGGAACGGTGAGGAACGAGGACGAACGTTCGCAGTCCATCGAAACACACATGCGCGACACCGCCCGGGACCGAGTCGGCCACCGCGTGGTGTATCAGACCGGCTATGTCTTCGTCCCGGAGATCGCCGTGCAGTTGGGGCGCTATACGGCACAGGGCAAGCCCGCGAACGCGGTGAAACCCGACCTGATTGTCATGCCGTCGGAGGAGGATCTGTACGTGGACAAGTCGCTGCCGCCGGAGGAGCGCGGCCCCCGCCCCGACGATCCCGTGCCCGAACTGGTCCTGGAGATCCTGTCGGAATCCACGGCCCAAACGGACCTGAACGAGAAACGGATCATCTATGAAACCTTGGGGGTCCACGAATACCTGGTCTACGACCTGGGCGGCAAGCGCGCACCGGATTCGCCGCGCGCACTGTTGCTGTACCGGTTGGACACGGACGGCCGGTACAGGGCGGCACAGCCCGATGCCGAGGGCACGCACTGGAGCGACGTGTTCGACACCCGCATCCGCATGCAGCCGGCTGCTGACGATCCAGACGGAACCGAAGCACCGGTGTTCCAGTGGTATGACCAGGAGAAGGGCTATTGGCGGGACCATGCCTCGGACAAGCAGCGGGAAAGCCATGCCGAAGGCCGCGCCGAGGGTCGTACCGAAGGCGAGGTCCGCATGGCGTTGCGGATGCTGGACCGCGTGCTGCCGCCGGACGCAGACCGCGCGGCCATTGAAGACTACTGGACCCAACACGGCCTTCCAGACAACGTCGACGACCTGGTGTTCCAGGTCATGGCCGTCCCCGACCGCTGGCGGGAAGTCCTCGACATGCCCGCGGAACATACCTCCCGGCGGAATTGACTTGACAAACCGGCTCTGGCGGGAGGTCAGGGCTCCCGTCGGGCCTGCCCGTCCACGAACACTGCCCGGACTTTCTGCGGGGCGGATCCGGGTCGCCGGTGCCCCGAAACTCCCGCTGAACTCGTTGCCGCTGCTCAAACCGGGCTCGCGGCCGCCCCATGCAACGGCATGTTCCTGCTTTCGGGTGAAGCAGGAAAAGTTCCGTACGAAGGACCCTGAAAGAAGGTCTTGGGGCTGTCGTTGCTTCCCTAGCCGTCCGATGGGGCGATGGTTGCCTGAAGCCGGAAGCCCAAGGCATGCACCACCTTCAGCACAGTGGCGAATTCAGGGTTGCTGTTGGCAGACAGCGACTTGTACAGGCTCTCCCTGTCCAATCCCGTCTCTTGCGCCACCACCCCCATTCTCCGGGCCCGGGTGATGTCTCCCAGCACTGCCATGATCAAGCTCGGATCGCCCTCTTCCAAGGCGACATTCAGGTAGGCCACCATGTCCTCCTTGGTCTCAAGGTGCTCTGCCGAATCCCACGACTCAATCTGTGGCCGTCCCATATTCCCCTCCTCCCTGCAACTTCCTACGGGACGGCTCCAGGTCGCTGATGGCCCGGGTTTCCCACCGAGGCCAAAGCAGGCGTTCAGATTGATACGGCGGTCGATACCGACGCCGCTTGGACCTCCTCCGCCATCACCTCGCGTTCCAGGCGGGAGGACAGGTAGATCCCCTCGGATATCAGCATGCAGTTGAGCGCAATGTCCGCGGTCGGCAGCAGATCCACGCGGCCCTGCAGGCCGGCAATCCAGTGGGACTGGGGATCGGCGTATACATCCCCGACCTGGTGCACGAAACGCTGCCGGAAGGCTTCAATCTGGAGGTCCGGCGTGCTGTCCACGGCCAGGTCGCCTTGGCTGTGGTACCAGC
>JAPPAJ010000054.1 GCA_026705565.1 Caldilineaceae bacterium | reverse complement strand
TGCACTTGGCCGGTCACTGGGCCGAGCAGCATGGCGTCACCATCGCGATCGAGCCCCTCAACACCAAGGAGTCCAACATCGTCAACTCGGTCAGCGAGGGGGTCAACTTTGCCGAGCGCGTGGCCCACCCCCGCATTCGCGTCCTGGCCGACTTCTACCACATGCAGGAGGAGGACGAACCGACCGACGTCATTTCACGCTTCGGTCCCTGGCTGAGCCACATGCACACGGCCGACACCGGCCGGTTGTATGCCGGTTCCGGCGACTATCCCTACGCCGACTTCGTGACGGAGGTCAACAAGGCGGATTATCAGGGCATGCTTTCAGTGGAATGCCGCTGGGGCGAGAATCTGGCCGGAGAAATCAAGGCCAGCGTGGACTACCTGAAGTCCTTGTGGGCCACCTGACCAACAACTCTGAACAGTACCCGTGCAAACTACATCAGGCTTGTGCACTCTGCACAAGCAATTGGCGTCAAATTCGTTGGGATAGCCATTCATCAATCTCCGGCAGGTACCTATACTGATGCTCAGTTGTCAATCGTTGAGCATTAGTTACCAAAGAGGAGACTGACATGGCCCTACTCATTGCAATCGGAGGATTTGCAGCCCTCTTCACCATGTGGGTCGTGCTGCCGAAGGTTCTTCACAATCGGGCCTCCTCCGAGTAGGAGCCAATCCCGCCAACAAGCGAACATCCCGCCCTTGTCCGGCGGGATGGGATGAAGAGGAGGCGGTTTCGCCTCCTTTTTGCTGTCCGATTTTGGAAGGGCCGTCGGGAGGAACGGCCAATGCAACGTCAATTGCCCAGTCCCGGGCTCCGCGGCAACGCTCGCTGCCTTGACTGTCTGTGCGCTAGGGTTATGATCGGGAACGGGCGCGCATACTGAATCGGGTCGGCCGCCACATGTCCCCAACCCCTGCGGGACGTTCGGCCACCGCCAGGCTGACCGACGAAGAGTCCGCCCAGTTGCAGTTCCATGTCTTTCCGATCGGGTCATGACCCCATCTCCCCTCAACAACGTTGACTTAAGCCAGTCGCTCGGGCGCAAGGCGTACGAAAAGCGCCTGATCCCGCTCCAGGAACGCTTTCTGGCCCTGCGCCTGCAACTGGGTGGCCAGGTCGGAAACACCCTGGGCCCCCCCCTGCTTATCCTGTTCGAGGGATGGGATGCCGCCGGCAAGGGCGGGTGCATTCGCCGACTGGTTCAGCCGCTGGATCCACGGCACTTCACCGTGCATCAGTACCAGGCTCCGACCTCGCGCGAGAAGCGGCACCACTTCCTGTGGCGTTTCTGGCCGGCAGTTCCGGGCTACGGCGGCATGTGCATTTTCGATCGCACCTGGTACGGGCGGGTGCTGGTGGAGCGAGTGGAAGAGTTTGCCTCGCGTACGGAGTGGTACCGGGCTTACGAGGAAATCCGAAACTTCGAGTCCCTGCTCATCATGGAAGACGTGCTCCTGATCAAGTTCTTCCTGCACATTTCCCCGGAGGAACAGACCGCGCGGTTCAAACGCCGCGAGCGCGATCCGCTGAAGAACTGGAAACTGACAGAGGAAGACTGGCGCAACCGTGCCAAGTTGCCCGCCTACACCGAAGCCATCGAGGACATGCTGCACGAAACCCATACCGCCATCGCCCCGTGGACCGTCGTGCCGGCCGAGTCCAAGCGGTTTGCCCGCATCCAAGTGCTGGAAACCGTGATTGCCAAACTGGAAGCCGCGCTGGACTAATTGCAACCGACAGGTACCCAACATGTCGAAGAAAACACTGTACTTGGCCAACCCGTACGGTTTCAACCGTTTGGTGGCCGAAGGTCCCCTGTTGGAGATTCAGGAAAAGCTCGAGGCCATGGGCTTCGAGGTGTGGGAGCCGTTCCAGCGCAACAACCAGCACGACAGAACTGATCTGGCCGCGTTCTACTATCGGGTTGGCCAGTGCGACAAGAACGATGTCCGCGACTGCGACGGCGTCTTCGCCATCACGGACGGATGCCCGCCGGACGAAGGGGTCATGATAGAAGTCGGCCTGGCGATCGCGTGGAAGCGGCCGGTCTTCTTCTATCGCGCCGACACCCGACACTGCAGCGACACGAGTGTGTATCCGCTCAACATCATGCTGTTTGTCGGCCTAGCCGACGCGGAAGTCTGGAAACGCTACTGGTACACCGACGTGACCGACCTGGACAATCCGGACAAGGCCTTGTCTCTGTTCGCCTCCGGCGCGCCCCTGCCTGGATTCCTGCAGGACTGACGACCGATGGTGCGCCGGAGCTTATTGCAAAATTGAAAGGATCAAGACTTGCATCGACGCGGGTGCGGGGTGATCAAGATGGAAAATTGGAAAGACTGCCCAGCTGTTGAACGCCGCCCCGGCAAGCTGAGTGGTGCATGGACGTTCATCGGCACCCGTGTGCCAGTCGCTGCCCTCTTTGAGAATCTTGAGAACGGCGCCACGGTAGAACAGTTTCTCGATTGGTTCCCGGGCGTAAAGGAGTGGCAGGTCAAAGCCGTGCTTCAACACGAAGCGAAGGCATTGAGAGTTCCGACTCCTTCATGAAGGTGCTATTCGATCAAGGTACGCCCGTGCCACTGCGTCGGCATCTCATTGAGCACATGGTGAGTATCGCTGCGGAGAAGGGCTGGCCGGATCTGGACAACGGCGACTTGATCGAGAAAGCCGAACAGGAGGGGTTTGAAGTCTTGATCACCACTGATCAGAACATGCAGCATCAACAGAACATAACCGGCAGGAAACTGGCAGTTCTCATCCTCTTGACTACGGCATGGCCCAAAATACAATTGAAGATCGACGATGTCCGGGAAGCACTCACCGAATTAAATCCAGGCGAATTCAAGGAAGTTTCGATCTGAAGGAGGAAAATACCAGCAATTGCGACGCACAACGAAACTGATCAAGGCAATGCTGCCGCGTGGGAAAACCAATGCCGGAGGCAGAACTGGAGATTGGATTCTCTTCCGAAGGCGCATGCACGCACTGCACCTGTTTGGAGCACGAAGGCAGTTGGCCACCGCGCGGGTGGTGATTGCTGCACAGAATTGCCGCACAGATCGTAGAGCTTCACCCAACCATGTCAGTCCATGGGGTGGCGGATCCCAAGTAGTGGCCCGGCCTTTGCAGCCTGTCCTTGGATGCCTCAGCACCGCTGGACATCATTCGCGGCCACGGGTGGGTCGAGAAGGGCTTGCCGTGCGGATCTGTGGTTTCGGTCTTGCCCCCGACTGGTCAACAACCTTGCGCCTCTCCTGAAGCATCCGGGGCCAAGCCGACCATGTACCGGCGCAGATCGACACAAGCCGGATCGTCCCAACGATTGTCGAACTCCATCGGGTCCTGCTCCAAGTTGAATAGTTCGCCCAGTCCGGTGCCGTGGTAGAGGACCAGCTTCCAGCCTTCGGTCCGAATCATGGTTCCGTGGCTGCGTTTCGGTTCCCGCCCCAGGTTGAGGGCACCGTGGTAGTCGCACTGCACAAACTCCCGATGGCTGTTGGTCGGCGCCTGGCCTGTCAACAATGGCACCAGACTTCGGCCCGGCAGTCCGTCCGGGACATCAAGGCCTGCGGCGTCCATGAGAGTCGGCACCAGATCGGTCAGTTCCACCAGGGCATCGCTGACTACGCCTTCCTGCATGCGCCCGGACCATGACACAACGAGCGGCACGCGGACCAGGCCGTCGTAGAAGCGGCACCCCTTGCCCCAGAGGCCGTGGTCGCCCAGCATGTCGCCGTGGTCCGACATGAATACGATCAGTGTCCGGTCCCTTTGACCGGAGTCTTCCAGGGCCTTGATCACGCGTCCAACGTTTTCGTCAATCAACTCGATCATGGCGTGGTAGGCCGCCTTCCGACGGCCGTCGGCCACCGGATCCGGGGGCTTCGCCGACGTCTGGAAGTCCACGTCCGCCAGCCGGGCCTGAGCATCCAGGTCGCTGCTCCTGAAGGCCGGGCCGGGCATCGCGGCCGGGTCGAACCGGGCGAGATAGTCCGATGGTGGATCAAAGGGCGGATGCGGGTCAAAGGGATTCATGCTCACGAGCCAGGGACTGTGGAGCTGCCCGGTAACGAAATCGATGACGGTATCGGCACAAAACGTGGTCTGATGGCACTCCGCCGGAATGGGCTCCGCACGGCGTCGCATCTCCCCTAGATCGAACCCCTGGTCCCGGACCCAGTTGCCGTAGGCATGGTGCCGTCCCCAGTCGTCAAAGGGGCTGTGGCTCCACTGGAAGACGCGATACCCGTCGTCGGCCGGCCGCACCTCGGGTTCAAACACGCGGACGCCATGTACACGGCTGTCCTGCGCTTCCCGCTGATAGGCACCTGCCAGGTGCAACTTGCCGACCAGGCCACAGTCGTAGCCGGCCTGGTCCCGCAGCAGGCGCGGCAGCAAATCGGCGCGCTCCGGCCACCGGTCGTTGTTGTTGCGCCCGGCACCAATCGCGCCAGGATAGCGGCCGGTCAGGAAACTGGATCGGCTGGGCGTGCAAACCGGGCTCTGGCAATACGCGTTCCGAAACACGGTGCCGGTAGCGCACAGTCGGTCCAGATTGGGTGTGCGGGCATGGGGATTGCCCAACGCACCGATGGTGTCCAGACGCTGCTGATCCGTACAGATCCAGAGAATGTTGGGCCGATTCATGACAAGGATCCCGCAACCTGCAGCATGCGGTTGCCGTTCCTCATGAACTCGTAGTCGACAACCACCAACTCCGCCTGCATCCCCGCCTGGCGGCACGCCGCCACGACTCCCTGTACATGTGTGGAAGGCGCGCCGCCCAACTGCAGCAGGGGGAACACCCGGACTTCCCGGGCCACCCTGAGCATCTCCTGCATGGCCCGCACGTGGAATTCCAGGTCAAACTGCTGGCTGTAAAGGAACAAGAAATGGGAACACAGGGCCAAGTCGAACGTCCCATCGGAGAACGGCAGATCCGGCAGGGACGCGTCGATGTAGCGGCCCTCGGACTTGCCACAGGGAAAGTCTTCCAAAAACAGATGCTGGGCCTTCATCCGGAGTTGGCCCAGTGCCTCCGGCGAACCTATGCGGTCCCACACGAAGTCCTGTCGGTTGCACCGCGCCTGATCCAACATCAGATCGAACGCCTCGCGCCCCCGCTGCGCAATGGCCTCCGGCGTTAAGGCATACAGCGGATCAACGGACACCACGCGGCATCCCTG
>JAPPAJ010000118.1 GCA_026705565.1 Caldilineaceae bacterium | reverse complement strand
GCGAGGGCGGCCGCACCGTCGGCGCCGGCTCCATCACCGAAATCCTCGACTAGTCTTGACCGGGGCCCCCTAGGGGCTCCGGAATTTTTTGCCACGGGCCAGAGGACACACCAGGATGCCTCCCAAATCAACCATTCGCATCAAGCTCAAGGCCTATGATCACCGGCTGTTGGACGCGTCCACCCGCGAGATCGTGGAGGCGGCGGAACGCTCCGGAGCCCAGGTGGTCGGCCCCGTGCCGCTGCCCACGCGCATCGAGAAGTTCACGGTGATCCGATCCCCTTTCAAGGACAAGGACAGCCGCGAGCAATTCGAGATCCGCACCCACAAGCGGTTGATCGACGTGGTCGATCCGGTTCCGCGCACCAGCGAGAGCCTGACCAAGCTGAACCTGCCGGCCGGCGTCGACGTCGAGATCAAGCTGTAGCTCCCTGCCGGGAACCGTGCGAGGCCGAATACACATGAAGCAGATTCTTGGTCGCAAGGTGGGCATGACCCAGCTCTTCGACGCGGAGAGCGGCAGCGCCGTGCCGGTGACCGTCATCCAGGCCGGCCCGTGCCGGGTCACGGCCGTCAAGAATCATGCCGAGCACGGCTACCACGCCGTCCAGATCGGCTACGAGGAAGTTCCTGCGCGCAAACTCTCGGGCGGCGAGCGCGGCCATTTGACCAAGGCCGGACTGCCCGCCCTGCGCCACCTGCGGGAAGTTCGGCTCGGTGGCCCGGCCGAGGTGGCCCGGGGCGACGAAATTACGGTCGCGGCCTTCGCTGAAGGCGACAAGGTGGATGTGACCGGCGTCAGCAAGGGCAAGGGGTTCGCCGGTGCGGTGAAGCGCTACGGTTTCGCGGGCGGTCCCAAGACCCATGGCCAGAGCGATCGGCACCGCGCACCCGGCTCCCGGGGGGCGGGCACCACGCCGGGCCGCACCTTCAAGGGTTCCCGTGGTCCCGGCCGCATGGGCAACGACCGCACCACCCTGCACAACCTGCGCGTGGTGCTGGTCGATGCGGAGAAACATCTGCTGGCCGTCCAGGGCGCGGTGCCCGGACCCGCCGACGGTTTGGTCACCATACGGGGGGCGGTAAAGGTCTGAACCGCCCGTCTTCCCGGTTTCGGGAGGCGGCATGGGCGGGGTCCGTACGCAACGCAACATGAAAGCCGAAGTTTGGAATACAGCCGGCGAAGTCGTCGGCACCGCCGACCTGGACACCTCCGTGTTTCAGGCACCGGTCAACGCCAGTTTGATGCAGCAGGCTCTGGTGCGCCAGCTGGCCAATGCCCGGCAGGGCACCCACAAAACCCGCACGCGGGGCGAGGTCCGCGGCGGTGGACGCAAGCCGTGGCGTCAAAAGGGCACCGGCCGGGCCCGGCAGGGCACGATTCGGGCTCCGCAGTGGGTGGGCGGCGGTACCGTGTTTGGGCCGACGCCGCGCAGCTACCGCAAGCAGATGCCCAAGGCCATGCGCCGCGCCGCCGTGCGCAGCGCCCTGACCGTCAAGGCCGAGGCCGCAGCCATTCGCATCGTGGAGACCGAGTTCGGCCGGGATCTCAAGACCAGGGACATGGACGCCCTGCTCCGCGTCATGCAGATCCGGGATCGGCGCACGCTGATCGTGCACGGCCCCGGCAGTGATTCGATGCAGAGGGCGATTCGCAACCTGACCGGGGTCGGGACCCTGCACTACATGTATGCCAACGTCCGGGACCTGCTGCAGGCGGACGTGGTGCTGGTCACGCAGGATGCCCAGGCCGGACTTGAAAACTGGCTGGGAGGCGCGGCGACATGAACTTGCATGAGGTGATTCAGAATCCCGTCGTTTCGGAAAAGACGATGTATGCGGAGGCCGACGGCAAGTACACGTTCAAGGTGGACATGGGCGCCAATCGGCTGCAGGTGCGGGAGGCGGTGCAGGCGCTCTACGATGTCGAGGTCGCGTCGGTGCGCATCCTGGTGATGCCGGCCAAGACCCGTCGGCGCGGCAACCGCGTGTTCATCCGCAGCCCGAAGTGGAAGAAGGCCGTGGTCACGCTCGCCGAGGGCGAGACCATCAACGTGTACGAAGGGGACTGAGGCAAACCAGCCATGCCCGTCAAAGTATTCAACCCCACCTCGCCGGGCCGCCGCAACATGAGCGGTCCAACATTCGAGGAGATCACCCGGGAAAAGCCCGAGCGTTCCCTGGTCGCGCCCCTGCGCCGCCGCGGCGGCCGCAACAACCGCGGCGTGATCACGGTGCGGCATCGGGGCGGCGGCCACAAGCGCCGCTACCGGATTGTGGACTTCCGGCGCGACCGCATCGGCATGCCGGCACGGGTCTTGTCGGTCGAGTACGATCCCAACCGCAGTGCGCGCATTGCCTTGGTTCAGTACCGGGACGGCGAGCGACGCTACATCCTCGCCCCCGAAGGCCTGTACATCGGCCGCGAAGTGATGTCGGGACCCGATGCGGAAATTTTGCCGGGCAACGCGTTGCCCATCCGCAACATTCCCTTGGGCGCCATCCTGCACAACCTGGAGATTTACCCGGGGCGCGGCGGACAACTGGTGCGGAGCGCCGGCACCGCGGCCCGTTTGACGGCCAAGGAAGGCACCATGGCACAGGTGCGCCTGCCGTCCGGCGAAGTTCGGTTCTTCAGCATGGACTGCATGGCCACGATCGGCCAGTTGGGCAACTCCGACCATGCCAATCTCGAGCAGGGCAAGGCCGGTCGCCGCCGTTGGATGGGGCGCCGTCCGAGCGTGCGCGGTGTGGCCATGGATCCCGCTTCGCATCCGCATGGCGGCGGCGAGGGCCGATCGCCGATTGGCATGCCTTCTCCCAAGACCCCCTGGGGTCGGCCGGCGCTGGGAGCCAGGACCCGCCGCAACCCCAGAACCGATCGCAACATCGTGCGCCGCCGATCCAAGCGGCGCTGATTTTGAGGAACAACACACATGTCCCGATCCCTCAAGAAGGGGCCATATGTCGATGTCAAGCTGCTCAGGCGCATCGAGGCCATGAACGAAGGCAATGAACGGCGGGTCATCCGCACCTATGCCCGGGCCTCCACCATCTTTCCGCAGTTCGTCGGCCACACGATCGCGGTCCATGACGGCCGTCGCCACGTGCCGGTCCTGATTACGGAAAACATGGTTGGCCACAAACTGGGCGAGTTTGCCCCCACGCGCTACTTCCGCGGCCATCTGCGGTCCGAGCGCGGTACCTCGGCACGGTAGCGCCGGGGCGATTTGGCGGCGAAGGAGGCGGATCCGCATTATGGAAGTGACAGCCAAGATGCGCTTTACGGGCATCAGTGCCCGCAAGGCCCGGCTGGTGGTCAACGAGGTGCGCGGCATGCATGCCCTGGAGGCTGTGGACATGCTGCGCCACATGCCGCAACGGGCTGCGGGGGTGCTTGCGGGCACCATCACCAGCGCACTGCACAACGCCAGCGAGAACCTGGGCTTGGACCAGGACGAGATGTACATCAAGGCCGTCTACGCCGACCAGGCGCCGATGCGCCGATGGCGCCGGTTCGCCGGTCGGGGCCGGTTCAAGCCCTGGCGGCGGCGCTCGTCGCACATCACCGTGGTGCTCGACGAAGTGGATGCAGCGGACGACGACTGGCTCGAAGAAGCAATTTGAGGTAACGCATGGGTCGCAAAGTTCACCCAATGGGGTTCCGGCTGGGATTGATCAAGGAACATCACAGCCGCTGGTATTCCTCCGGCAGGGAATATGTCGCACTGCTGAACGAGGACCGGGCAATCCGGGACACGATCAGAAATCGGCTGCCGGATGCCAACATCAGCCACATTGACATCGAACGCCAGTCCAACCAGGTGGAGGTGATTGTCGAGACGGCGCGTCCCGGCATGATCATTGGCCGCAAGGGCGCCACTGTCAACGAACTGCGGGAGCAGCTGCTTCGGATTACGGGTCGCAGCATTCGCATCGACGTCAAGGAACTGAACCGGCCCGAGCTGAGCGCGCCGCTGGTGGCGCGCAGCGTGGGCGAGCAGTTGGAACGCCGCGTCAGTTGGCGTCGGGCGATGCGCTCGGCCGGCCAACGGGCCATGCGCCAGGGCGCCAAGGGATTCATGATCACCGTGTCCGGACGCCTGGGCGGCAGCGACATGGGCCGCGTCGATTCCTTCCGCCGCGGTCAGGTGCCGCGCCACACGCTGCGGGCCGACATCGACTACGGAACCGATGTCGGCCGGACCACCTACGGCGTCATTGGCGTCAAGGTCTGGATCTACCGCGGCGAGGTCCTGCCGGGCCAGGAATACCACAACCGCTATCGGGACATCGCCTGATCCGTCCCCAGGGGACGGTACCCGGCGCACGGCCAGGAAGGAGAACGGACGATGTTGATGCCCAGACGGGAAAAGCACCGCAAGCGCCATCGCGGCCGCATGCGCGGCATGGCCGGGCGCGGCAACACCGTGGACTTCGGCACGTACGCCCTGCAGGCGGTCGAGCCCCACTGGATCACGAGCCGCCAGATTGAGGCGGCCCGGCGTGCCATCGTGCGTTATGTGCGCAGGGGCGGCAAGCTGTGGATCCGGGTGTTTCCGGACAAGCCTGTCACGCAGCGCGCGGCGGAGACCCGCATGGGCTCCGGCAAGGGCAATGTCGAGTACTACGTGGCTGTGGTGAAGCCCGGACGCGTGTTGTTCGAGATGACCGGTGTGCCGGAGGACCAGGCCCGGGAGGCGCTGCGCCTGGCGCAGCACAAGCTGCCCATGCGCACCCAGTTCATCCAGCGACAGGATGCCTGAACGGGAGGCCGAGCCACAATGCCGCAGTTGAAGGCCAGGGAACTGGCGGAAAAGAACGATGCCGAACTGGAAGAGATGGCCCAGAACTGCCATGTCGAGTTGCGGAACATTCGGTTCCAGATGATCACGGGCCAGCAGAAAAACACGTCGCGGGCAGGCCAGGTGCGCAAGGAACTGGCCCGCATCCGCACCGTGCAGAGACAAAGGGAACTCACAGCAGAGATGGAGGGCGAGCATGCGTGAGCGGCGCAAGGTCCTGTCCGGCACCGTGGTGCAGGATTCCATGGACAAGACCGTGTCCGTTCGGGTGGAGCGCACCAAGCGCCATCCCCTGTACGGCAAGATTATCCGCACCTACAAGCGCTACCAGGTGCACGACGAGGGCAACCAGGCCCGTATTGGGGACTCGGTCCGCCTTCGTCAGTGCCGCCCCGCTCCCCGGCGGAGG
>JAPPAJ010000063.1 GCA_026705565.1 Caldilineaceae bacterium | reverse complement strand
TTTGGCCCTTGGGGGACGCAGAGACCCTAGTGGGTTACCCGGGCGGTACGGTCCACGGTCTCCGGCGCGGCCTTCAGATTGACCATGCTCTCCGGATTGTAGGCGGTGGTCACCAGGTTGCCGGGATTGTTGTCCGTGGACGGGTGCGTCGGCTCCTTCTTGGGCCGGAAGCTCCTGGGTTGGCGACCGCTTCGCTCAGGGTCCCGTCCATACTGAAGTGCGCATCCGACAGTCGCTCCCCTTGGTCGGCCGCCCATACCGCCTTGTCAAATAGGGCCCGGCCCGCGTCGTGCACCAGCAGCCGTTGTCGGTTCTTGGTGAAGACGGTGGCGTCGAAGGTTGGCAAGAGCTGCGCCAGGGTCGCATCGGACACCGCCTTGATTCGCCGTCGCGGATGGTCCCGAGGCACTCGTTCCCTGGATCCACGATGTCCAGCATGCCGCGTAGGGGATTGGGCCGAACGGACATCGGGGATTCCTCCGTTGCCAAGTGGACAAATCCCAACCGACCCCGTTTTCAGCAGCCTGCTGGTGGCACGCGGAGACGGCATCGGTGATCATCAGCTGCACTGCAGCGATTCAGTGTTCGCCGCCGGAGTCCGAAGACAGTTCGCCAATCCGTTGCCGGATGTGCCTGGCAACAACCGCAGCCGTCTGGTCCACATCCACTGTTCGGTTACCCAGTTGCTGATAGTCAACGCTGGCATCAAGTTCAGGGATTGGACGCCTGTCGATGGTCGCGGACCGCGATAGCTTCGCGCCGTCAAGTCGCCATTGAATCGAGAATTCCACGTTGAATCCCTCGTTCCCCTTGCCGGTGTATCTATTGAATCTGCAGGTGTACGCAAGCGCCAACGGCCTGTGGCTGCTCAATTTCAACCCATGCACAAGAATGTGCTGCGCTTTCGTCTGCGGCCAGTGACGGGCCTCCAATAGGTCGTTGACGACGGTGGATGCGCCGTCGATCGTCACGTAGGAGGATCGACGATCCCCGGCAAAGAGCCCAGACAACCGCTTTAGTTCCGCCTCCAGCTCTTCCAATTCAGGACGGGTGAACCTGGTGTACGCAAGGTCCAACGCCCTGATGTCGGAGTCATCGGGAGCCAACCCTTTGTTGTCGTCCACAAAGGCGTCGATTTCGCGGTCAACATCAAGCCTGTCCAAGGTTCCGCCCAGGTTGGCCAGCGGTATCACCTTGCTGTCGCTTCGTGTCTGGCGTTCCGTACCACCGTAAACAACAATTTTGGAGGTAACGTTGGGTATCAGGTCGGCTACCCGATGGAGCGAGCCGAAGTAAGCCGAACTGATGGTGGCGCCCGACTTGACCTCGAATGCAGCGACTTCCTGTCCGGTCGGATAGAGCAGGACGCACTCCAAGCCTTTCGCGTCCCGGAAAAAGGTAAGGTCGTCGGGTCGATTTCCCCGGTTCCAGCGATGCTTGAACGCCTCGACGACCACTGTGTTTTCAAAGAGGCCGCCGCGCAAAGGGTGGGTTGCTACCTGTCCGGCATTTCGGATGCCGTTCAGGTAGGCGGCCAAGCCCACGTCGTAGAAATAGATCTTGGGCGATTTAATCAGCCGCTTGCGCATATTGGCGAAGTACGGAGGCAACTGGAAGACGATGTAGCTCTCCTCCAACAGCGTGAGCCATGTGCGCGCGGTTGTGTGGGATACCCCCGCGTCCGCTCCCAAAGCGTTGAAGTTGACGAGTTGGCCCACCCGCCCGGCACACAGGCGCACGAAGCGTCGAAAATGGGACAGGTTTCGGATCTCTGCCAGCTGGCGTACGTCACGTTCCACATAGGTCTCGAAGTAGCCGGCCAACGCCTGGGTCGGATTGAGGTTCTGGTCGAAAATCCGGGGATAGAAGCCGGAATAGAGAATGTCGTCGACCGCGTCACTGGCTCCGGCCTGTCGCCGTTCGGGCAGGGACAAGGGCAGCAAGCGGAGCAGGGCCGTTCTGCCAGCCAACGATTGTGTGATCCTACGATGAAGCTCGAACTGCGCACTGCCTGTCAGAATGAACAGGCTGTTCGACCGTTTCTCGTCCACAGCGACCTGAATGTATGACAGGAGATCAGGTACTCGCTGTACTTCGTCGATGATTGCACCGTCACCGAGCTGGGCCAGGAATCCCCTGGGATCCGACTCGGCAAATTCCCGGTCATCCGGTAATTCCAGGTTGACGTAGTTCAAGTCGGGGAAGGTTTCCCTGCAGAGCGTCGTCTTACCGGATTGTCGGGGACCGGTCACGGTGACAATCGGATACTGTTGAAACGACGCCTCCAAGTGTCGGGTGATTTCTCGATGGATCACGGCTTGCAGTGGGTGCAAAATGAAAGTAACACTTTCAAATTGTACCGCAGGGGCCTTGCGTCGGGCCTGTTCCTGGATGCCGGCATCCCAACCGTCCGCATTTTTCAGCAGCCTGTTGAGGACTGGCCGGTTGCTACGGTCCTACCAGCCCCAGGAACGCAGGGCCTTGTCGCACTCTTCGGGTGAACGAACGACGGCGTGGGGCAGGTTGCGGGCTGTCAGGAGGTTTTGGAGGGAGCGCTGCTCCTTGCGCAACGACCCGGATTCCGTCTTGACTTCCATGAAACCGACTTGGCCCCGGGCACCGATCAGGATCAGATCGGGCATGCCCTTCACCATGCCGACGCGCAGCAAGTGGGAGGCACGCCAGCTCGTATGACCACCGTTGGGAATGTGGGCGGCGAAAATGTCGGGCCGCGTGGATGCCAGCCAGTCCAGGATTTGCCGTTGGATCAGATCCTCGCCGGTGAGGACTCCGGCTTTCTGGTCCTGGACTTTTTGAGCCTGAGGCGACAGGAAGGGGTTGCCGGAATTCCCGAACAACCTTGACGAAGGACCGATGCCCAGCCGTTTGAACACTTTGTTTCCGATCCGCAGCAAGCCGAGGCCAATCAACAGGCCGACGCCACCGCCAATCAACATTTCGTTGGGAATTAAGGAGTCGACCCCATCTGCCAAGCGATATCCCAGGAAGGCGCCGTATCCGACACATCCCAACACCACGAGTGCAACGATGTCCAGAGCGGGTGAATCGCGGCGGTTCATGGTTTGTGCCGGCAAGTTGTTGGGTCAAATGGTTCCGGATGGAATGCCGACCATAGTGTAGTGGATTAACCTGCCGCACACCTGCGGCAGTCGTCATATTCGCACCTGCATTGGTTGCGCAACAGCCGAACCTGCTCTATCGGGTATCTGGAAGCCGGTAACGGGTAGGCCTCGGGTGCCGCGGTCCACAGCCCACAGACCCTGGCAGCCAGTTCTCCTGTGCATTGCGTCGGCTGACCTCAGCGCAATGATGGCAGGTTTACTGGATTGGTTTGCGGATCCCGGAGACTGGATCCCCAAAGCAGATTGGGGTAGTAACAGTTCTCTGAAATCGGATATTATGTGTCAGTATGCTGGCTTATGGCCAAGCATCAAAACCGACTGATACGCATAGGCGAGGCCCGCCGCGCTGATGGGCGTGGGCGTGAAGACCATGCGGAAGTGGGAGGAGAGCGGCGAGTTGCTGCCGGCGCGCAAGTCGGCGGCGGGGACGCGCTACTATGACCGCGCCGCGTTGCTGGGCGCGAGCAACGAATCGGCCCCGACCGTCGGCTATGCCCGTGTCGCCGGCCCTGACCAAAAGGCCGATCTGGACCGTCAGCACGCCGCCCTGGAAGCGTACTGCGCGGCCCAGGGCTGGCGCACCGAGATCATCCGCGACCTGGGCAGTGGGTTGCAGTATGACAAGCCCGGCCTGCAGCGCTTGCTGGACCTGATCCTGCGCCGCCAGATGCAACGTCTGGTGCTGACCCACAGGGATCGGCTGCTGCGCTTCGGGGCCGAGTTGGTGTTTGCCTTGTGCGAGAAGCAGGGGGTCGAAGTGGTGGTGATCCATCAGACCGATCCCCCATTCTTCGAGGAGGAACTGGCCCGGGACGTGCTCGAGATCATCACGGAGTTCTCGGCGCGTCTGTACGGCCGCCGGTCGCCCAAGGCGCGCCAGCTGATCGAAGTCCTAAAGTCCGAGGCCGGGCCTGCCACGGCGCCATGAGCCAGCATCTGAAAGGGCTGGGCAAGTCCCACCGGATCGCCCTCGCCCCGACACAAGCAGGCGACGCGGATGCTGGAGCACACGGGGTGGGCGCGGGTGGCAGCGAACTGGCGCGGGGGCGTTTCCAGCTGGCCTGGTTCGGCCATACCGACGAACGCAACGCCGACGCGTGGTACGCACACGTCGACGTCAACCCGGAAGGCGGCCAGTGGCTGTCGGACATGGACCTGCGCCAGGAATTCAACGCCGTCAAGGCCAACCTGTTCGAGTGGTCCTGCAACCACTCCCAGTACGTGTCCAAGAACGCCATCATCCACATGGGGCGCGGACTGGACGCATGGGGCGAGTACTGCCAAGCCAGGAAACACGGCAAGCCCCACCGCAAGGTTGGATTTCCGCCGCTTCGCAAGCGCCATCGCAAGCTGGCCTTCACGCCGTCCAACGGCCGCAACAGCATCCAAGTGGACGGGTGCAGTGTGCGCCTGCCCAGGATCGGATGGGTACGGATGCGCGAGGCATTGCGGTTTGACGGCGACATCATGAGCGTAACCATCAGCAGGAAGGGCGGCCGCTGGTTCGCGTCGTTCACGGTGGACACGTGCGAGCCTGCCCCGGACCCAAAGCCCGGACCTGACATCGGCATCGACATGGGCGTGAAGACGCTGGCCACCGTGTGGGACGGTGAGGAAGGGGAAGAGATCGCCAACCCCAAGGCCCTGACCGCCGCCCTGAAGTCCCTGCGCCGTCTGGACAAGGCCATTGCCCGCGGCCTCAACACGCACGGCAAGCACAACCCATCCCAGCGCAGGGACGGCCTGTACGCCCAGCGCAACCGGTTGCACTTCGACATTGCCAACCTGAGAGCCGACCACCACCACAAGGCCACCACGCAGATAGCCAAACGCGGCGGCACGGTGAAGGAGGAGACGCTCAACGTCGACGGCATGAAGCGCAACCGCAGACTGGCCCGCGCCCTCGGCGACGCCGGCATGGCCGAATTCGTGCGGCAGCTGGAGTACAAGTGCGGTTGGTACGGAACCGCCTTCGAGAAGGTGGACCGCTGGTACCCGTCCTCGAAGACGTGCAGCCGGTGCGGAGCCGTGAAGCAGTCGCTGCTGCTGTCGGAGCGCACCTACCGCTGCAACCTGTGCGGCTTCGAGTGCGACCGGGATGAAAACGCCGCCCGGAACATCCAGGCGTACA
>JAPPAJ010000053.1 GCA_026705565.1 Caldilineaceae bacterium | reverse complement strand
ACGCCCTGCGCATGGTGGTGTTCCAGGGCCACTACCGCAAACCCGTGCAGTTCGCAGACGACATCGTGGCAGCGGCCGAGCGGGGCTTGCGCCGCATGCGCCAGGGGTTGCGCCTCGCTCAGGGCCGGACCACCGTGGGACCGGAGGCGGATGCCCTGCGGCAGGCGACCGAACGGGCGCGGACCGACTTCCGCGCCCACATGGACGACGATTTCAACACCAGCGCGGCCATCGCCTCGCTCTTCGATCTGGTGCGGGCCGTCAACACGGCCCAGGCGGCCGATGTGGGCGGACTGTTCATGGACGCCGCCCAGGACACCGTGCGGGAATTGATGGGCGTGCTGGGCTTCACGCTGGAAGGGCCGGCGGAGCCGGAGGAGGAGTCCTCCGGCTTGGCGGAACCCCTGATCGAGCTCCTGATCGAGACCCGCTCGGAGCTGCGGGTTGCGCGGCAGTTCGAACTGGCCGACCGCCTGCGGGATCGGCTGGGTGATTTGGGCATTCAGCTGGAGGATGGACCGCGGGGCACCACCTGGCAGCGCAACCGGGCATGAAACCGGAACTGCTGTATGGGTTCCATGCGGTACGGGAGGCACTGCGCGCGGGACGGCGCGACTGTCGCGTCCTCTGGCTGCTGAAGTCCCAGGGCCGCGGCCGGCCACCGCACCGGTTGACGGATCTGGCCCGGGCGCGGGGGGTGGAGGTCAGAACCACTCCCGGCGGTGTGTTTCGCGGGTTGCAGGAAGCAGGAGTGCGACACCAGGGGATGGCCCTGGAGGTCGCTCCTTGGCGCTCGTCGACCTTGGAGGAAGTTCTGACAGGGGCCGCGGACAAGGGGGAACCACCCTTGCTGCTAATCCTGGATCATGTTCAGGATCCCCAAAACGTAGGGGCCATGCTGCGCATCTGCGACGCCTGCGGTGCCCACGGCGCCATTTGCGCCCGGCGACGGGCTGCACCCCTGTCGCCGGCCGTGAGCCATGCCAGCACCGGCGCCATGGAGCACCTGCCAGTGGTGCACGTGGCGAATGTGAGGCAGGCCATGGACCGGCTCAGGGACGAAGGCGTCTGGTTGGGAGGCCTGGAAGGGAGTGCCGGCGATGCGATTCCCATCGGGCAATTCGACCTGGATCGATCCTTGGCCCTGGTGGTGGGCAGTGAAGGTGCAGGATTGTCCCGCCTGGTAAGGGATGGCTGTGACTTTCTTCTGCGGCTGGCTATGCACGGTCAAGTCGAAAGCTTCAATGCAGCCAGTGCCGTTGCCATCGCCATGTACTTGGCCAGGCAGTCGCGATCCGGCGCACACTGAAGCCGAATCACCGGTGTTGGAGCAGGTCGGTGGCCTTGCGCGCGCAGGATGGTTGGGAACCGGATCGCGCTCGCTGTGCTACACTGCCCCGCGCTGGCAACATACCCTATCCGGGACCTGAATTAACAGTCTCCAAGTCCGTGAACAACCGTCCGTCGCGCTCCATTCGGTTGGGTTTTTGGGTTTTGGTCGCGGCCGCGCTTCTGGCTGCCTGCGCGCCCAACCCGACCGCCCAGTTAATCTCGCCCAACATGGTGGCCATCACTGAAGCCGGAATTGTCCTGATCGTCAAGGAGGTCCCCAAGCTGGCCGAGTTGACCCGCGACCAGGTGATGGCGGATGTGCCGGCCGAAATCGTGGCGGCCATCGAGGCCGGTGACATCGAGGAAGGGATGCAGATTTCCGAACTCCAGGGATGCGCCGGCTGCCACAGCCTGGTGGAGGACGAGGTGCTGTCCGGCCCCAGCTGGTACGACATCGGCAACACGGCCGTGGGCAGGGTGGACGGTGAAGGCCCGGCCCTTTACCTCTACAACAGCATCACCAGCCCCAACAGCTTTGTGGTTAGGCGGTTCGACAGCGGGGTGATGCCCGACAACTTTGTGGATACCTTGTCGGATGAGGAGATCGGCCACCTGATGGCCCTGCTCCTGTCCCAGGTTGAGAACTAAGCGGCGATGGCCCGTGAACGGGCCTTCCCCAATACAAATCCGGGACGCGCACCCGGTCAAGGCGAACGTGTCGGACTCTTGACGCCGTTCGGCGTACTATTGCCTGCATGGCGGATCGGTTCCAGGAAGCACCCTGGCTAGAACAACGGCGGTGCCCACACTGTGGCACACGCGTGGCGCAGCAGGCCAAGACCTGCTTCATGTGCGGCCGCGAAGTTCGCATTAGGCTGCCCCGGCGCAGGCTCGGCCAAAGGATCAGCCCGATTTGGATGATTGTCGCCGTGCTGCTGGGCGTATTGGTCTGGCAGTTTGCCGGTCGGAACGGCCCCGGTCCCGGCGAGTCCGCTCCGGAGGTTGTGGTGCTGCCGCCCACCCTGCCGCCGCCCACCTACACGCCGGAGCCGACGCGAACCCCGACACCCCGGCCGCCCACTCCCACGCCCTGGGTGCCAACCCCCGTTATCCATACGGTGCAGTCCGGCGAGGTTCTGCAGTACATTGCAACCCTGTACGGGATCACGGTGGATGAGCTGATGGTGGGGAACGAAATGACCTCGACCATAATCCACTCCGGCGACCGGCTGGTGATTCCCGGTCAGTTCGAAAACCCGCCCACGCCCACGCCCGAGGGCGGGACTCCCCGGACCGGTTACTTCACGTACAAGGTGCAGCCCGGGGACAGTGTCATCAGCATTGCCTACAGGTTTGGGGCCTCGCCTGAAGAGATCTTCGATGCCAACAGCCTGACCCCTTCGTCCGTTCTCTACAAGGATGATGTCCTGCAGGTGCCCGTGCCGTTGTTTTCGGAAGACGTGGAGGCCTCCAGCGATCTGGCTCCGCGGGTGACCAATGCCATCTATGCCGCACCCAAACTGCTCCATCCCGGCAATGCCGCCCTGGTGGCACGTCAGGATCCGGTGAATTTCCGGTGGCTGCCGGTTGACATTCTGGCGCCCAATGAATGGTATGTCCTGCGCATCTGGACCAACCAGGGGGATGATCCACCCACGATCTGGACCAAGGCCACGAGCCATTGGATGGAGACCGACATGGCCCCCGTGGAGGGCGGCAGCCGGGAATACTTCTGGCATGTGACGGTCGTGCGTGTGGTGGCCCCGACCATTCCCGGAGCCCCCAGGGAGTTGGAATCGGCCAGCCTGACCAGCGAAGAGCGTCGGTTCACCTGGCAGTAGACGCTACCGGGCGGACTTCAGGCCATGGGCCTGAGCCACTGGAACAGCCTGGCCACGCGCGCACCCAGGCAACCCTGTGGTTCGTGCCGGTCCGGCACCTCCGCGGGGGAGCCCGTTTCCTCGTCCGGCCGGGCCGGCACGGGTTCCGATCCGGGCAGTGGCTCCGGCATCAGGGAGTGAACGGCGGCCCACCCGTCCAATAGGCCTGCACCCTGGATCGTGGTGGGAAGATTGAACGACCGGCAATTCAGCTGTAGGAGGGCCTTGATCTCGGCCGGGGTCAACTCCGGTTGTTGCTCCCTCATCAGGAGGACGAGGCCCGACACCAGGGGTGCCGCCATGCTGGTTCCACTCATGATTGTGTGGTTCTGGTCCACCACGTCGCCGAGCTGGCTGCCGGCGGCCCTGGCACCGACAATGTTGTAGCCCGGGGCCAGCAGGTCCGGCTTGAGCAGCCCCTGCTGTGTGGGTCCCCGGCTACTGAACGAAGCCACCATGCCCATGCCGTCCGTGGCTCCGACCGTAATCACGCGGGCGGCGCTGCCAGGACTGCCGATGGACTGGGGCCTGGGACCCGAATTGCCGGCGGCGGCCACAATCACCGTGCCCTGATCGCTCAGCGTGTTGCAGAGTGCGCTGAGCGGATCTTCGCCGACCATGTTGATGTCGGTGCCCACGGAAAGGTTCAGCACCTGTGCGCCGCTGTCCACCAGCCACTCAAGCCCGGCCATGACTCTGCTCATGCGCCCGGCACCGCCGAAGTTGAGGACCCTGGCGGAGAGAATGTGGGCGCGCGGGGCCACTCCGACATAGCGGTGGTTGCTGGCGGCGCCCGAGCCTGCGGCAAGGGAGCTGACATGGGTGCCGTGGCCGTCGGGATCGCCCTCCGCCGGGCGCGGCGTGAAGTCCCGGACTCCCGCCACCCGGCCCTCGAAGTCCGGGTGTGTTTGGTCCAGTCCGGTGTCGGCAATGCCGACGACAGTGCCTGAGCCGTAGAGCCCCCAATCCTCCCAAATGCGTGGCGCGCCCAGTTCCAGCCCTGCGCGATCCAGGCATGTGGTGCACAGGGCGTCGTACCAGATGGAGCGCACCGTGTCGTTGTCGGCCAGCGCATGGACATCGGTCCGGCGCATGCGGGTGGCGGACCAGGGCAGCACAGTGCCCAGATGGCCGGCAGACAGCCCCGAGCGGCTGCGAGTTCCCTGACGGTGGAAGGCCTGCAACTGGTCCCGGTCGCCAAACATGACGATCACGGGCACGTCGTCGCTGCGCGTGGAGGCTTGCGCCGTCAGGATGGCCGGGTCGATTTTGGGATTGAGGGTTTCCACACGCGGGCCTAGGAGAAGCAGGATATCAAAGGGAATTATATTCCTGACTTGACGAAAGGTTCTGTGGCATAATGGCGTTCATAAATACGAGAGTCCGGTGCCAGCCGGACTCTCCGCCGGACACGGAATCGACCTTCCATGCCCAACAGCTCCGATTCTACCGCACAGGCCCCGGATACTGTGCACCGCACGGTGCGCCTGCGCCTGTATCCGGGCGACGCGGAGACTGGTGCCTTGCTCGCGGCCATCGCCGGGGCCTGCCGTTACGTCTGGAACCACATGCTGGCCGACCGCGAGTGGCGGTACGCGCGCTGGAAGGAGATGCACGTGCCCGCTCTCAACTGGCCGGAGGTCAGGGAAGGCAAGACGGCGTGGGCCAAGGCCGTCCGCAAGAAGATGGGACCCGGTCCGTCAACGAGCTTCTTCACCCTGGGCCAGCGGTTTACGGAACTGCGCAACGACCCGAACCATACCTGGCTGAAGGACTACCCGTACAAGGTGGTGCGCTACAGCCTGAAGTACCTGGCCGACGCCTACAAGCGGTTCCTTGCGGACCCTGTGAACGAGGGCAGGCCCCGGTTCAAGGCCCGGCACTTCACGGTGCCGGCGTTCACCATTCCCGAGGCCGTCCGGATGGACGGGGACCGCCTGCACGTGCCCAGGGTCGGTTGGCTGCGGTTGGCGGGCAGCGACCCGTACGCTGGCTGGCGGCCGCTGACCGTGCGCGTGCGCATGGAAGGTACGGAACAGCACCCCAAGTGGTATGCGTATGTTTGCTACGAGGTGCCCGCGGAGC
>JAPPAJ010000194.1 GCA_026705565.1 Caldilineaceae bacterium | reverse complement strand
GGGCGGACAGTTCGCCTCCGTCAGCGCCGGAAATTTCCACACGTGTGGGATACGGGCCGACAGTACTGTTGAGTGCTGGGGTTGGAACCTTTATGGCCAAGCGACGCCGCCGGATGGGGGGTTCGTCACCGTCAGCGCAGGTTACTACTACGTGTGCGGAGTGAGAACCGACAAAACGGTTCAGTGCTGGGGTTGGAACGCGCACGGCCGGGCGACGCCACCGGACGGGAAGTTCGTCTCCGTCAGCCCCGGGTATTCCCACACCTGCGGCATGCGGGCCGACGAAACGGTTCAGTGCTGGGGCTGGAACGAGTACGGTCAGGCAACGCCGCCCAGCACAGGCGTCGTCGTACCCAGTACCAACAGAGACAAACCTGTGAATGAAGGTCAAGCCACGCCGCCTCGGAGGTTCTCCCCGTCCGTCAGTGCCGGCGGGTCCCACACTTGCGTCGTGCGCACTGATGGCACTCTGGCCTGCCGGGGCTCCAACGACCAAGGACAGGCGGCACCGCCCGCGGGTTCATTTGAATCCGTCAGCGCCGGTGGAGGCCACACCTGTGGCGTGCGCACCGACGGCGCCCTGGCCTGCTGGGGCTTGAACAACGAAGGACAGGCGGCACCGCCCGCGGGTTCATTTGAAGCCGTCAGCGCCGGTGGAGGCCACACCTGTGGCGTGCGCACCGACGATGCTCTGGCCTGCTGGGGTTCCAACGACCAAGGACAGGCCATACCGCCCGCGGGTTCATTTGAATCAGTTAGTGCCGGTGGTTTTCACACCTGTGGGGTACGTACCGACGGCACTCTGGCCTGCTGGGGCTTGAACAACGAAGGACAGGCGGCACCGCCCGCGGGTTCATTTGAAGCCGTCAGCGCCGGTGGAGGCCACACCTGTGGCGTGCGCACCGACGATGCTCTGGCCTGCTGGGGTTCCAACGACCAAGGACAGGCCATACCGCCCGCGGGTTCATTTGAATCAGTTAGTGCCGGTGGTTTTCACACCTGTGGGGTACGTACCGACGGCACTCTGGCCTGCTGGGGCTTGAACAACGAAGGACAGGCGGCACCGCCCGCGGGTTCATTTGAATCCGTCAGCGCCGGTGGTTTTCATACCTGTGGGGTGCGCACCGACAACACAGTGGCCTGCTGGGGCTTGAACCACGAAGGACAGGCTACACCGCCTGTGGAACCGTTCACATCCTCCAGTGCGGGCGGCTTAGTCGATGCCGGGATCAGAGAACCTGCCCCTGTCATCCTGCACACCTTGGAGGGCCACAGGGATGAGATCTGGAGCTTGGCGTTCAGTCCGGACGGGCGAACTCTGGCCAGCGCCGGCAAGGACGGCACCGTGCGCCTGTGGGAGGCGGATGCGGGCAACCCGCGGCATGCCCTGGGCCATAGGGCATCAGTCCGCAGCGTGGCATTCAGTCCGGACGGGCGAACCCTGGCCAGTGCCGGCAAGGACCGCATCGTGTACTTGTGGGAGGCGGACGCAGGCATCCTGCGGTACACCCTGAAGGGCCACAGGGATGAGATCCGGAGCTTGGCGTTCAGTCCGGACGGGCGAACCCTGGCCAGTGCCGGCAAGGACGGCACTGTGCGCTTGTGGGAGGCGGACGCGGGCATCCTGCGGCACACCCTGGAGGGCCACAGGGATGAGATCCGGAGCTTGGCGTTCAGTCCGGACGGGCGAACCTTGGCCAGTGCCGACGAGGACGGCACCATGCGCTTGTGGGATATGTCTACGGGGTCCCTGCGGCACTCCCGTAAGGCCCACTTCGGTGGAGTTTACAGCTTGGCGTTCAGTCCGGACGGGCGAACCCTGGCCAGTGCTAGTGTGGACGACACCGTGCATCTGTGGGAAGCGACTTCGGGCACCCTGCGGCATACCTTGGAGGGCCACACGGATTGGGTCTTCAGCGTGGCATTCAGTCCTGACGGGCAAATCCTGGCCAGTGCCGGTTGGGACAACACCGTGCGTCTGTGGAATGTGACCGCCGGCACTCTCCTGTACACCCTGGAGGGCCATAGGGCATCAGTCCGCAGCGTGGCATTCAGTCCTGACGGACAAATCCTGGCCAGTGCCGGCTGGGACGAAACAGTGCGCCTGTGGGATGTGCCCACGGGGTCCCTGCGGCGCACCTTGCGGGACCACACGGATGGGGTCCGCATCGTGGTATTTAGCCCGGACGGGCAAATTCTGGCTAGTGCCGGCAAGGACCGTACTGTGCACCTGTGGGCAATGGTTGCGGCAATGGCTGCAAATGATGCTCCCGGCACCTGGGAGGATTAGGCAGTAAAGCAAACCTCGTTCCGCCGATGAAGCCGCGGCCGGGGTGGACCGTCCTGTGTTCTGCCCCGGTCACAATGCCAGGATCCGGAACCCCGATCAGGCCGACCGGGACGATGGCCTCTAGTCCCTCTATCCGGACTTGGTGCGCGCAGTCCCGTCCAGGTGCCAACCTCATCCGGTTGGAGCAAATCGGCTGGGCTGTTAGATTTAGGGAGTTGGCCCGGTATTCCGGCGTGGACCCTGCCGGCCAATGACCCTTCGAGCACTGGCATCGGGACTTCCACTTTCCATGGCAAACATCAACCTTGCAATCGTCGGCTGTGGCGGGATGGGCACTCGCCATCTGCGGGGTCTGGCAGAGTTGCAGAAGCATGGTCTGTCGGAGTTCAACCTGGTCGCGCTGTGCGATCCGGTGCTGGACAACGCCAACCTCTTGGCGGACGAGGCGGCGAAACGGTTCGGGGCGCGCCCGGCCGTGGTTCCCGCCCTGGCGGAGTTGGCGACCCACGGAGTGCAGGCCGTGGACATCACCACCACGCCCCGGTACCACCACACGCTGGCGGTGGAGGCCCTGGAGCTGGGTTGGCACGTCATGTGCGAGAAGCCCGTGGGCCTGACGGTCGAGTGCTGTCGCCGGATCAGGGAGGCCCAGCGCCGAACTGGCCGCGTCCTGTCCGTGGCGGAGAACTACCGCCGCGATCCCATGAACCGGCTGGCCCGGGCGGTGTTGGCATCCGGAGCCATCGGGGAACCGCGTCTCATGATCCACAACACGCTGGGCGGTGCGGACCGGATGACAATCTCCGTCTGGCGCCATATGAAGGATCAGAGCGGCGTATTGCTGGACGTCGGGGTCCACTTCACCGACATCCTCGAGTACTACCTCGGGCCCGCGGTCACCGCCTACGGCCAGGTGCGGCTGCACGAACCCGTACGGCGCAACCCCGCCGCGGGCAAGGACAACGACATGAGTTCCAACCCGGCGGGAATCTACGGCCGGTGGCAGAAGGTGATGCCGGCCACATTCGAACCCACGGCCGAGGACGCAGCCTACGGAACCATCACACACGCCAACGGCGCGGTGACCCAGTTCGTCGAGGACCACGCCGGCCACGGCCGGGGGGTGTTCCAGCGACAGCTGTTCGGGGCGCGGGGCTCCATGGACCTGCCCAATGATCGGAGCGGTCAGCCGGTTACTGTGCATCTGGCCGACGGCAAGTCCCTGACCGGCGACGAAGTGCTGGACCTGGTGCCGGATTTCCGGCTTGAGGAGGCGACCGCTGTCCTCTTCGGCGGGGAACGCCTGGGGGGATATGATCTGCCCTTCACCGAGATCGATCCCCGGATCATCGCCATCGAGTACGCGGAGTTGGGCCAGGTCCTGACAGGGCGCAAACCCGCCGTGGAAGTGGACATCGAACAGGGCATGCGCTCGGTGGCTCTGGTCTATGCCCTGATGGAGTCCAGCCTGCTCAACCGCGCGGTGACGATGGATGAAGTCCTGGCCGGTTCCGTTAACGGTTATCAGGCCGAAATCGATGAAGCCCTGTTTGCCTAATCCCGCCCGGCGGGACGAGTCAATGTATCCGGTACCGGCCAGGAGGTCGAGATGAGCGGTTTGCTGTCACCCGATGTTTCGCGATCCAAATCCCTGCTCGCGCGTTCGGACGAACTCCTGGTGCGCGGGTGCCAGGGTCACAAGCGCAGCCATGACATGATTGCCCGCGGCTACCCGGTCTTTACCCGCGAGGCCCAAGGCGCCCGGTTCACGGATGCCGACGGCAACGAGTACATCGACTACCTGCTTGCCTATGGTCCCATCCTGTTGGGACACAACGATCCGGCCGTGCAGGAGGCCATCTCGGCCCAGATGGCGCAGGGCACGATTTACACCACTGCTTGGGAAAGGGAGGTGGAGGTCGCGGAAAAGCTGATCGAGGCGATTCCGTTCGCGGAGATGCTGGGCTTCGTGATTGGCGGCAGTGCCGCCACCGCGGGTGCGGTTCTGATTGCCCGGTCCTACACCGGCAAGGATCGGGTGATTCGCAGCGGCTACCACGGCTGGCACGACTGGGCCCGGCCGGGCAGCGTGGGCGTACCGGAACAGGTGGGTGAACTGACCACGGAAGTCCCGTATGCCGACCTGAATGCCTTGGACGATGCGTTTCGGCAGCATCCCGGCGAATACGCCTGCGTCATCATGGAAACAGTGCGCGGCGAAGGACCGCCGGACGGCTTCCTGCAAGGCTGTGTGGAAATTGCACACAGCCACGATGCACTGTGCATCTTTGATGAGATCAAGGTTGGGTTCCGGGTTGCCTACGGAGGTGCTGGCCACCGTTGGGGTGCGACACCGGACATGTCCACGTTTGGCAAGGCCTGCTGTAACGGATATCCCGGCAGCTTCATTGCGGGCCGCAAGGAGGTTCTGGGACACCCCAATGCCCAGGAGGCGTGGCTGGCGGCCACCTTCCACTGCGACACCCTGAGCCTGACCGCGATGGCCACGGTCTTGGACGAGATGGAGAAGCGGGACGGCATTGCCTACCAGTGGGAGATCGGGCAGCGTCTGATCGACGGCCTGAATGGAGTGACCCGCGAACATGAAATCGGATACCGGCTGGAGGGACCCGGCCCAATGCCGACGCCCGTATCGGATCCCGAGGACGGGGACAGGGTTGCGGCCATGCTCCGCGGCTGCTTGGCCCGGGGCATCTACCTGCCGCCCAGCCATCCGCTGTTCTTCTCCCTGGCCCACAGTCGGGAAGACATCGACCACACCATTGCCATGGTGGCGGAATCGGCCGAGGACGTGACCCGCGCCATGTGACCCGCGGGCGCAGCCTGTACTCGGACAGGCTGTCGGGCTTGGAACCAGGTCTGCGGCCGGTCGGGTTCGGGTTGTTTGCCGGCCACACCGCCGATCAAGTTCGGAGGCGCGGCCCCGCTGCCCGCGGGCTTAATCCTTTCCGACGGAAGGATTGGGGCTTATATACCTGACTACGCAGTCGGTGCGACAGGCACAACCCTGTACACCTGTGCTGTAATCGTGTCCTGCAA
>JAPPAJ010000154.1 GCA_026705565.1 Caldilineaceae bacterium | reverse complement strand
CTGGGCCACATCGTCCTGCATGCCGCGCTGCTGGTCGGCACTTTCTTCATGGTCATGCCGTTCCTGTGGATGCTGTCCACCTCGCTCAAGGTGCCCAAGGAGATTTTCCGGTACCCGCCGCTCTGGATTCCCACGGAATTCGCCTGGTCCAACTACAGGGACACCCTGACCGCCCTGCCGTTTGATCGCTTCTATTTGAACAGCGCCATTGTCAGCGTGTCGTCGACCCTAATCCAGGTGCTGGCCGCAGCCCTGGCGGCCTTCGCCTTTGCCAGGCTGCGCTTCAAGGGCCGCAATCCCCTCTTCCTGCTGTATCTGGCCACGTTGATGATTCCATTCCAGGTCACGATGATTCCGAACTTCATCCTGATCTCCCGGGTGCTCGACTGGTACAACACCTATCAGGCCCTGATTTTTCCGACCTCCTTTTCCGCCTTCAGCGTGTTCCTGCTGCGCCAGTTTTTCGCCGGCCTGCCCATGGAACTGGACGAGGCCGCACGCATGGACGGCGCCTCCACCTTCCGCATCTGGTGGCAGATCATCCTGCCGCTGAGCGGCCCGGCCTTGGCCGCCCTGTCCATCTTTTCCTTTCTGGGTTCCTGGAATTCCTTCCTTTGGCCGTTGGTGGTGACCACCTCCAACGAAATGCGGACGATCCCGGTAGGCCTAAGTGCCTTCCAGGGCGAACACAACACCGCGTGGAATCTGCTGATGGCCGGTTCCGTAATCGCACTGGTGCCCGTGTTGGCGGTGTACATGGTGGGACAGAACTGGTTCCAGCGCGGGATTACGCTCTCCGGCATGGGCGGGCGGTAACATGGACCCGGGTGTCAATCCTTCGGGGACCGTCCGTTGTCCGGCAACAGCGCCTCAGCCAGCGCCATCGGCTGCATCGTAAAGACCAACTCCCATGTGGAGTACCTGTGCCGCATCTACCGCCACAGGGAAGTCGACCACACCCCCCACGCCGAAGACTTCCGGTTCGGCCGTTTCGTGACGGTTGAGTCCGGAGACAACCTGGGGGGAGCCTTGGGCCGCATTGTGGGCCTGATCTGCAACACGCATGTGGTCAATCCGGACTTCGGGTCGCCCTTCAACCCGCAGATGGTGTCCGACGACTTCGACATCACGCTGCCGCCCTACCTG
Organism: Caldilineaceae bacterium; assembly: GCA_026705565.1. Lineage (GTDB taxonomy): Bacteria > Chloroflexota > Anaerolineae > Caldilineales > Caldilineaceae > Bin34. The sequence goes on along the minus strand of JAPPAJ010000154.1, from coordinate 4,238 downwards.
CAGGCCGACTTCACCGCGGTGGAGGTTGTGGGGATTGGCTGGGAGTCCCCGGACAGCGAGTACCTGCAATCGGTTCCGCCCCACGCCCCGATGATGAACGCTCCGGTCCATCCCATGCCCGAAGCCGATGTCGCGCGGTTTCACCAACAGGGGGACCGAGGGTTGCAGGTGGACTACCTGCCGTTCCTGATCAACTGGAACCATCCCCTGGCCCAGGATCTTCTATTGCATCAGTTGCGGTTCCTGCGCGCCAGCTTTGCCGAACACGCCGATGCCCTGACCGTGGTGGAGAACATGGTCAAGTGGAAGTCCATCGTGGGAGGCCTGCGATGAGCCGGACCGGCGGCCCCCTGGGACTGGTGCGGGGCCCGGGGGAGTCGGTGTCCGAGTTCGTGTTTGTCTCGCCGGATCCGGACCAGTCGGCGCGCATCGGCGAGTTCGTCTACTTCGAGGATCCCGCCATTGAAGGAGGCGTGCGCATCTACGGACGCGTCACCCAGCGGGAAGCGGTGCGCCTGTGGCCGGACGAGTTCATGGCGGACCCCGACATCGCTCCCGCCAGAGTGGCCGGACTGCTCGGTTTCGACCAGGGGGCGGCCAGGTCGAACACGGATCTGTTTGCCCTGACCGTCTCCATTCTGGGTCACTTCGACAGTCAGGTGAGGGACTTCATCAATCCCCGCATCACGCCCAGCAGCGGATTGCCGATTCACCTGACCTCCAGCGCCGAACTGACCAGGATTCTGAATGCGGTGGCACCGACGGCGGCCGGCAGCGCCCTGGTGGGGGACCTCATCACCCGCGCACCGTCGGAGGTCCCGATCGCCCTCAACGTGGCCGCCTTCACCAGTACCCATCTGGCCATCATTGCCACCACCGGCAGCGGCAAGAGCTACCTGGCCGGGGTGTTGTTGGAAGAAATGATGAGGGAAAAGAACCAGGCCGCCATCCTGGTCGTGGATCCGCACGGCGAGTACGACACCCTTGCCGAAATGGAGGATATCCATCGGGAAACGTTCTCGTCGAACCAATACCGGCCGACTGTCCGGGTTCTTCTGCCCGATCAGGTGAAGGTCCGCGTCGACAGTTTGTCCGAAGCCGACCTGAACGCCTATCTGCCGGACATGTCGGAACTCATGAAGCACAGGTTGCGCGAGGCCCTGAAACGGGTACGCGCCAGAAAGGACCGCTACACGCTCAACGATCTGCTGAAGGCGGTTGAAGCAACCGGCAGGGATGCCCAGGACGGATCAAGCAGCGGCTCGAAGCAGGACGGCACCATACAGGCCCTGCAATGGCGCCTGGAGAGCCGCCTGGCCAGCAGCAGCCTGTTCACCGACAGCGAAGAGCTGGAGCTGACGCAGCTCTACCAGCCGGGCCAGTTGACGGCCCTGCAACTCAACGAAATCGACACGTCCGAGCAGCGGATGATTGTCACCACCATCCTGAGGCGGGTCATGAAGTCCCGCACCGACTCCATCAAGCACCGCGGAAGCGGCGATGCCAACGACTTGGGATTTCCGGTGTTCACGCTGCTGGAAGAGGCCCACAACTTCAGTCCGGCCCACGAACACGCGGTGTCGTCTCCCATCCTCAAGCGCATCCTGAGCGAGGGCCGGAAGTTCGGGGTCAGCATCGGCTTGGTCAGCCAACGGCCGGGACGCCTGGATGCGGATGTCCTAAGCCAATGCATGACGCAATGCCTGATGCGCATCGTGAACCCGGTGGACCAGGCGAAGATCGCGGAATCCATCGAGAGCGTAGGCCGCGATCTCATCAATGAACTGCCCAGCCTGTCCCGCGGCCAGGCCATTCTGGCCGGCGCCAGCGTGAACACGCCCGTGCTCGTGAAGGTCCGGCCCCGAATCACGGCACACGGCGGGCAGGACATCAACGCACCGCAGGAATGGCGCAGTTACGAACCCAGGCGCAGGCGGGCTGCCATTCCGAGGGACATGGGAAACGGACGCAGACCCGACGGCACCGTCCGCTAAAACCGCAGTTGGCAAGCCCGTCCCCTGGGAATCCCCTTGCGGCCCTTCCTAGGGGGCAGGAGCCATGAAGTCTTGTCCGGACTTGCCGATATGCAAAGCGTCATCAAGACCGACACATTCACCAGACGGCTGTCCGCCCACCCGCCACCACAGTTGGTTGCCGGTACCGTTCGCGGGTCCCTGCCGGTGATATGATCGGCTCGAATCCGCCCACTGCGGATGTCCGATGAGTCAGGGAGGAATTGCGGTGGCCACTTCCCCATTTGCCGGTGTGCGCCGAACGTTCAGCACTTCCCAGGGCGATTGCGCCTACTACCAGATCCACGACTTGGAAAAGCAGGGCCTGGGTGATGTCAACCGCCTTCCGTGGTCGCTGAAGATCCTGCTCGAATCGGCTGTGCGCCAGCATGACGGCTTCAGCGTCACCGAAGAACATGTAGAGCTGATCGCCAACTGGAATCCGGACACCGCCGGCAAGGTTGAAATCGCGTTCAAACCGGGACGCGTCGTCCTGCAGGATTTCACGGGTGTACCCAGCGCCGTGGATCTGGCGGCCATGCGCAGTGCCATGCAGCGCATGGGCGGCGATCCCGCCCGGGTCAATCCGGTGGTTCCGGTGGATCTGGTCATCGACCACAGTCTCCAGGTCGACCAGTTCGGCAGTCGCTTTGCCCACCTGTTCAACGCCGAGCGCGAGTTCGAGCGCAACGGGGAGCGCTACGAGTTCCTCAAGTGGAGCCAAAGCGCCTTTGAACACTTCCGCGTGGTCCCGCCGGCCACCGGCATCGTCCATCAGGTCAATCTCGAGTTTCTGGCCCAGTGCGTCATGGCCGGCCAAGAAGGCAATGTACGGATCGCCTATCCGGACAGCGTTGTGGGTGCGGACAGCCACACCACCATGATCAACGGTCTGGGAGTGCTGGGCTGGGGCGTGGGCGGCATCGAAGCGGAGGCAGTGATGCTGGGGCAGCCAATCTACATGCTCCTCCCGGAGGTGGTCGGTGTGCGACTGGAAGGCGCGCTGCCGGAAGGCACCACGGCCACCGACCTAGTTCTCACCATCACGGAATCACTGCGCGCTCACGGGGTGGTGGGCAAGTTCGTCGAGTTCTTTGGCCCGGGCCTGCCGCTCCTGTCGCTGCCGGACCGTGCCACCATCGGCAACATGGCACCCGAATATGGCGCCACCATCGGCTTCTTTCCGGTGGACCAGGAGACACTGCGCTACCTCGAGCTCTCGGGGCGGGCACCGGAACAGGTGGAACTCGTGGAGGCCTACACCAAGGCAGCCGGCATGTTCCACACCGCCGACAGTCCCGAGCCGGAGTGTTCCGACGTCGTGTCGGTGGACATGTCCTTGATCAAGCCCAGCATCGCCGGTCCCAAGAGACCCCAGGATCGGATCGAACTGACGGACCTGAAATCCCAGTGGCCGGGTCTTCTGTCCGCGCCCATCGGCTCCGGCGGTTTCGCGGTGGAGCAGGATCAGATGGACGCGGTTGTCCAGGTGGAACACGAAGGGGACAGCTTCGAGTTGACCCACGGCAAGCTGGTATTGGCCGCCATTACGTCGTGCACCAACACCAGCAATCCTTCCGTCATGGTTGCGGCCGGGTTGTTGGCCAAGGCCGCGGTCGAACGGGGCCTGCGAACCAGACCCTGGGTCAAGACCAGCATGGCACCGGGCAGCAAGGTGGTGACCAGCTACCTGGAGGCCGCCGGCCTGGACCACTACCTGGAGGATCTCAACTTCCACACGGTGGGCTACGGCTGCACCACCTGCATTGGCAACAGCGGACCCCTGCCGGACTACATCATCAAGGCCATCGCGGAAGGGGACCTGACGGCGTCCAGCGTTCTGAGCGGCAACCGCAACTTCGAGGGACGCATCAATCCGGACATCAAGGCCAACTTCCTGGCGTCGCCGCCCCTGGTTGTGGCCTTTGCCCTGGCCGGGACCGTCGACATTGATCTGACACGCGATCCCATCGGAACCGATTCGGAAGGGAAGCCCGTCCTGCTTGAGGACATTTGGCCGTCACAACAGGAAATCCGCGACACCATTGCCGGGGCACTCACGCCGGAGATGTTCCGTACGCAGTACGGCAATGTCTTCTCCGGCAACCAAGCCTGGAACGACATCCCCAGCACCGAAAGCGACATCTACCACTGGGATCCCTCCAGCACCTATGTGCATGAACCTCCCTTCTTCATGGGCCTGTCGCCCGATCCCGCTCCCATGGA
>JAPPAJ010000351.1 GCA_026705565.1 Caldilineaceae bacterium | reverse complement strand
GATGCCTCAAGCTCGTCCATCAATCTGCCGAACAGGTGGTCGTTGAACGCCGTCATGCCCAAGTAGACGGCGTTGACCTTGGCGAACAGGTCCTCCGTGCACTGGTCGAGGCGTCGGAGTTCCCGCATGCCGCTGTGGAAGGTGGGTTTCCGAGGCAGATTGGCGGGCCGAAGGCCGTCCACCACCTGTTCCGGTTGAAATCGGCTGTGCCACGGTTCGGGAGCTGAATAGGGACAGTGGGGGTAGATCAATGGGAGGTACAGGACAAACGGCCTGTCTGCCGTTCCGGATCGGTTCCGCAGAATATCGATCGCTGCCTGCACGTTGGCCTGATCCGAATGGTGGTCCAGGGAATCGGCCCATGGCTCGTGCAGGAAACTGTAGTATTGGGGGTCTTCCGGACTCCAGGGTGATGGCCCGAACGGGTAACCACGACCTTTGGAGCCGGCTTCGTTGACACTGGAGGCGAAGCTCTCCGGGCTCAACGCGTCGTTTTTGCCGAACCAATGCACGTCATAGCCGGCCTCCCGGAGGTAGCGGAACAGGTTGGGTTCGTCGGGCCGCAGCAGGTGCCACAGCGTGCGGTGTCCCCTCACGTGGGGATACCACCCGGTCAGCATGCTGCAGCGGGAAGGCGAGCAGACGGTGTGCTGTACATGGCACTGGTCGAACCGGATGCCCTGGGCCGCAAACGCATCAAGATTGGGAGTGACATCCAACGGATGCCCGTAGCAACCCATGCTTTCGGCCCGGAGTTCGTCCGGCATGAAGATGATGAAGTTCATGTTCGGCGTACGGTGCGTTCCCTGAACGTGGAGTGGCCAAGAAGGCACTTGGACTGTGCTGGCTGACTCTACTACCTGGCGGCTCCGCGGTGTTCCTCACAACTGGGACAGATATCATTTGCACTTTACATAATGTCGCTTAGTGTTGGCTTGATCGGGCTCCCCAATGCCGGGAAGAGCACCACGTTCAACGTCCTGGCCGGAGCGCCCTTGGCCCAGACGGCCGCCTATCCCTTTACCACCGTCGATCCCAACCGGACCCTGGTGGAAGTTCCGGACGACCGACTGGCGGTTCTGGGCGATTTGACCGGGCAGCAACAGCGGATTCCGGTGCGCTTCGAAGTTCTGGACATCGCCGGTCTGGTCAAGGGAGCTTCGCGGGGGGAGGGTCTCGGCAATCGGTTTCTCGCGCAGGTAAGGGAATGCGACGCCTTGCTGCACGTGGTGGGGTGTTTCGACAAGGGTAGTGATGCGATGCAGGGCGATCCACTTTCCATTCTGGAGGTGGTGCATCAGGAGCTGATTCTCTCGGACTTGCAGATCCTGGAAACCCGCATTGGCAGTTTGACGCGGGAAGCCAAGGGGGATCGGTCGCTCGGATCCGTGCTGGACATGGCCATGCAATTGCGCGCCTGGTTGGAGGCCGGCCGGCCTGCGAACCGCTACGGCCAGTGGAAGTCCCAGGATGCCGCGCAGCTGGATCAGGGCCTGGGCCTGGCCAGCGGCAAACCGGAACTGGTTCTGCTCAACCATGGGGACGTGGAGGATGGGGTGATCAACGGATTGCGTCCACAGGATGTTGCAAGCAGCATGGAGCTCAAGGGACATCGCACAGTCCTGTTGGATGCCGCGGTCGAAGCCGAACTCCTGGAACTGTCGGAGGAGGACCGGGTGCTGTTCCGGCAGGAACTGGGGCTGGTTGACTCCGGCCTGGACCGGGTTGTCACCGGCTGTTTTGGCCTGCTGGGCTTGATCCGGTTCTACACCCTTGGCGAATCGGAAGTCCGGGCATGGGAGCTGCGGAGCGGGAGCACGGCGGTCGAGGCGGCGGGCCGCATCCACACGGATTTCGCGCGTGGGTTCATCGGTGCCGATGTAGTGGACTTTCCCTCCTTGCGGCAGGCGGGGAGTGAGCGCCTGGCGCGCGAGAAGGGGATTGTTCACACCGAAGGCCGGACGTACCAAGTGGTGGATGGAGACGTGATTCGCTTCCGATTCAACGTATAGGCCCATTTTCGGCTGCCATTGCGGGGTCATCCTTGGGCATCATCACTCTCACCCCGTGCCTCAGTCCCTCAATTGGTTTGCGGCGACGCATATCCCACCGGCAAACGAACCCGAAAGGCAATCTCCCATCCAACACATCGGAGGCAACCTGCAGGTTGCGATTGGGGGATGCCTTCCACGCCGCCCCTCGGCCCAGCGGGGAATTGGGCTATGGAACTCCGGCATTTTGATGGCACCGCGATCCCGTCATCCGGATTTTGAACAGTCAGGAATTCCTTCCCGAATTCTTGAGGCTGTATCGCTCTGCTTGGCCGAGCTGCTGGTCTATCGACCAGCCAGGCCGGTCAGTTGAATGCCTTGGATGAAGTGCCGTTGAGCCATCAGGAACAGACAGATGGTCGGCAGAATGAAAGTGGCCGTGGCCGCCATCATCAGCGGCCAGTCGTTGGTGTAGGTGCCCTGGAACATCCGCATGCCGAGCGCCATCGGGAACTTCTCGACTGCATTCAAGTACAACAATGGGCTGAGAAATTCGTTGTAGTGCTGCAGGAAGGAGAAAATCGACACCGTAACGATGGCCGGCCGCGACAGGGGAACGACGATCACCCACAGAATGCGCAGCGAATTGGCACCGTCGATGCGCGCAGCCTCTTCCAGTTCGGCAGGCAGGCCCAGGAAGAACTGCCGTAGCAGAAAGATGTAGAACCCCTGCACGGCGAACCAGAACGGCACGATCATGGGCATGAACGTGTTGAGCCACTTCAAGTCCCGGAAGAGCAGGAAGGTGGGGATCAGGATGACCACCGACGGCAACATCATCGTGGCCAGACTCAGGGAGAACAGGAAGTTGCGTTCCGGCCACTGCAGTCTGGCAAAGCTGTAGGCGACCAGGATGGAGGACACAAGGGTTCCCACGGTTGCCAGGATGGAAATGAAGAACGTGTTCCTGAAAAAGAAGACGATGCCTGGCCAGCCCGAAAACGTGAGCACGTTCAGCAGCCGGGGATAGTTGGACCATACGACGGGGTCCGGAATCCATTCGATGGGGTAGGTGAAGATCCCGCCTTGTCCCTTGAACGACGTGGTAATGACCCACAGCAACGGGATTGAGAAAACAAAACCAAGCGCCAACAAACAGACGTGGATGAGCGATCGGACCGAAAACCCTCCCCCCAATCTGCTGATGGCACGGCGGGGAGGATTGCTTTTCGGATGCTTGGCCGTGGCTGTATCCGCGTGTGCCGTCATGGGGTGCCGTCAGGCCGGTGCGCCTTCTTCATAGACCCATCGGCTGGCCAATCGGAACTGGATCACAGTGAAGGCCACGATGATGACGAACAGCATCCACGCAATGGCCGAGGCATATCCCATCTTGAAGTATTGGAATCCGTTGCGGTACAGGTACAGCACTAGGAACAGCGTGGCGTTCTGGGGTCCGCCCCGCGTCATGATGAAGGCCGTCGTGAATACCTGGAAGCTGGCGATGACACCCACCACGAGGTTGAAGAACGTGATGGATGAAATCATGGGGATGGTGATGAACAGGAACCGCTGGGGGCGACTGGCACCGTCAATCTCCGCAGCTTCGTAGAGGCTTTGGGGAACCCCCTGCAACCCGGCCAGGAAAATCACCATCTGTGGACCCACCCCCCAAAGCGTCATGAGGATGAAGGCCGGTTTGGCGGCGCGCGGATCGAACAGCCAGTTGACGGGTTCAATCCCGAAGTTCCGCAGGAAACTGTTCAGAATGCCGAACTCGGGGTGGAGAATCTGAAGCCAGACAATGGCACTGGCCACGATTGGGGTCATGGCCGGCAGGTAGAACAGGGTTCGGTAAATCGCCAGGCCCCGCACCTTGATGTTGAGCAGCAGCGCCAGCGCCAGCGCCAGGACCAGTTGCAGCGGAACACCGATGAAGGTGTAGTACGACGTGTTGCCGAGGGAAATGCCTATGGACTCGTCCCGAAACAGCTCCGCTATGTTGTCAAGTCCGACAAACGAGGGCGGAGACAGCAGGTCCCAATCCTGGAAAACCAGGTATACCGAGTAAGACATCGGATACAGCCAGAACGCCAGGAAGCCCAATATGAAGGGCAGCGCGAAAATCCGCCCTTCCCACGCTTGGCGCCGCGCCACGGCGGACCCACCGGGTTTCGATTGCCGCCCGGTCATCGCTTCAGCCCGGCATACCGGTCCGGTTTCGGGAACTGCGGAGCTTACCCATCAGGGGTCTTGCGTTCAAATTCTTCGGCACGGGACTGCCGGGCCGTCTGTTGGATTTGCTGCCAATAAAAATCCCGGGGTTCTTCGCGCGTCTGCGTGCGCAGGCTGAACGTTTGAATATAGGCGCGTCGTGGCTCCGCTGTCAGGTTGGGGCCTGCATAGTGCAAGGTTCGGCAGTGGTGCACCGTCACAGCCCCGGCAGGGATCGGACACGCGACGACCTTCGCCTGGTTGAAGTTGTCCACTTCCAGGCCATGGACGCGCGGATCGTTGTTGATGGGGTGGTGCGGGAGGACTCCCCGGAGGTGGCTCCCGGGCACGAACTGCATGCATCCCGACTCCACCGTGGCATCCTGCAGCGGCATCCAAATGCTAAGGGCGGAGTAGATCAGCGACGGATTCCAGTAGGCCTCGTCCTGGTGCCAGGGAGTGTCGGAACCGATGAACGGAGGCTTCAAGATGGCGTGGTCGCCACCTTCGACTTCGCCCCCCAGCAACTGGCGGGCGCAGGAAGCCCCCACCTTCTTGAACTCCATGTCATTGAGCTCGGGGGCAAAACGGGCAGGCCCCAGGATTTGCGGGAGGGTTGCTTCCGCGTCTTCTTCGTCGGTGCCCGCCAGGTCAAACTGCGCGCCCTGCTCTCGTCCCGCCCGGCGGGCAAACAACTCGTCGTAAATGCCCCTCAGCGTCTCTAGCTCCTCTTGGCCGGCAATGGGATCCAAGACCACGTAGCCGTTGTCCCGGAAAAATTCCAACTGTTCATTGGATACCTGCATCGGTTCCATCTTGCATGTCCTTGGCTGTATGACAGAGCGGAGCGGCCCCTCGAGGGGCCGCTCCGCGGAACGGTTCCGAATCGATTAGCCTTGGCTGGCCCAGTACTCGTCCAACAGGCCCTGAATCTTCGCGTTCAACTCCGGGACTACCTCGAAGGCATCGGCGTCGCCCGCGACCATGCGGTCGCGGGCGGGCCCATAGGCTTCCGCCGTAATGTAACGGTCGTCCACTTCGCCGGCCAGGTGGAGGATGCCCGACTCAAAGGCGTCGATCAGTGGTTGGGGATTCTCCAGCCCCCATTTTTCAATCGTGGCAGGTTTCCACAGTCGTTCGTTGAAGTCGGGGGTGACCGGTTGGCGTCCGGACTGCGCCACGTACTTCTGTGCCCCTTCCTCTCCTGCGAACTTGAGGAAT
>JAPPAJ010000153.1 GCA_026705565.1 Caldilineaceae bacterium | reverse complement strand
GGAGGAACTGCCGCACTGCAAGGTGAGCGGGGGCGTCAGCAACATCTCCTTTGCCTTCCGCGGCCAGACCGCGGTCCGGCAGGCGATGCACGCCGCCTTCCTGTACCACGCGCGGGCCGCGGGACTGGATATGGGCATTGTGGATGCCGGGCAACTGGCCATCTATGCCGAACTGGACCCCGAGCTACGGGAACATGTCGAGGATGTGCTTCTGAACCGCCGCCCGGATGCCACCGAACGGCTTGTCTCGCTGGCGGAACGGCTGCGCGGCACCCTGGAGACCACCGGGCCCAAGGCGGATCTGGCTTGGCGGGACGAGCCCGTGGCGGCACGGCTGTCCCATGCGCTGGTCAACGGGCTGGACCAGTACGCCGAGGAGGATGCAGCCGAGGCGCTGGCGGAACTGGGGGATCCGCTGGCCGTCATCGAAGGGCCGCTGATGGACGGCATGAACCGCGTCGGTGATCTCTTCGGAGCCGGCCAGATGTTTTTGCCCCAGGTGGTCAAGAGCGCCCGCGTGATGAAGAAGGCCGTGGCCTGGCTTACACCCTACATTGAGGAGGCACAGGCGCAGAGCGGCTGCGGTACGGCCCAGCCCAGCATTGTCATGGCCACAGTGCAGGGTGACGTACACGACATTGGCAAGAACATCGTGGGGGTGGTGCTGGGTTGCAATGGTTACCGCATCGAGGATCTGGGCGTGATGGTGGCCGGACAGACCATCCTGGACACGGCCCGTGCCGGGCAGGCGGACCTGATCGGGTTGAGCGGGTTGATTACGCCGTCCCTGGATCAGATGGTCAACGTGGCATCCGAAATGGAACGCCAAGGCTTTGATACGCCCCTGCTGATTGGCGGCGCCACCACATCGCGGTTGCACACGGCACTGCGCATCGATCCCGTCTACTCCGGACCGGTTGTGCACGTGCTGGACGCCTCGCGCAGCGTTGGCGTGGTGGAACAGTTAACCAATCCGCGGCAGCGTGCGGCCTTTGCGGCGTCCATCAAGGCCGAGTATGCGGATCTGCGGCACAGCCACGAGGCGCGCGGTCGCAAACGGGAGCTGTTGTCGCTGGCGGAGGCTCGGGCCCGGCGCTTTCCCTTCGACCCGGCCGAGGCCGACATCGCCCGACCGCGCCATCCGGAACTGCAAACCGTCGATATCCCGATCGCCGACCTGGTGCCGTACATCGACTGGACCCCCTTTTTCCATGCCTGGGAGATGCGGGGGGTCTGGCCGGCGATTCTCAATGATCCGGGCAAGGGCAAGGCGGCCCGTTCCCTGCTGGCGGACGGCCAGGCCCGCTTGGAGACCCTGATCCGGGACGGGGGCCTGGACGTGCGCGGAGCCGTCGCGATCTTTCCGGCCGCGTCCGAGGATGAGACCATCCTGGTTTACACGGACGAATCCCGCACGGCGGTGAGGGCGAAGTTTCCGCTTCTGCGACAGCAGGAACCCAAGGGCGCGTCGGCGCGTCAACTCTGCCTGAGCGACTGGATCGCGCCGGCCCACAGGGATGTCGCCGACTGGCTGGGATGTTTTGCGGTGACGGCCGGCTTGGGCGTGCCGGAGTTGAGTGCCGAATTGAAGGCGGCCCACGACGACTATGGCGCCATCATGGTGCAGGTGCTTGCCGACCGGCTGGCGGAAGCGGCCGCGGAATGGCTGCACCTGAAGGCGCGCACCTGCTGGTGGGACTATGCCGAGGACGAAGCGCTGGACAATGCGGACTTGATCGCCGAGCGGTATCGCGGGATCCGTCCGGCTCCCGGCTACCCGGCCTGTCCGGACCACACGAGCAAGCGGACCATCTTCGCCCTGTTGGAAGCCGGGGAGCGCGCGGGCATGTCCCTGTCCGAGACGTGCGCCATGTGGCCGGCCGCCTCCGTCAGCGGATTCTGGTTTGCCCATCCCCAGGCCCGTTACTTCACAGTCGGCAGGATTGGGCACGACCAGTTGGAAAGTGTGGCGGCCGTCTCCGGAATGGATCGGGCGGAAGCGGAGGGTTGGCTGAGGCCCAACCTAACTCGTTAAAGGTCCGCCGGGTAGGGTTGGGACCAAGCAGTCTTCGGTTTCAACCGGTTGAACCTGTCGGCAACTCGCACGGGACGCCAGGCGAGGAGGGAGGTGGCCATGGCCGCGCCCGGGTCCGGGATTGGACAGGGTAGGAACCCCAGACAACGCCGCGGCTACCGGTTGCCTTTGGCTCCTCGGAAGCGCTGCCAGACAGCGGCCGAAGTTGATTACAGGAAAAGACGAATTCTTGCTGCGAACTCGTCTCTTGTTAACTCATCGGCGGTGGGAGGTGTACACGGGTAAACACGAAGGAAACCGTCCGCGGTTTTGCGCGGATGGATATGGAAGTGGACGTGGGGCACCTCCTGGAAGGCGGCGGGGCCAATTGAATGCCAGAGGCTCAACCCATCATTGGAAAAAGCGGCATCGACGGCGCGGGTCACACGTATGAGGGTGGCCATGACCGCGGCCCCCGTTGTCTCGTCCAGATAACGGACATCGCTGACGTGTCGGCGCGGGATGACCAGGGTATGCCCGGCGTGGAATTGTCGAATGTCGACAAATGCCATGGTCAATTCGTCCGCGTACACAATGCTCGCGGGCCGCGTCTCATTGGCAATTTCGCAGAATATGCAATCACCGTTCATGGAAACCTACTTGGCTTGACTTGGTCCGGATTTGTCATCGGAGTTCCCTCGCGCCCACAGCCCTGTCCGCCTGCGTCAGGCCATGGTGACTGTCGTCAAGTGCAGGCGGTTGGGGGAGCCGACCTCCGTCTTCAATCCCCGGGCCAAGCGTACCCCCGGCTTCATCCGTCGGCACCAACCGGCCGAAAGTTGGTGCCGACGGGGCGGTCCGGATTCCGCGGGCCGCAGACCAGGCCGTGTCCGCGGTGCCTCGGGTATTCCGCCAGGTCGAGTCCGGAAGGTGACGGGGCCGGCCACCCTTTCACCCCTGCCTCGAACCGGGCCGGGCTCGGGCCCAAGGCAATGAATCTGCAACAGTGCCTCGCTTGGAACGGACTTGACAGGACTCACGCGCTTGCGTACAGTGCAACCCATGCCAACCGTCATGCACATTGAGCCTGTGCGGCCCCTGCCGGATGGAATGATCCGATACCGGTCGCACGGAAATTCAAGCAGGCTGCTCTTCATCCGAAATGGCCGGGGTGGTTGCACGGCCGTGGCCGGGCCCATCCCAAGCCGTAGCGTTGTCTCCGTAGGCTGTTTCGCGGCTCCGGTCCGCGCTTAACCTTGCCGGCTCATTCATTGTTCCTTGGTCAACCGTCCATATTGAAGGAGTTGTGACATGAAAAGATTTCTATGGTTGCTGACGGTAATGGGCATGACTGCCGCCTTGCTGCTGGCCGCCTGCGTCCCGGTGGTGGAGGAAGGACCCGAGAAGGTCGAGATTCTGTTCTGGGACCAGTTCCCCGACGTATCGGACCAGATGGATGCCCTGGTGGCCCGTTTCAACGACAGCCAGGACCGTATTGAAGTGGTGCGGGAAAGCTACACCACGGAGGCCATGCGGGATGTGATCCGCACCGCGCTCAGTTCCGGAACCGGCCCTGACCTCTTCTACTACGATCTGGGGCCGGGCTTTGCCGGTGTTTTGGCCCAGGCCGGTCTGCTCATGCCCTTGGACGAGGCCTACACCGAACAGGGCTGGGACCACATCTATCCTTGGACCCTGGCTCGCAGCACCTTTGACGGTCACGTCTACGGTATTGCCAACGAACTGGAGTTCATTGGCGTCTTCTACAACATGCGCCTGTTTGAGGAGCATGGCTGGAGCATCCCCAACAGCTGGGAGGAACTGGTCGCCATGTGTGGCCCGATTCAGGAAGCCGGCCTGATCCCGCTGGCCTTCACCAACGGGTCCAGCTGGCCCAGCTACCACATGTTCAGCATCGTGATGAACAACAAGGTGGGCCGTGACCGGCTGACGCGCATGATTTCCGGTATTGATTCCTGGGATCACCCGGACACGGTGGATGCCATCCAGAAATTCTTCGTGGACATGCCGGCTGCAGGCTGCTTCATGGACGACTTCAACGCCGTCAGCTACGATGACGGCCTGGCCCTGTTCCAGACCGGCAAGGCGGCCATGCTGCCGAGCGGCACCTGGCTGGTGGAGGCTCTGACCAATCCGGACTACACTACGGAACCCATCGGCTTCTTCTTCCTGCCCTCCATCGACGGCAACCCCGTCGTGGTCCCTGGCGGCATAGGTTCCGGCTGGGTTGTGAGTTCCGCGACCGAACACCCGGACGCAGTATTGGAATTCCTGGATTACCTGATTGGCGACGAAATGGGCACATCCTGGGTCACCGAGATCAACGCGGTGCCCGCCTATCCCGTCGATACGGAGAACCTGGACCTGCCGGCCCTGCTGGTGCTGGCCCTGGACATCATCGGATCACAGGCCGAAAGCATGGGCTACAACATCGATGTGGTCGTGCCTGCTGGTTTTAACCAGGTGCAGTGGGACGGCTTCTCGGCCATTTTCGAGGGCGTCAAGACCCCTGAAGAAGTGGCGGCCGAGCTCCAGGCCGCCATGGACGAGGCCATCGCGGCCGGCGAGGTTGTCAATCTCACCGAGTAGACAGATCCGTTGTCTCCGAACCTGACACGGACATCCGGGGGATGGGCCCATCCCCCGGATGTGTCGGCCTTCCCCCGGGGGGCCCATCTCCGACGGGCCTGAGTGGATTGTGACTGTTCGATTTCGCAGCCTGCGGCGCAGCTGGCGCCGCCAGGCTCTGCCCCTGTTGTTCGTCCTCCCCGCCTTGTTGGTGTACGCGTTGTTTGTCCTGTGGCCGTTCGTCAACACCATCCACTACAGCCTCACGGATTGGGACGGGGCCCAGCCTGTCAAGAACTTCATCGGGTTGGCCAACTACCGGGACATGTTCGCGGATCCCCTGATGTGGCTGTCCCTGCGCCACAACCTGATCTGGATCGCCCTGGGGACTCTGACACCGGTGGTGATTGGCCTGGTGCTGGCCAATCTCGTCTGGAGCGGTGTGAAGGGACGCACCCTGTTCCGCACGATTTTCTTTATGCCGGTCGTGTTGGCGTCGGTCGTGGTCGGCATCATTTGGCACTGGATCTACCACCCGCTGTTCGGCCCCGTCAACGTGGTGTTGCGGTCCGTGGGTTTGGAGGAGGTGGCCCGCGGCTGGCTGGGCGATTACGACTGGGCTCTGTACGCCCTTCTGCTGGCAGGCCTCTGGGCCTATTTCGGTTTCTGTTTCGTCATACTGCTGGCCGCGCTCCAAGGCATCGACATGGAGCTCCATGATGCCGCCATGATCGACGGAGCCGGGTCGTCCAAGCGCTTCTGGCATGTAACCGTACCCCAGCTGGCTCCGGTCCTGACCATGCCCCCGGCATTCCCCCTGATTGGCGGTTTCAACGTCTTCGACATC
>JAPPAJ010000257.1 GCA_026705565.1 Caldilineaceae bacterium | reverse complement strand
CTATGCTCCCCAATGGAAAAGGTGGCCCTACTCCCTTCCGCAGGTGCCGGGGTTGACTCCCTGGACCGCAGGCGGAACCCGCCTTTGCGGTTCTCCGGTCCCGCGTCAGGCGCGCGTCGCACACTGATACAATCGACCCCTGCCGAAAACCCAACTGGTCTGCTCCCATAGCCACAGCCCGTCGGTGGGCCGCGGCGCAGGGGGTATCGTGCAGCGAAGAGGAATGCTGCTTCGATCGAATCGATTCCAGTTCTTCGGCGAGGTGAATGAACCATGGCTTATAAACATCTGAGTCCATTGCGAATCGGCCTGTTGGCGGCTCTCCTGCTGGCCTTGGCCGCCGCCAGCGTTGCTTGTGCCCCTGCCCCTCCGACCGAGGAGATGGCCAGTGACATGGAGGAGGGCCCCCAGACCGGCGGCACTCTGGTGGTGGGCACGACGGACGACATCATCAACTTCGACGCGTTCTCGCTCGGCTTCGTCAGTTATCCCATGCAGAATCAGTGCTATGACAGCTTGATTCTCTACGACAAGCGACTGAACATCATGCCGCGCCTGGCCACGGCCTGGGAGACCAACGCGGAAGGCACATCCGTCACCTTGACGCTGCGCGACGACGTGGTCTGGCACAACGGCCGGGCCTTTGTGGCGGACGACGTGGTCCAAAACATCGACCGGGCCCTGGTCCCGGACACGGGTTCCAACGTGCACGGCATGGTGCAGACGGTGACGGGAGCCACGGCCAACGGGGACCACAGCGTCACGATCGATTTCGCCGCGCCGACGCCCAACATGTTCGACATCCTGAACGTGATGCGCATCATGGCGCCGGAGTCCTTCGATTCCCTGGCCAATTCCTGCATCGGCACGGGCCCCTTCAAGCTCAAGGAGTGGATCCCGGGCGATGTCCTGACCTTTACCCGCAACGAAGACTACTGGGAAGAGGGTCGGCCCTACCTGGACGAGGTGTCCTTCAAGCCCTTCGATGACCTGGAAGCCCTGGTCACGGCTCTGGAGACCGGGATCATCGATGCCGCCATCGCGATTCCGCCCAAGGACTACCAGCGTCTGTTGGATGCCGGCATCGCCGTCGAATTCGGACAGGGCGGTTTGCTCTATTCCATCACGGTGAATCCCCCGGACCCGGATCAGCCGGAAGGAGCGCTCAGCGACAAGCGGGTGCGACAGGCGGTGTGCTGGTCCATTGACCGGGATGCCATCGTGGATCAGGCCCTGTTTGGTGTGGGCGGGGCCACGGTGGTGCCGTTCCCCGACTACTCGGTGGCCTACTTCGAGGAGCTGGCCGATCACTACAGCTTCGATCTGGATGCCGCGGCCGCCTTGCTGGACGAGGCCGGCTGGGTGGACACCGACGGTGACGGAGTGCGGGACAAGGACGGCGTCAAGCTGGTCCTGAACACGATTACGATTCAGGCGTTCCCGGAGACCACGGACATCGGCACCATCCTGGAGGCCGACATGGCCACGATCGGGGTGGAAATCGATGTGGAACCGCTGGACAGTGCCACTTATGGCCCGCGGCACCTCGGCACCCCCGAGACCAACGGCAGCGCGGTGTTCGACCTCGACGTCACGTTCGTGGGCAGGCAGCATCTGGATCCCATGGGGCTGTTCGACAACAGCCCGTTCCGTCCCCGCTCCAGTCCCATCTTCCCGCACGGCGATTTCCCGGAGGGCTATGTGGAGCAGCTGGCGATTGCCGGTTCCACCTTTGATCGCGAAACACGGCGGGCGGCCTTCCTGCAAGTCGGCGAGATCATGCTGGACTCATGCATCGACATTCCGATCTCCTGGAAGTACACGCTGTTCGCCCGCCAGGCCAATGTCCACGGCTTGGATTGGACCGTCAACGACGAGTTGATTGCGGGCAACACTTGGGTCGAGTAGAACTCCGGTTCTTCCGCGCAGATCCCGCTTTCGGGCGGGCAGGTGCCTCAGGGCACTGCCCGCCCAATCGAGAGCAAGTCCGAGGCTCTACTCCGTGAGGAGCGGAGCCTCGGATGTCCGTGCCGCACCGGCCTCGCGGGTAGGGGACCGCATGGGTTCCGGGCATCCCGCCCCTTTGTAATTCTCCATGGTCGTTTACGCCTTGCGGCGGCTGGTGCAGACGCTGCCGGTGCTTTTTCTGAGCTCCATCCTGGTATTCGGCCTGGTTCGCTTCATTCCCGGCGATCCGGCCATGCTGATCGCCGGGCCCGACGCGCTGCCGGAGCAGATCGTGGCCGCCCGTGCCCGCTTGGGGTTGGACAAGCCCATCTATGTGCAGTATGCGATCTGGCTGGGGCAGGTGGTGCGCGGCGATCTGGGCGTATCCATCCTGAATGGCTATCCCGTCTTCGACTTGATCGCGCGGAAATTCCTGGCCACCTTGCAGCTGACCGCGGGCGGGTTGTTGGTCGCCCTTTGCGTGTCCCTGCCCTTGGGCATCCTGTCGTCAGTCCGGCGAGGTGGCTGGTTTGAGCGCCTGACATCGCTGGTGGTTGCCCTGGGACAGGCCATTCCCACCTTCTGGCTGGGCATTTTGCTGGTGCTGGTATTTTCCCTGCAACTCAAGTGGCTGCCGCCTTCCGGTCAAGTGGCATTCAGCCAGAAGCCGGGACTGGCGCTGCGCCTAATGATCCTGCCTTCCCTCACGCTCGGTTTCTATTCCGCCACGGTGCTGACCCGCTTCCTCAAGAGCTCCATGCTGGAAGTGATGGAGATGGATTACGTGCGTACGGCGCGCGCCAAGGGTTTGGCGGAAACCGGCGTCCTGACGCGCCATGTATTGAAGAATGCGCTCATTCCCGTTGTGACCATTTTGGGTCTGCAGCTGGGTGCGTTCCTGGGCGGGGCCGTCGTCACCGAGTCCATCTTCGACTGGCCCGGTCTGGGCCGACTCATGCTGCAGGCAATCGGGACACGGGACTATCCGGTCCTGCAAGGCACCGTCCTGTTTATCGTGACCACATTTGTCTGCGTGACACTGATTACGGACCTGACCTACGGCTTCCTTGATCCGCGCATTCGCTATCAGTGATTTGGTTTTTTGCGGGGACAGGATCCGCCATACCCTTCGTCCATGACCATGTCATCGAGTGAGACCGCCAAGGACCGCGCAACCCGCGGCGATGAGGCCGTTCAGTCTTGGGACTTGGCGGAGCAGCCCACGCAGTCCCGACTGTGGCATCGGTTCCGTCGGCATCGGGGAGGCATGGTGGGCCTGGTGGTGGTTCTGATCATGTTCTTCATCTCCGTGGCGGCTCCCCTCCTCTCCACCCACGATCCCTTGGCCATCAGCAAGGGCAACCAGTTTTTGCCGCCCAGTCCGGCCCATTTCTTCGGCACGGACGAATTCGGACGCGACATCTATACGCGCACCCTGCATGCGGGACGCATATCCCTGCTGGCCGGAGCGGTCGCAGCACTGACCGCTGCCGCTCTGGGCGTGCCCTTGGGGCTTGTCAGCGGTTACGCGGGACGCGGGCTCGATGCGGTCATCATGCGGTGCATTGATACGCTGCTGGCATTCCCGGCACTCTTGTTGGCTTTGACCATCGTGGCCGTGCTGGGACCGGGTTCGGTCAATGCCATGATCGCCGTCGCCATCGTGGGACTGCCGGGATTCGCGCGTCTGGCCCGGGCCAGTATCCTCGTGCAGAAGGAAATGGACTTCGTGCTGGCGGCCCAGGCGGTGGGAGCCACCGCCCGCCGCATCATCTTCCGTACCGTGCTGCCCAACTCGCTGGCTCCCATCATCGTGCAGCTCACACTGGCCGTGGCGTTCGCCATCCTGGTGGAAGCCGCCCTCAGCTTCCTCGGGCTGGGCACGCAGCCGCCCGACGCCTCGTGGGGGGCCATGCTGTTGAGCGGGCGCGGCCATCTGCGTCGTGCCTGGTGGTACGGGTTCTTTCCGGGCCTTTTCATCACATCCCTGATTCTTGGCCTCAACAGTCTGGCGGATGCCCTGCGCGATGTACTTGATCCCACCATGGTGAACCAAGGAAACAATCTGTAGGACCCGGGCCGCAGCCCCCGACACCGCCGCACACGCCTGGCCGAATCATCGCCATACGGAGGTAAACCGATGTTAACGGAAGCCCAGCCCATTCTTTATTCCGATTTCAGGGTTGCCGACTTCGCGGAGGGAACCAAGACCCGCCTGCACCTGATCCTGAACACCCTGCCCTCGGGCGAACCGCTCTATTGTCCCGTCCTGCTCGCCCGCGGCGATAACCCGGGGCCCGTCTGCATGGTGACGGGACTGGTGCATGGAGACGAATACGAAGGCCCGGTGGCCATACAGGATGTCTTCGCGGAATTGGACACGTCCGACATGCGCGGCACGTTCTTTGGCATTCCCATGGTGAATGGACCCGCCTTTGCCCATGGCACCCGGGAAGGGGGCTGGGACCATCTGAATCTGGCCCGCATCTTCCCCGGTGCTGCCCAGGGTTCCCCCACGGAACGCATTGCGCATATCTTTCAGGAGCATCTGGTGGTCCAAGCCGACTTCCTGCTCGAGATGCATGCCGGCGGCAACCTGTACGCCTGCAAGGAACTGGCCGGCTACCAGGTGCAGGACGGCCCGGCCGGGGAGCGCCTGCACGAGGCCGCCATCGCCTTCGGGTTCGACTTTGTCTGGGGCACGGAGGCCCTGCCGGGACGCACTCTGTCCGCGGCCCGCATCAAGGGGGTGCCCGCCATTTACGTGGAGAATCTCGGCGAAGGTCGGCTGCGCTCCGCCCAGCGCACCTACGCAGTGCAGGGCATCCGCAACATCCTGGCGTTCCTGGGTATTGTGGAAGGCGACTATCCCACTGCGGAACCCGAGTTCAGCCTGCAGACGCTGGGGGAGGAGGCAGGCCACTTGCAGGTGAACTACCCCAGTCCCTACTCGGGGCTCTTCGTGCCCGCGGTGGAACTCTGGGATGTCGTCTCCGAGGGGAACATTCTGGGCGAGGTGCGCCATCCCGACGGAACTGTTCTGGCGGAGATACCGGCCGTGGAGTCCGGACGGGTGATGTTCCTACGGACTATTCCCAAGGTTCTGATGGGCGAGTGCCTGCTCTACGTACTGAAGATGGAGACATAAGGGAATTATATTCCTGACTTGACAATGGGTTCTGTGGCATAATGACGTCCATAAATGCGAGAGTCCGGCAGACACCGGACTCTTCGCCGGACACGGAACAGGAACTTCCATGCCCAACAACCCCGATTCTACAACGCAGGCCCCGGAGACCGTCCACCGCACAGTGCGCCTGCGCCTGTTTCCGGGCGACGCCGCCACCGGCATCCTGCTGACGGCCATCGCCGGCGCCTGCCGCTACGTCTGGAACCACATGCTGGCCGACTGCGAGTGGCGGTACGCGCGCTGGAAGGAGATGCACGTGCCCGCTCTCAACTGGCCGGAGGTCCGGGAGGGCAGGACGGCGTGGGCCAAGGCCGTCCGCAGGAAGATGGGACCCGGTCCGTCCACGAGC
>JAPPAJ010000186.1 GCA_026705565.1 Caldilineaceae bacterium | reverse complement strand
CCATGACGGCCGCCTCGTACAACTCGGCCGGTACCCCCTGCAGTCCCGCCAGGAAAATCAGCATGGCATAGCCGATGCCCTTCCAGTTGCTCATGATGATCAGGGCCGGCATGGCGGACTTGCTGTTGAAGAGCCAATTGGGACCCTGAATGCCGATCAGGCTGAGCAGGTAGTTGATGATCCCGAATTCCGGGTGATAGATCCAGGCCCAGACGATGGCAGCGGCCACGGTCAGGGTGACGTGCGGCAGGAAGTAGATAAGCCGAAAGGCAAACACTCCCCGCATGGGCCGGTTGACACCCAAGGCCAGGACAAACGCCAGGAAGACCCCGGTGGGCACGGCCACGAAAGCGTAGTAGAAGGTGTTGCCGAATGCCTTGAGGAAAATGTCGTCGCCGATCATGGCCTGGAAATTTGCCAAGCCGGCGAAGGTGGGGGGCGCGCTCAACTCCCACTCGGTGAAGGTGAGGTAGATCGCCGCCAGAATCGGGAACACCAGGAACACCAGGAAGCCGATCAGGTTGGGCAGGATGAACAGGTAACCTGCCAGTTCTTCCTTGCGCTGCAATCCGGACAGCTTGGCGGCCATGGTGAGCTGGAAAAGGGTGGACGACACCTCAAGGGCGGACCCTAAGGCGCGATTCGGCACAGATGGTTGGAAAGCCGATTATAGCGCACGCAGGCCATCGGAACGGACGCAGGCCATCGGAACGGAGTGACAGGTATACCGATCCGCGTGCAGCGGTTGTGCTGGCGATGCCCCGCGTCTGTGATTGGCGAAGCAGGTTTCCCGACAAGCTGTCCGACCGGCGCCGGATGGGCAACCGGTACAGGCACAGGCCGCGGACACGAACGCCCAAGCTGTCCGTTCGCGGCAGTTCGCAGCATGTACAACAGTCGGGGCATGGTCGTCACCGGACCTTGCAGGCAAGGTATTGGCTCCGCAATCCGCCATGTCTGTGAACGTCTCCTAATAATCTTTTCAAACCTTGCGCGCGTTTGGCCCGACCAGCCGACATACTCCCAACGCATTCATACGCTTCTTCCGGGAGGGAAATCAATGCGCAAACCGCTGGCGGTTGTCCTGTTGTTGCTGGTGGCGATGCTGTCTGCCTGTGGATCCCGACAAGCCTCGGAACCCGATCAGGCAACTGCCGTCGAGGAAGAGACGATGGGATTGGGCCCTGTCGGTCTGCCGATGGTAGATCCCATGGCTGTCACGGGAGACATCATCATTGCTGGTAGTTCCACGGTATACCCGCTCGTCGAACGCATGGCGGAACGATTCGTGGACGAGGGCTATGACGGCAGCATCTCGATCTCCAGCATCGGCAGTGGCGCCGGCTTCGAGCGCTTCTGTGTAGCCGGCGAGACCGACGTTTCCAACGCTTCGCGCCCCATCAAGGACAGTGAAGTGGAGAGTTGCAACGCCATCGAACGCGCTCCGATCGAACTGCGCGTGGGTACCGATGCCCTAGCGGTTGTCGTTAGCCGGGAAAACGACTTTCTGACGGATATCTCGATGGAAGAACTGGCCCTGATTTTCTCCACCGCCGACAACTGGTCGGACGTGAATTCGGATTGGCCGAACGAGCCGATTCAGCGCTTCAGTCCGGGCACCGACAGCGGCACCTTCGACTACTTCGTGGAAGAGGTGTTCGACAAGGATGCGGAACCAATTCTGACCGCCTCCGAACTGCAGTTGAGCGAGGATGACAATGTCCTGGTCCAGGGCGTGCTGGGCAGCTCCTACGCCATCGGCTACTTCGGCTACGCGTACTACCAGGAAAATGCCGACACCCTGAAGGTTCTGTCCATCAACGGCGTGGAAGCCACCGCCGACAACGTGGACAACGCCTCTTACCCGTTGGCCAGGCCCTTGTACATATACTCGACTGCCGCCATTCTCCATGAGAAACCGCAGGTTGCCGACTTCCTCAACTTTGTACTTTCCTACGTGAACGAGGAAGTCGTGGACGTGGGTTACTTCCCGGCTTCCGCCGCCGACATGCAGGCTGCGATTGACGCCTGGAAGACGGCGATGGAATAGCGGACAGGTGGTGCGCAGCCATGGGGCCGCGATGAAACCCCAGACATCGGGACAGGTCGGTTCCGGTGGGGCCGACCTGCCCTCTCCCTTTGCTACGATCCCCCCCTGACTACTGATCCGGGAACTGGGTGCAAACCTCTCATGAGCATCAAACCTGGAGCCGAAGTTCTGGCCGGCGGCCTCGGCATGGAAGTGGGTGCCCGGCAGTCACTGACCAAGCGCCGACGGCCGTTTGAGCAGTTCATGCACGGCGCGCTCTGGCTGTGCGGTGCCATCTCCATTCTGACGACCATCGGGATCGTGTACATGCTGGGCCAGGAGGCACTCCTCTTCTTCCGGCGGGAGGAAGTCCGCCTGCTGGACTTCCTGACCGGTTGGACCTGGCAGCCCCAGACCCTTCAGTTCGGCATTTGGCCACTCGTCAACGCCACCATGGGGGCCAGCCTGATCGCCATGGCCCTGGCCCTGCCCTTGGGCCTTCTCATCGCCATCTACCTGAGCGAATATGCCGGCTCCAGGGCGCGCCGCGTCCTCAAGCCCATTCTGGAGGTGCTGGCCGGGATTCCAACTGTTGTCTATGGCTACTTCGCCTTGACCTTCGTCACCCCCATTCTGCGCAACCTGTTCGGGATTGAGGTGGTCGAGATCTTCAACATTGCCTCGGCCGGACTGGTCATCGGGGTCCTCGTGCTGCCCACCGTGACCTCCATGAGCGAGGACGCCTTGCGGGCGGTGCCCTTGGCGCTGCGGGAGGCGGCGGTAGGCCTGGGCGCCACCAAGCTGGAAACTTCCCTGCGCGTGGTCGTGCCGGCAGCCCTGTCCGGCATCTCCGCAGCCTTCATCGTGGCCATGTCCCGTGCCGTGGGCGAGACAATGATTGTCGCCGTGGCGGCGGGCGCGGGCCCCCGCAACTTTCCCGGTTGGGGCGAGGCGCTGGGCGGCCTGAAGGCCCTCAATCCCTTCCAGTCCGCTGAGACGATGACGGGCCACATCGTCCGCATCTCCGGTGGCGACATCAGCTACGACTCGTTGGACTACGACAGCCTGTTCGCCATCGGCCTCCTGCTGTTTCTGATGACGCTGGGTCTCAACATCTTCAGCCGTGCCGTGGCGCGCCGCTTCCGCGAGAGGTATGACTGATGGGGGTTTTTGCCGACAAGGCCGCGGCCGGTTGGCCGGAAGGGGCCGGGGAAGCATCCCAAACCCGTCGCCGTCGGATCAGGGGCAAGGCCTGGCGCGTTGTCATTAGGTTTTCCACGGTCTTTGGGCTGCTCGTGCTGACCACACTGCTGTACAACGTGGTCAACAGCACCTGGGGCTACGTGGCGGTACGCGATAGGCTGAGCGAGCCTCTGATTGTTCTACTTGAGCATCCCCACGTCACGCACGCCGAGCGACGGGTGGATGCCCTCAAGGACGTAGACGGCGACCCGGACGCCGTGGTGGTGCTGGCATCCGAACTGGTGCCGGCCGGCACGGCTGGCTATCGGGTGTTGCCGGTGGGGACGCAACAGACTGCGCTGGCCTTGACCGCCCTGGTGTCCGAGGACAATCCGTTCCTGTGGGAGCTCGACGAAAGCGGATTGCTGGCCCTGCTGGCCCCGGGCGGCCGCTGGTCCGACCTGGACGGCAACTGGCCGGCCGACACCGTGTCGGTCGTGTTCGTTGTCGATAACAAAGGCGTTCTGAGCCGCTGGGCTGCGCGGCAGGATCTGCCGAACTTGGACAGCCTCGGGACGGCCGAGCTTCTGGGAGTCCTGGAGACCCATCTGTCGGCCGGCCTGATCCGGCGCTACGACCGCGAACAACCGATGGCCGGACGCAACCGCGCCAACTTGCTTGCATTGGTGGAGGAACGGGTCAAGGAGCCCGAGATCCTGGCGACCTTCACGTTGCGCGAGTCCCTGGTGCAGGCGGACGAGATACGGGCGTTTGCGGACGCCGAGGGTGCCGAAGCCAGTTTTCACAGTTGGCTGACGCCCGGATTCCTGGTCCGGCCGCAGTCCGCCAACGCGGCCCTGTCCGGGATCCGCACCGCTCTCCTGGGGTCGCTGTGGGTCATCGCCATCACCATCTGTTTCTCCGTGCCGCTGGGGATCGGGGCCGCGATCTACCTGGAGGAGTTTTCCTCCCGCAACTGGTTCGGCAGGATTGTCGAGACCAACATCAACAACTTGGCGGGAGTGCCGTCCATCATCTACGGCATGCTCGGCCTGGTGATTTTCGTGCGCGCCCTCACGCAGATCACCAGCGGCTCACTCTTCGGCATCGTGTCGGCGGACGAGGCCAGCGGCCGCACCATTCTGTCGGCCGGCCTGACCCTCGGCCTGTTGATTCTGCCGGTCATCATCATCAATGGGCAGGAGGCAATCCGGGCCGTGCCGGACTCGTTGCGCGAGGCCGCCTACGGCGTGGGCTGCACGCGCTGGCAGTGTGTTCGGTGGCACGTCCTGCCGATGGCCGTGCCCGGCATCCTGACCGGGGCCATCCTGGCCGTGTCGCGGGCCCTCGGTGAGACCGCGCCCCTGGTGGTGATTGGCGCGGCCACCTTCATTTCGGTCGACCCGACCAACCTGTTCGCGAAATTCACCGTACTGCCCATCCAAATCTACCAGTGGACGGCACGGCCCCAGGCGGAATTCCGCAACATCGCGGCCGCAGCGATTCTGGTATTGCTGGCACTGCTTCTGATCACCAATGCAACCGCGGTGCTGCTGCGCAACCGCGCTGAAGGCCAACGGATATAGGCAAGCATGATCTCCACACACGTCAACGGGACCGCTCCCGGCGGAGGCTATGCCCTGACGGCCTCCAACCTACAGGTCTGGTATGGCGATTTCCACGCCGTGTCGGATGTCAGCCTGGAGGTTCCGACCCACCGCATCACCGCCATGATTGGTCCGTCCGGTTGCGGCAAGAGCACGATTCTCCGCACTTTCAACCGCATGAACGACTTGGTCGATGTGGCGCGGGTCGAGGGTTCGGTTCACTACCAGGGAGTCGACATCTACGGTCCGGATGTGGATCCGGTCGAGGTGCGCCGCCGCATCGGCATGGTGTTCCAAAAGCCCAATCCGTTCCCCAAGAGCATCTTCGAAAACGTGGCCTGGGGCGCGCGTATCCACGGGTACCAGGGGGACATGGAGCAACTGGTCGAGGAGTCCCTGCGCCGGGTGGTGTTGTGGGACGAGGTCAAGGACAAGCTGAGCCAGAGCGGGTTGTCGCTGTCCGGTGGACAGCAGCAGCGCCTCTGCATCGCGCGGGCCATCGCTGTCCAGCCGGACATCGTCCTGATGGACGAACCCTGTTCGGCCCTCGACCCGATTGCCACCCTGCACATTGAGGAATTGATGCGGGACCTGGCGGCGCAGTACACCATCGTGGTGGTGACGCACAACATGCAGCAGGCGGCCCGCGTGTCGGACTACACGGCTTTCTTCTCG
>JAPPAJ010000298.1 GCA_026705565.1 Caldilineaceae bacterium | reverse complement strand
CCACGGCCATCGCCACCACGATCGTGAATCGGTAGCCCACATCGTCGATCAGCATACACATATTTCTGGCGCGCGCCGAAGTCCACATGAGGATGCGCGACTTTGAAAAAGCGCATTCCGATGTGGCCGCTGCCCTGGCGTTAAATCCGGACCATGTCGATGCCTACCTGCTCAGGGGGTGCCTCCGGATTGAACAGGCAGAGTACAGAATGGGGATTTCCGACCTCAAGTTTGTGTTGTCCGAAAATCCCACCGACAGCATGGCCCACTTCTACATGGCGCTGGCGGAAGCGCGCAAAGGCCGCAGGAAGGCTTCGCGCAAGGGCGCGGCACGGGCGTTCCACTTGGCCGAGCAACAAGGAAACTGGGACATCATGCGGTTGACGCAGGAGCATTTTCCCGGAATGGGGCAAGGGCCGCGTCGGCCGCGTTGACGGGTTCGACGAACGCCCACAGTGGGAGGGCCAGGCTTGCCATTTCCAACGATGTGAAGCAAGACCGCGCAAGACAAGGCGGGAGCCGCACGGCTCCCGCCTCCATCCAAGTTGGTTTCAGGACCCCGTCGGGTTGACGGGACCCGTCCCGCGGAACCGAACTCCCGCAGGCCGGCTACTCGTTGTTGGCCTTCTCGCCTTCTTCCTCCTCGACTTCCTTGTCCGTGCGCCTGCGCTCGAAGCGCATGACCTGGAAGTGTTCCCAGTAGGTGCGGGATCCGTCCTCGTTTTCCTCGCCCCAGCGGTCCATCCACCGACGCATGGCCTGCTGCTCCCGTTCCGCAAACTGGGACTTGTGGCAGAAGACCGCCTTAATCTTGGTTTCCGCCACCGCCGACACGTCGATGCGGGTGTTGGGATCGCTGAAGCGGGTGATGTAGAGCTGGGAAATCTTGTGGGGCAGAAAGCCCTCGTCCAGCATCTCCGGGAAGAACATGCGGTTGTCCGAGGCCGGGAAGATGGCCTCGAAGGCGACCAAACCGGCATTGCGGTGGTCCGGGTGGTTGATGTAGCCGGTGCCCGAGGTGTAGGCCGTGGGATCCTGGCAGATCACAATCTCCGGCCGCAGGCTGCGGATGATGCGCACAACCCGTTCGCGCAGCTCGCGCGTCGGCTGCAGGAAGCCGTCCTCCTCGCCCATGAAGATCACGTTCTTGAGGCCGCAGGTTTCGGCCGCGGCGCGCTGTTCCTTCTGGCGCATGAGCACCAGTTCCTCATGGGTGATCTTCGGGTTGTGGTTGCCCTTGTCCCCGTTGGTCAGGATCATGTAGTGGACATCGATCCCGGCCTGGGCCATCAGCGTGGCGGTGCCGCCGCACGAGATGTCCGGGTCGTCCGGATGCGCCATGATGACCAGACAGGTCTTGACGCCCTCCCAGTCAACCGACTGCCATTCCTTTTCCTGTTCAGCCATAGCCTGCTTCCTCGGATCAAAAAAAGAGCCCGCCGCACACCATCCGTGCAGACGGGCTCAATGCCGCGGCAACCGTGCCATGGGCCTGGCGCCGCGCGGGGAATCGGTCACATGTCGAGCGCGGCGTAGCCGGGCCCTTCGGTGAAGTACATCTCGTTCAGCTCGGTGCAGTACTGCTGGTCCTCGGGCAGGTCCTCCTCGGGCAGGATGGCGTCCACCGGGCACTCGGGCACGCAGGCACCGCAGTCGATGCAGGTCTCGGGGTCGATGTAGAACCAGGGCCACTCCTCTTCGGGTTCCCCGGGGATGATGCACTCCACCGGGCAGACCTCGACGCAGGCACCGTCGCGAATGCACTCATCAAAGATTACGTGGGTCATCTCGTTAACTCCAATTGCCCCCGGGTTTGAAGACTTCCGCGGCCTGCGCCAACGGGACAGGTGCCGGGATGACACCCTGTCTACAGGACAGTTCGCAGTATACACAAAAAGCCGCCGTCCCAAGGTCGTCCGAACCGGACAGGTAAACTAGACTATCGGTTGTCGTTCGCAACCCCTGCCCGTCGGGTGCCGTCTTGGCTCGGAACCGGTTGGTACAGGGTCGGCTGCGATTCCGAGCCCCAACCTTTGCCTGTCCCCAGGGAGTCGTTCAGAAGTGGCACAGAACCAGGACAAGTGGCGCGCCGTGCTCGTGGGCTGCGGTGGCATCAGCCGCGCGTGGCTGACGGCCCTGCAGGGCCGTACCGACGTCGAAATCGTGGGCATGGTCGATCTCGTGCCCGAACTGGCCGAGGCCCGGCGGCAGGAGTTCGCCCTCGGTGACGTGTCCGTAGGCACCGATCAGGCCCGCATGATCAAGGACACCGGCGCCCGGGTCGTCTTCGACTGCACTGTGCCCGCGGCCCATCCGACCGTGACCCTGACCGCCCTGGAGCTGGGCTGCCACGTCCTGGGCGAAAAGCCGCTGGCGCCGACGATGGCGGAGGCGCAGCGCATGGTGGCGGCCGCCGCGGAGCACGATCGCACCTACGCGGTGATCCAGAACCGGCGCTACATGAATTCGATCATCCAGTACCGCGACATGGTGCAGTCGCCGGCCCTGGGCCGGCTCTCCACGGTTGCGGCCACCTTCTTCCTGGGGCCCCACTTCGGCGGCTTCCGGGATGAAATGGACCATGTCCTGCTCATCGACATGGCCATCCACTCCTTCGACCAGGCGCGCTTTATCACCGACAAGGATCCGGTCTCCGTCTACTGCCACGAATGGAACCCGGCCGGATCCTGGTACCAACACGGCGCCGCGGCCTTCTGCATCTTCGAGATGACGGACGATGTGGTGTTCAGCTACAACGGCAGTTGGTGCGCCGAAGGCATGAACAACTCCTGGAACTGCGACTGGCGGTCCATTGGTGCCGGCGGCAGCGTGCTCTGGGACGGCGAGGAGGATATTCGCGGCGAGCTGGTGACCGGTACCGAGGGCTTCTTCCGCGAGGTGGAGTCGATGGAAGTGCCTCCGTCGCCGGAACTGCAGTACACGG
Organism: Caldilineaceae bacterium; assembly: GCA_026705565.1. Classification (GTDB taxonomy): domain Bacteria; phylum Chloroflexota; class Anaerolineae; order Caldilineales; family Caldilineaceae; genus Bin34. The sequence goes on along the minus strand of JAPPAJ010000298.1, from coordinate 2,596 downwards.
GGCACGGCGGGGTCATCAACGAGTTCCTCACCTGCCTCACGGCCGGCACCAAGCCGCAGACGGTCTGTACGGACAACATCCGCAGTCTGGCCATGATGCTGGGGGCCGTGGAAAGCGCCGAGACCGGCCGCCGGGTGGACATCTCCTGGTAGGGCGACACATTGGAAACAGGGGCACCAGACATGCTTGAGATACCGCTGGCCGGCACGCCGGCGCTGACGCCGGGAAGGACTCCCAACTCCTTCCACATCATGCTCAAGCCCAGCGGCGCGATCTGCAACCTGGACTGCACCTACTGCTACTTCCTGTCCAAGGAGGAGCTCTATCCCGGTTCGGACTTTCGCATGCCGTTGGACCTGCTGGAGGAGTACACCCGGCAGTACATTGAGGCCCAGAAGGTTCCGGAGGTCACCTTTGCCTGGCAGGGCGGCGAGCCGACCCTGATGGGACTCGACTGGTTCCGGGAGGCCGTGGCCCTGCAGCAGAAGTACAAGCGTCCAGGCATGCGCATCCAGAACGCCCTGCAGACCAATGGCACGCTCCTGGACGACGAATGGTGCGAGTTCTTCGCAGCCAACGACTTCCTGGTGGGCCTCAGCATGGACGGGCCACCGGAACTGCACGACAAGTACCGCGTTGACAAGGGCGGAGCACCCACCCACGCCCGGGTGATGCGGGCGGCGCGGCTGTTCGGGGAACACGGCGTCGAGTTCAACATCCTGTGCACCGTGCACGCCGGCAACGATCATCATCCGCTGGAGGTGTACCGCTACCTGCGGGACGAGGTCGGGACGAATTTCATGCAGTTCATTCCGATTGTGGAGCGGGACAACGAGACCGGCTACCAGGAAGGCAACCGGGTCACGGACCGCAGCGTCACCGACCGGCAGTACGGCGACTTCCTGATTGCCATCTTCGAGGAGTGGGTGCGCCGCGATGTGGGCCGGGTGTTTGTCCAGATCTTCGACGTGGCACTGGCCGCCTGGACCGGCAACCGGCCCGGCCTCTGTATCTTCGAGGAAAGCTGCGGTACGGCGCTGGCCATGGAGCACAACGGTGATCTCTATTCCTGCGACCACTATGTGGAGCCGGACTACCTGCTGGGCAATATGGCGCAGCACTCACTCCTGGAGATGGCTGGTTCGGAAACCCAGAACCAGTTCGGCGACGCCAAGCGCGACACCCTGCCGCAGTACTGCCTGGACTGCGAGGTGCGCTTCGTCTGCAACGGCGGCTGTCCCAAGAACCGCTTCATCGAGACCCCGGACGGCGAGGCCGGCCTCAACTATCTCTGTGCCGGCTACCGGGCCTTCTTCAACCATGTCCGGGAACCGATGGAGACGATGGCTCGCCTGCTGGCCGCCCGTCGGGCACCGGCCGAGATCATGAGCCTCTACCGGCAGCGCGATCAGGCCAGACTGGCCCAACCGCAGGCCCGCGTCAACCGCAACGCGCCGTGTCCGTGCGGCAGCGGGCGCAAGTACAAGGCTTGTTGTGGCCGCCGTCGGCAGGCGATGCGCTCTGTCGCCGGGCGCGGCTAACCGGCCGTCGGCCTATGCCTGCCAGTCCGGGTTGGGGGTTGGGATCCGGGCCGCCACGCTCTCGCGCCATTCCTTGAGGCGTTGGTGCAGGGCCCGGGTGCGTTCCGGCTCCGCATTCGCCAGGTTGTTGTCTTCCCCGACGTCCTCCGCCAAGTTGTACAGCTCCAGCCGGCCATCCTCGTAGAACTCGATCAGCTTCCAGTCGCGGCTGCGGATTGAGGACCCGGGCGTGCCACCCTGGTTGCCGTAGTGGGGGTAGTGCCAGAAGAGGGCGTCCCGCTCCAGTGCGGCCCCTTCGAACAGGACCGGCGACAGGTCCTCGCCATCAATCAACAGGTGATCCGGCACGGGAATCCCGGCTTGGGCCAGCCAAGTGGGAAACAGGTCGATGCTGCAAACGGGCTCTGCGGTGCGGTTGCCGGCGGGAATGCGGCCCGGCCAGGCGGCGATCATCGGGACGCGGGTGCCGCCTTCATACATCCAGCCCTTGCCTTCGGCGTAGGGGCTGTTGCAGGTTGGCGAGCTCTCCGAGGTGGACAGGCCTCCGTTGTCCGAGGTGAACACCACCAGGGTGTCGTCCGCAATGCCTTCCTCCTCTAGCGTGTCCAACAGTCGGCCCACATTCTCGTCCATGCTCTCCACCATCGCCGCGTAGACGGGATCGGACTGCAGGATGCGGCGCGTCACGCGCAGGTGCCGCTTGTGTTCCGTGGGGAAGAATTCCCCCTCCACCAGCGCGGTCTGCCGGTCGAGTCCCAGTTCGCGGACGCGGGCCTCCCACTTGGCCACCCGGTCCGCCGGGGCCTCGATGGGTGTGTGCACCAGATAGAAGCACATGTTCAGGAAGAACGGATTGTCGCCCCGGTTGCGGATCAGGTTGATTGCCTCGTCCGTCAGTACTTCCGGCAGGTACTGGCCGGGTGAACCGGGCGGCAGGTTCGGAATGTCGAAAGGGCTGAAGTAGCCCCCGCGTCCCGGTGCGCCCAGATAGCCGCCGCCGATGTTGACATCGAAGCCGTGTTGTTCCGGGTAGGTCTCCTCGAAACCCAGATGCC
>JAPPAJ010000242.1 GCA_026705565.1 Caldilineaceae bacterium | reverse complement strand
ACGAGATCACGCTGTACACGCCCTTCCGGGAGGTCAAACGACTGCTCCGGGATCGAAGCGGGACCACGGTGGGGACGGCTCCACCCGGACTCGAGTCCGCCGGTCGGCGCAAGCCGCCTGACGGCCGAGAGCGAATTACCCCAAACCCATAAAGTTTAGGGAACTGAACCGTGAAGTGGGCCTTTATTGCCGCCAACGACGCTGACCAACTGGCCCGCGACGTGGAGTTTGCCTCCCTCCACGGCTTTGCCGGTCTCGAGTTCAACTACTGGGCCGGTTTTGCCGACCTGACCAAGGCGGATATCGAAGCCGCGGCCGCAATGCTGGACGAGCGGAGCATCCGCTGTGCCTCCCTCGGCTTATGGGGCTGGAACCACTTGGCTCCGGATGCGGCCGAACGGGCGGAAGCGCACCGCCATCTGGACCGTCTGCTGGCGTTTGGCCGCATTCTTGGTGCGGAGACGCTGGTGACCGGAGGCGGGGACTGGGGCGGCGCGCCCCTGGACAAGCAGGCTCGGGAGTTTGCCCGTATCTTTCCTCCCTTCCTTGATCGGGCGGCCGAAGCCGGCTTTGACGTGGCCTTCTACGGACTGCACGGGAATTCGTTCTTCGACGGTCTGGCCGCCTTTGAACGCGTGTGGGAGCTGGGCTTGGACGTCCGCATCAAGTACGACCCCGCCAACTTCATGCACGCCGGGCAGGATCCGGTGCCGGTGGTTCGGCAATACGGGCACCGCGTCGGCTACATGCACATCAAGGAACATGTGGTCATTGACGGTGAACTGGCCTCGCAGCCGGCAGCCGGCATGGGCGATGTGCCGTGGGGCACGCTCTTTGCTTTCCTTCACGAGCACGGCTACAGCGGTTGGCTGTCCATGGAGCCCCATGGACCCCTATGGTCCCGTGAACCGTTGCGCAGCCGCATGCTGTTGCTCAGCAAGCGCTATCTGGAGTCGTTCGTACTCTGACCACTCCGATCCGGGAATGTTCGCCACTCCCTGATCGGCCCCATTCGGCTTCCCCAGCACCAATCCACCAAGGAATCAGGTCCGACATGACTGATCCATCCCGAACCTTTCTGTACGTGGGGACCTACACGGTTTCCCTGCCGCATGTCCAGGCCACGGCCCAGGGCATCTATGCGTTCGAGCGCATGGCCGACGGGCTGATGCAGGCCATCGACTGGTATCCATCGCTGCCGAACCCAACGTTCCTGGACGTTCATTCCGAACACAACCTCCTGTTCGCATGCGGCGAGGTGGACGACATTGAGGAATTTGGTGGCGGGGGCGTGTCCGCGCACACCTTTGATCCCGAAACCGGAGCCCTGACCATGGTGGACCGGCATGCGTCCGGCGGGGAGTGGCCCTGCCACGTAGCACTGGATGAAGCCCGGTCGCGCATCTCCCTGGCGAATTACAAGAGCGGCTCCGTCCAGACCATCCCCTTTGGCGACGACGGCCGGTTCGTTGAGGGCGCCTTCAACGTGCAACACGAGGGATCCAGCGTCAACCAGGAACGGCAGGAGGGACCGCATGCCCATTCCACCACGCTCGATCCATCCGGCACTTTCCTCATCGCCTGCGATTTGGGCATGGACATGGCGCGGGTGTACGAGTTGGACGGGGCCGACGGTCCTTTGACCCATCGCAGCGACTTGGTGGTCCGACCCGGGTCGGGGCCTCGCCACTTCGATTTCCATCCCAATGGCCGGTGGGCGTATGTCCTGAACGAGTTGAGCGCCACGATTGACGTTTGCAACTGGGACGGCGATGCCGGCACCCTGACATCGATCCAAACCATCAACACGCTGCCGGACGACTGGGACGGTCCCGTCTCAACGGCGGACATCCATATCCATCCGTCCGGCAAGTGGGCCTACAATTCCAACCGCGGGCACGACTCCATCACGATTTTCGCCGTGGACGCCGACGACGGGACGCTCACGCTCCTGGGCCACGAATCGACGCGCGGCAAGACGCCCCGCAACTTCGCCCTGAGTCCGGAAGGGGATCGGTTGTATGCCGCCAACCAGGACTCGGACACCATCGTGGTGTTCGCACTGGACCAGGAGACCGGATTGTTGTCCGCCACGGGCGAGGTCATCGACGCACCCACTCCGGTCTGTTTGAAGTTCGTGTTGCGCTAACGTGCCCTCCATTTCAAGGTCTCTCGAGGATTCGCGGCCATGACCGAGTCAAGTCCCAATGTCGTGATTGTGCTGGCGGACCAGTGGCGGGCCCAGGCCTGCGGGTACGCCGGAGATAATCAGGTGCGGACCCCGCACCTGGATCGGTTGGCTGCCGAGAGCATCAACTACCGGAAGGCCGTGTCGGGCATTCCGGTGTGCACACCGGCCCGGGGCTGTATGTTGACCGGCCTCTACGCCCAGACACACGGATTGTTCGTGAACGACGTGCATCTGGCCGACGACGTTGAGAGCATGGGCAAGATCTTCGGCCGCAACGGTTACGACACCGCCTACATCGGCAAGTGGCATGTGGATGGGCGCGGCCGCGACGCACCCATTCCCAGGGAGAGCCGGCAGGGATTCGAGTACTGGAAGGTCCTGGAGTGCACCCATTCCTACAACCGCTCCCTGTACTACGACCACGACAAGACGGAACCGGACATCTGGCCGGACTACGATGCCCGCGACCAGACTCGGGATGCCTGCCGCTGGGTGGAGGAACGCAGCGACTCGGACAAGCCCTTCCTGCTGTTTCTGTCCTGGGGACCGCCCCATGATCCCTACGAGACGGCACCCCCCGAGTTCAAGGCGATGTACGACCCGGACTCGATTGAGTTGAGGCCCAACGTTCCGCCCGAGGTGGCTGACCTGGCCAGGGAACGGATTGCGGGCTACTACGCCCACTGTTCCGCCCTGGACAGCTGTGTCGGCGAGCTGCGCGACACCCTCCAGGCCCAAGGACTGGAGGAGAACACCATCTTCCTGTTCCTGTCCGACCACGGGGACATGCTGGGTTCACAGGGACAGCACATGAAGCAGCGTCCTTGGGAGGAGTCGATCCGGGTGCCGTTCCTGTTGCGCTGGCCGGCGGGACTGGGAACGGAGGCCCGCACGGAGGATGCCCCCATCGATATTGTGGATGTCCTGCCCACGCTGCTGGGCCTGTGTGGCCTTGAGGCCCGGTCCGCAATGGAGGGACTGGACTTCAGCGGCCACCTGCGCGGCGGGGAAGACCCGTCGGGCGGACAGGCCCTGGTGATGTGTCTGCAACCGTTTGGCCAGTTTGTGCGGACGGCCGGCGGCCGGGAGTACCGCGGGTTGGTGACCGATCGATACACCTATGTCGAGGACCTGGACGGACCTTGGCTGTTGTACGACGACGAAAAAGATCCCTATCAACTGAACAACCTGGCAAACCAGCCGGACCATTCCGAGCTCCAGGCGTCGCTCCGCAGGGATCTGCACGTGCTGTTGGACAGGCGCAACGACAAGTTCCTGTCCGGCGACGAGTACGTGGAGCAGTTCGGGTACACGGTGGATGAAACCGGGACGGTTGGCTACACGTTCCTGTATGGCCGTCAGTCCTGACGTTTGGCCAGCGAAGTGTCTTCCATCAGGCACGCCGGCGCATTTGTCCAAACCGAGTAGGTGCAGTCGGGCTCCGATGGGACTCACCAACATCTGATCAAGAGGCAGCATGGCTGGTTTCAGGGGCATCTTTCCGGTGGTTCAGACCCCCTTTGATGAACGGGGGGCGGTGGACGAGACCGGTTTGGCCCGACAGGTGGAATTCTGCCGGCAGGCAGGAGCCCACGGACTGGTGTATCCGGTCCTGGCGAGCGAGTTTCAGTTGCTCACCGACAGCGAGCGCCGTTCCGCGCTGGAACGCGTGCTGAAGGCCGCGGACGGACAGATTCCCGTGGTGGCCGGTGTGGCGGCGGCCAGCGCGCAGGGTGCGTCCGAGTATGCAGCCCATGCCGTTGGTCACGGGGCGGACGCCGTCATTGCCCTGCCGCCCTATGTCGGCGTCCTGGGACCGGATGACGTCTTTCGCTACTACGAGGCGATTTCCAATGCCGCCCGGCGGCCCGTCTTCCTTCAGGATGCGCCTCCCGGCCTGCCGGTTCCGCGCATCATGGAACTGCTGCAGCGGATTGAGCACCTGGTCTATGTCAAGGAGGAGAACGAACCCTCGGCCCACAACATTTCGGCCCTAATCGAGGGATTGGGCGACGCCTGTCAGGGGGTGTTCGGCGGCGCCTGGTGCCGGTGGATGATGTCGGAACTGGACCGCGGGGCCCACGGCTTCATGCCTTCGGTCGAGATCGTGGACGTGCATGTCAGGATCTGGGATCTCTTCCACGCCGGGGAGCAGGCTGCGGCCCGCGACCTGTACGACCGTCTGCTGCCGTTCATCAATCTTGGCTTCTGCCTCGGACTGTCCGTGATCAAGGAGCTTCTGGTACGCCGGGGGATCATCGGGACGGCGCATACCCGCCGCACCGGCCTGCCCACCCTCGACGGACAGGACGCCAAAGAACTTGACATAATCCTGGATAGGATCGACGATCTGCTCATCCCGGCGGCCTGACGAGGTTCCTGCGGGGGCTTTGACAGGCGATGGCTTCCGCTGCCCTATAATTTTTCTTCCGATCCGATAGTCCCCAACACATGGGCAGAAATCTGCCGGAGCCAAAGCGCCCAAGGAGGAGTTGAGCATGTTGTCGCGTCAACAGAAGGACACCTACGAGGACAAGGGCTTCCTTGTGGTGGAAGATGTACTGAGTGTCGATGAGATGCTGGCCCTGCGCGAAGTCACGGACTACTTTGTCGAGCAGTCCCGCACCGTGACCGAACACACGGACGTGTTCGACCTGGAGCCGGAGCACACGCCCGAGGAACCGCGCCTGCGTCGCCTCAAGGCCCCGGTTGAGCAGCATCAGGTGTACCGGGACATCATGAACCACGACGGCATCCTGGACATCGTGGAGGAGTTGATCGGCCCCGGCGTGCGCACCAACGGCGACAAGCTCAACATGAAATCGCCGCACTTTGGCAGTCCCATCGAATGGCACCAGGACTGGGCCTTCTATCCCCACACCAACGACGACCTGCTGGCCGTGGGGGTCTGCATGGACGACACGCTGGAGGAAAACGGCTGCATGCTGTGCATTCCCGACTCCCATCGGGGGCCGATTCTTAATCACCATCAGGACGGCTACTTTGCCGGCGCGGTCACCGAGGAAGTTGCGGATGCCGACAAGGCGGAGCTGATGGAGGTCCATGCCGGCGGCATTTCACTGCACCACGTGCGCACGCTCCACGCCTCGGCCAAGAATGTCTCGGCGCATCCCCGTCGGCTGCTCCTGTTCCAGATGGCCGCCATCGATGCCTGGCCGCTGCTGGGGGTGTCCGACTGGGACAGCTTCAACGACAACATTCTGCGCGGGGACCCGACCTACGAGGCCCGGGTAGCCGATGTGCCGGTGCGCATGCCGCTTCCGCCGGCACTCAAGGGTGGGTCGATCTACGAGAACCAAACGGTCCTGCGCAACAAGGTGTTCGCGGTTTAGAGCCGGGACGCGGAAG
>JAPPAJ010000223.1 GCA_026705565.1 Caldilineaceae bacterium | reverse complement strand
GGCCTTGTCCACGACGGTGTGGGCGGCCTGGCAGAGGTGGTCGCGCACCTGCTTGCGATGCAGTGTCCGTCGCCGGTTCCTCTTCTGGTTGCCGAGGTTGTTCTTTCGGATGGTGTCGGCCTTGCGATGGTTGCCCTTGGCCCGGTGCTTCTGCTCGGTGTCCCGGAGGTGATTGCGCCGTGTTCCCTTGACCTTGCGATGGTCGCTCTCCGCGGACAGCAGGTCGCCCAGACCCTCGCCGTGGCGTTCCCCGTCGCTGTCGGTGTAGGCCTCGGTGTAGCCCTTGTCCACGCCCACGGTGGCCTCCCCGCAGGGACGCGTGCTGCACACCTGAGTCTCGTCCACCGCGTAGTGGACTTCCACCTGGCCGTTGTCCCGCAGGAGGATGCGGAGGGTGCCCGAAGGCAGGTATGTGCCCTTGAGCGGAATGGCAATGCGTTGGCCGCGTTCCAAACCCTGGAGGTACACCCAGGCCCGGTCGTGCCAGACCTTGGTGGTATAGGAGCCGGTGTCGGCCACAATCTGGTTCGTCACATGGGACCGACCGCCGCGCCACTGCTTCCGCATCTGCCGGTGCAGGAACGGATCCTCGGTCCAGCGATTCTGCTTGAGCAGGCTGTACAGACGCTCGCGTTCGGCCTTGTCGCCCCGCGTGCGGTGCCGGATGGCCTTCTTGACCGGCACCTTGGCCGCCTCCCTGCCGGCTTGGATGTCGCCCAGCGCATCGGCGAGCGTGGCCTTGCCCAGACGCGCCGGGAGCCCATGCCAGTCACAGCCCTCCGCCATCCAGGCATCGCGGATGGCGTAGGGGGATTGCAGGACCGTGGACACTCCGCTGCACCGTTGCCACGCATCCGCGCGCACCTTGCCGCACAGGACGGCGATCCGCGCCAACCGGTCGTACTTGGCCGCGTTCAGCCCCTGGCTGTACAGCATGCGCGTGACCTTCTCAGCCATCGCTGGCGGCTTCCCGGATCTGCTTCCGATACCGGCGCAAGCCGGGCAGGCGCGCGGCGAAGCTGTCGACCACGGCCATCAGGTCCTCGACCCACTCCGCCTGCGGGGACAGGGAGGGCTGGTTGACCACCCGGATCTCGCAGCCGTGGGTCTCGGCAAAGTACGCGAACCAGTCAAACCCGAACCGGCAGAGACGGTCCTCGTGGGCCACCAGCAGGAGGCCCAGTTCGCGCTTCCCGATCCGTTCCATCAACGCACGGAACACGGGCCGCTGGAAGTCCAGGCCGCTGCCGATTTCGGCCAGCCACTCGTCCACCGCCAGGCCCGCCCCCAGGCAGAACGTCTCCATCGCCTGCTGTTGCGACCGCAGATCGGCCCCTTGCGCACGACTGGACACGCGGCAGTAGACCACGGTGTGTCCGGCTTCGGGGGCACGCTCCACGCCGAAGTACCGATCCACGTCCGCCTCCGTGTAGTAGCGGTGGCCGGCGGGGGTGCGGCGGTCCGGCAGCTTGCCCTTCAGGCTCCAAGCCTTGACCGTATTCTTGTGCACCCCAATCTTGGCCGCGAACGCGGCGGCCCGGTAGATCTTCATATCCACAGAATACCACAGAATGCCCTTCAGTATCGATATGTCGTGCTGGTAAGATGCTCTCGGCTTCCGCGCCCGTGTTTGTGCCTGCGGACACGGAATTTCCGCCCGCCCGCAACGGGATCGGAGTCCCGGCAGGAAGGGGCGCGGCCTTGGCCAACAACCCTGTGTGAATCGCCCCAACCAGTTTTAGTAGCATACGGGAGGACCACGGCCATTCAACACTTGGCTATTCGCCCCGCGCGAGGAAGTCTTCTCGAAGCAGTACCTCATGTACCACGGCATAGAAGTTATTGACTTCCACGTCCATTTCCCGTCGCAACTGCCTTGGTTCGGCGACATGGCCGGTTCCGACGAGCCACCCTCCGAGGCGGATCTGGCCAAACGACGGATGGTTCAGGAGATGTCGCGCCCCTACAGTGCGCAATGGCGGCGCATGTGGGATTTCCCAACCCCGGAACCTCCCGCGGACCATCCGGGGGACGAGGTCCAGGCGGACCGCTGGCTGGAGGAACTGGAAACCCATGGCATCCGCGCAGTGGGCTTCGTCACCGGCGGCGGCAACGACAACCTGGCCCGGATCTGCGCCCTGCATCCGAACCGGTTCGTTGGCTTTGCCCACCACAATCCCTTCCGGGCCGATGCGGCGGCTGAGTTGCGGCGCGCGGTTGAGGAACTGGGCCTGCGGGGCTACAAGCTGCTGGCGCCCAGCATCGATCAACCCATCGAGGACAAGGCGATCTACCCCGTGTGGGAGGCTTGCCGGGACCTGGGGATTCCGGTGCTCATCCACTTCGGGATCCAGGGCGGTCCCGGCGGGGTTGCCTACCACGAGAACATCAACCCCTTCAAGCTGCACGACATCGCCCGCGACTTTCCCGAGGTGACGTTCGTGATACCGCACTTCGGCTGTGCCTGGGAGCGCGAAACCCTGCAGCTGTGCTGGGCCTGCCCCAATGTATGCGTGGACACGAGCGGCAGCCTGCAGTGGATCCGGTGGGTGCCCGGCGAGGTCACCATCAAGTACCTGTTCCGCAAGTTCTACGAGACCGTGGGGCCGGCGCGCATTCTGTTCGGATCCGACTCCAGCTGGTTCCCGCGCGGCTTTGCCCGGCGCTACCTGCAGGACCAGTTCCGGGATTGTGTCGACCTGGGCATGCCCGACGAGCACCTGCAACTGATCTTCGGTACCAACGCGGCGCGGCTGCTGGGCATTGCGCTGCCCGGCGATGAACCGGAGGCGTGACGTTGCGGAGACGGAACAAGCGGCCCAATTTGATTTTGGTTTCAACAAAAGGAGACACGGTTATGAAGACACCACGTCTTATGTGGATTTTGGGATGCCTAACCGTTGCCCTGCTGGGGCTGGTGGCCTGCGTTGCGCCGGGGATGCCGGACGCCGCGGAGCCCATGGCCGACGCAGAGCCCGAGATGGTGGAAATCGAGTACTGGCAGTACAACTTCGAGGCCCGGGTCCTGGCAATGGATCGTCTCATTGAGATGTTCGAGGCGGAGAACCCCAACATCAAGGTGGTGCACAACTCCGATGTGCCCTACGCCGAGTACCGGGACAAGATCGCCGCCAGCGTGCCTGCCGGCGTGGGACCCGACGTAGCCACCCTGTTCTACGGTTGGCAGACGGTTTGGCTGGACGCGGACTACCTGGTGCCTCTGCCCGAGGACGCCTTCCCCACGGCCATGATTGACGACGAGTTCAGTCCGCTGGTGCAGGCCAGTTTCGTGGACGGGACCCTGTACACGATCCCGACCGCCGTGCGCGCGCTGGCCATGTTCTACAACAAGGACCTGATGGCTGACGCGGGATTGGATCCCGAATCACCGCCCACGACCTTGGACGAGCTGGCCTCCCAGGCGGCGGCCTGCACGGTGCGGGCGGACAACGGGGATTACGAGGTGCAGGGGTTCGTCGTGGATTTGGCGGCCCAGGACCACCACTGGTTCCGGGAAGTGCTTGTGCGCCAGTTCGGCGGCGAGCCCTTCTCCGCGGACGGCCAGTCCGTAATCTGGAATTCCGAGGCCGGACAACAGGCCTGGGACTACCTGCTGAAGTTCAAGACGGAGCTGGAGACGGGTGACCGCGATCTGTTCGACGGCAGCACCCAGGCCTTCCTGGCGGGCCGGGCCTGCTTCCACATCGTCGGGTCGTTCCGGTTGGGTACGATTGCGAACAATGCCCCCGACCTGAATTTCGGTGTAGTCGAACTGCCATCGCACAACGGGGTGCAGAGCACCTTCGGCAGCTACTGGACCCACGGCCTTACCCAGAAGGGCGCCAGCGATCCCGCGCGCATGGAAGCCGCCGTCAAGTTCCTCCAGTTCATTACGTCGGATGAAGCCGGCTCGATCTGGGTGGACATGGTGGGCGAACTGCCTGCGCGTCTCAACGCTGGATCCGATCCCGAACTGCTGGCGGATCCGAAACTCGGTGCCTTCGCGGCAGGTCTGGCCTACGCCCAGGCCACCTTCTTCGTGAACGAGCCGGATCAGCGCCAGGCCCTCGTTGACGCCTACGACATGGTTGTGCTGGGCGGGGAGGATCCGAACGCGGCACTCGATATCGCGGCGGAAACCGTCCAGGACATCCTGGACGCCCATTACAGTCAGTAGTGGAATCGATCCCTTTGGGAGGCACAGGGACGGGACGTAACCTGCGTCCCGTCCCCTCCCAACCGGAGCCGCGGAACCATGAGACTGACGCTGCGACAGCGGCAGGTGCTGTGGGCCTACGCGTTCCTCAGCGTTGCCTTGGTGTTCTTCGTCATCATTCGGTGGTATCCGGCCCTGCTGTCCTTCAACATTGCCATGCGCGACTGGAATACCTTCAAGGGTTCCGGTCCTTGGGTTGGCCTGGAGAATTACGCGGCCATTTGGGATGACATGTGGAAACCCCGCAGCGATGTCCGGGCCGCGTTCACCAATACACTTGGCTATGTCCTCTACGGGGTGCCGGCCCAGATGGTGTTGGCCTTGGCTGTGGCCTTGCTGCTGGACCGCATCCGGGTTCTCTCCACCCTGTTCCGGGTGGCCTACTTCGCTCCCTACGTAACTTCGGCTGTGGCCGTGGCCTTCGTCTGGAACTGGCTGTATCTGCCCCAGACCGGCCTGTTGGCCCAGGTGTTCGACATCCTGCGTATTCCGGAGCAGCCCTTCACCAAGAGTCCCGACCAGGCACTGGCTTCGATTGCCGCGGTGGCGGTCTGGCAGACCCTGGGCTACTCGGTGATCATCTATCTGGCCGGCATCAAGCAGATCCCCGCCACGTACTACGAGGCGGCGCGCATTGACGGTGCCGCCGGGGTGCGGTTGTTCCGGCACATCACGCTGCCTCTGCTCAATCCCGTCATCGTCTATCTCACAGTCCTCTCCACCATCTCGTTCCTGCGGCTCTTTGCCCTGGTGCAGAACATGAGCCCCCAGGGCACGGGGGGACCGTTGAAGAGCACGACCACCGTCGTGTTGGAGGTGTACCGGAAGGGATTTTCCAGTTATGACATGGGTTATGCGGCAGCCCTGACCGTCGTGCTGTTCTTCGTGATTCTGTTGATCACGGTGATACAGCTGCGGTTCCTTACGCGGCGGTTCGAGTACTGAGGACGGGGAAGTGCCGTGGCCTGCATGTATTCCCGGAGTGATGCCGGCCCAGGCCGGTGGGCAGGGATGTTGCCCGAGGCGGTTGCCGATGAATCTTCGGGTGTACGCCGTCTGCCGGACGGTTGGGTGATATAGCGACATGTCAACGCTGGCTTCGTCGGGCGGCACCCTGGCCGCTTCGGGTTCCGGACGGCTGGGTCGTTGGGGCATCCAGGGGGCAACCTACGCTCTTCTGTCGGTGGGCGCCCTGATGATGGTCACGCCCTTCCTATGGATGCTGATTACCAGCTTCAAGCCGGCCCCGGAACTGGTGGAGTTTGCGTGGTTGCCCAAATCGCCCACCTTGGCCAACTACGTGGCGGCGCAGGATGTTCCACTCAGTGAGGCCCTTGCTGCGGGCCA
>JAPPAJ010000112.1 GCA_026705565.1 Caldilineaceae bacterium | reverse complement strand
GTTCGTAGATGTCACAGTCAAGAGCAAAATCAATCTTTTGGTGGCCAATGACAGAAAATCTGACAGAAATCGAGCGGCTGCTCCCCATAAGGATGGCGAGTTCAGGGTGTTTGGAACCAACTCGGGGTTGTCTGTCATCTGCAGCTTCTTTGGGCACAGAGGTTGCTCAGTCACATTGCTGGTCGATGCCGCCGTTGCGTTCATGCAGTTTGCATGGCTGCAGTATTGGCAGTACAACACCCGCCACTGGTGCCAAAGCAACTACCGGATCTCGGCCATGAGAGTCCCTGACCAGACGCGCGACCACCTGAAGGCCGCCACAGGAACGCCAAGAGCAGACTGAACAGCTGGGTCAAGAGCAAAACAGCCGACATCCCAACCTCGATATCCCGGCGCAGAAATTCTGCGTTGGCATGGGTCAACCCGGCCTGTACTTCGCAAAGACACTCCCGGGCGGGCCGGTTGCAGGGCACGCGTCAAGGAGACCGGTTTTACTGTGTTGACGAGGTTGTGTTGAACGCGGACGCCAATGCCGCCCGGTTACTCCGCGACCGCCTTCATGGCGCCGGAATCATGTTGTGGACTCCCCGAAACGAATCAGGACAGCGGTGGGGGCTGCTCCACCCGGACTCGGGTTGCAGAAGTTTGCAACACGCCCCCCATCAACCGAGAACGAATTGCCAAGGGCAAAGTTCAGCGAACAGGTGTAAACCGGAACCTCAGATTCTCAGCACGCCACCATATTCAACCGAGGTCTGAAAAGCGGAGAATTCCGCGCTTTTTGCCACCGTGGATGCCTTGATCACGCCTGCGTGGGTAACTACCAGACAGGAAATACCAACCTGTCGTAGTTCGGCCAGGACCTCATGGACGCGTGCCACAAAGGCATGGACACTCTCCCCGCCGTGCGGCCGGGCATGAAGAAAGTCGGCAGCCCACGCGTCCAGTTCCGTGCGCGGGATGTCGTTCCAGTCCTGTCCTTCCCATGCACCGAAATCCATTTCCTGCAAGCGACGGTCGTAGGCAGGCTGAAGGTGAAAGGCGAACCCGATCCGCTCGGCCAAGGCGCGACAACGGCCCAGGGGACTTGACACCAGTGCCTCCGCCGGTTCCAGCTTGGCCAGGACGGCATCGGCTTCTTCCGCGAACGTGTGGGCCAGAGCCAGATCGGTGCGTCCATAGCAAATACCGGGTTTGACCGCGGGCTGCGTATGACGAATCAGCGTGAGTGCCACGTCAAGACTCCCAGATAGAAACCCAGTTCGCTCCATTGCTGAACTGCGCCCTGCGTATCGCCGGTATGTCCTCCCAGACGTTTCCCATACAGGCCGCGCATGGCCAAGTGTCCCAGCGCCAGCCCGGCCAGCCCGGCAAGAGCATCGGGCACGGAGAGCATCATCACCACGGCCAGACAACCCAGGCCCGTGGCTGCCGCCAGGCTTGTGCCACCCCGGCCCAGCCGTCCGGCAAGCAGACTGCCGGCGCCTGAGTTCCGAACATAGGGCGAGGTGGCGGCAACGACGACATTGGAGAGGCGGGAAAGCCCGTGGCCGGCCACAAGGCAAGCCACGGCCAGGGCCACAGGCAGGGAGGCCAAGGCAGCCACCTTCAGGGCCAGCGTCACTCCGAGCCCCGCGGCCCCGAAGACGCCAATCCGACTGTCCTGCATGATCGCCAACATCTTCTCCCGAGTGAATGCCCCAAGCCCGTCGAAAGTGTCGGCCAGTCCATCTTCATGGAAAGCACCCGTGACCAGGATGGTTGCGGCTGTGGCCAGCAGCGCGGCCATCACCTGTGGCAACCGCAAGATGACAGCAACTCCGTAGATCAGCGCTCCCAGGCTTCCCACCACGATACCCACGAGGGGGAAGTAACGGCGCGCAGCCCCCAGCCTTGTCGGGGAATAGTCGAGGTGCTGCGGCAGGGGCAGCCGTGTCAGAAACTGGACGGCCAACAGGAACAGCAACGCTTCGCGTTTCAAGGCAGTCCCAAGCAGAACCATGGTCGCATCGGCTTTGTCGAACCAAGGGGACAACAGATGGCAAACCGGACTGCCTGCAGAGTCCCGCATGGTTGCCAGGTTTGTGGGCGGTTCCCGAAACCCCCTACCGTCTCGACGCGGACAACCCGAAGTATCGGCGCGCCAAATTCAGAAATTCCTCGGATGAAGAGGTTGACATCCAGGCTTGTACCGCATGTGAGTCCGGCACGGGAGCCGAGGACTGCTGCATCATCAACTGAAACTCGTCCGCTGTGGCTTGACCATATCGGACCGTTGCCAATGTGGTGACCATCCCTGCAATTTCGGCATTCTGCTCTGCGATTTTGGCATCCTTTTCTGCCATCTGTCCGTGCATCTCCCTAACGTGGACGATGGGCTCTCCCGTCTCCGGGTCGCCGATGCGAATCCCGCCATCGAATTCCCGCCTGTGCAGTTCCTGTACGAAGAGAATTTCGCAGTCCAGGACCTGCGAATGGGCGGACCAAGTGCGGGCCGGCGCATCCCAGAATGCTTCCAGCGACACATACCGGCCCTGGTCAAGTTGCCACCCCATCATGGGACCATCCGGCAACAACAGACCGGTCTCAAAATGGGCGGCATCGTCCGAATCCACCGGGTCCAGGATCCAGTACTCCCGCACCCCCATCCACGCATACCAATTCTTTTTGAGTCCCAAATCCCTGTCCTTGGTGGACGGGGATGCGATTTCGAACACGCAGTCGGGTGGACAGGGCATGTCCCAGCGGCGCAGGGAACCGTGTCCGGTGTTGGGAAACGGCATGATGATCATGTCCGGGTCGCACCGCTGCTTTAGACCGTCGGCGTCGTAAAAGTGCAGACCGATGTCCTGTTCAATACCGAACGGCCGGCCGCGCCGTTCCAGCAGGCGGTACAAGGCGGTCAGAAGGTAGTTGAGGATGTAGACATGTCTCGGAACCGTCGGCATTTCGTCACTCCCGGGCCATTCAGCGGGATATTCCGACGTGTTCCAGGAAGGAATGGGGATGGACAGATCCACCAACGAGGCCTGTGTCGTCTGTTGCGCTCCCTGTACCTTCCAAACTTTGGAGATGCCCATCTATCGCCTCCATTACGAGCAGGGACATTTTAGCCGGAGACGGCAGGCGAGCGAGTTGATGTACGGGTTGGTCGAACCCATAGCTGGACTACAGGAGTTTCTCTGCCAGGGCACGGATGTGTTCGGGACCCAGGCCACAGCATCCGCCAACGGCCTGCACGCCATCGGCCACCCAGGTGGTAGCGACTTCGGCGTAGTCGTCGGGGGCAATGATGTCGTCGAACTGCCAGTGCGGCATCGACCACCCGCCGGAGTGGGCATAGGCAAAACGGGGACCGGACCAGACGACGGCTACTTCCTCCAGGGCAGGACCGGTCGGTCCCACCAGGGAATGCATCACCCCCACGGCTTGCACCGACGCAAAGTCGAGACTCTCCAACATCTTCCGCAGGGGCATACCCCGTTCCTGGGAGATCAGTTGCCCTTCGGCATCCTGTTCGACGCTGTAGCCGACCCAGCAGGGCAAACCGACAGCCCTGACCGCATCCGCCGCGGCGGCGGTCAATTCCACATCCCGCATCATTTCCAGAATGATCAGATCCGCACCGGCCCGGGCCATGATCTCGGCCTGATCCCGATAGTCCTGCCGGGCCTTCTGTAGCGAAACCGGCAGTACGCCGAAGTTCAGGGTCGAAATGGAACCCGCCACCCAAGCGGACGGCCGCACCGCATCCCGGGCTTCCACAGCCAGCCGGACTGCGTCGCGGTTGAGGCTTTCAAACCGGTCCGCGTAGCCCGCCTCCGCGAGCACGTAGCGAGAGGTCGCAAAGGTGTTGGCAATCACTACCTGCGATCCGGATCGCAGGTAGTCCGCGTGAATCTCCCGCAGCACGTCCGGCCGCGAACCCGTGGCCAAGGCGTCCCACAGGCCGTCGACCATCTCCACGCCCCGGCGTTCCAGTTCGGTACCAGTGGCTCCGTCCAGCAGCAGCGGAGGGCTGCCGTCCGCTGCCCGTCCGAGGGCCGTGCCAATATCTGTCCGTCCGTTCACTTGTCTGCCCCCATCTTGTCGGCCGTCCATTTTGCGACTTCCACTTCGTACACCTGCCGCGTCCCCTCGTGCACCGAGTCGAAGCTCACGGCTGTTTGGCTGCGATTGAAACGCGGGTGCAGATCGCAGCGGATCTCACCACTGAAGTGGCGGGGAGCCGAATACCGGCCGAGTTCAGCGCGCCGCCGATCCCGCATGTCGAAGAGCACCAGGCTCTTTTGCCGGTACTCGGGCCAGTGCTCGTCGGTCAGCAGCCAGCGGCCGTCGGCGCTGAAGCTGCAGTGTCCGTTCCGGGTCAGCAAGTCCGGGCAGAAGGGCGCGGACACGTCCCCGGTATCCGCATCCAGCCGGTAGTACCACTCGCCGGCTTCAAACGTCAGCCAGCCAAACACCTCCCGGTGGGACCGCCAGGTAAAGTGCGAGGCTCCCAGATCCGCCAGCATCCGCACGTCGCGCCCGTCCACGCCCACCGAAAATAGCATGGTGTGCTTGATTTCAATCCCCGGCTCGTTCCAGCGCACCACCGCCAGAACGCAGCGATCGTCCGGACTGAACTCGGTGTGGTTGAACCAGAGACCATGCGTCGCCATGTCGGGATGCTGCGGAAACAGATCCCGGATTTGGGCATAGGACAAGATTAGGTCAGCCTCACCGGTCAGCATGTTGAGGATGAACAGGCCGTCGTCCTCGGGCTGCCCCTGCCCCCGAAACAAATCCGGCAGTCCCCTGTACCCGACCACCGGGCGCATCTCGGCGAGGCGCGCATAGTTGAGGCTCGCCGCCAGGATACCGCCGTGGCTCAGTCCGCTGACTGGACGCGGCAGCACCTGCGTGTGGCCGCTGTGGATGTCCATGCGCACGGCCACATGGCGATCTCCCTGCCGCGCGTTGTAGCAGATTTCGCGCGCCGGGTTGGTGGGGAGCCAATGCAGCATGGCCCCCTGCTGCAGGTTGAAGGCCTGCGTGCGGGCGAGCGGCTGGAAGGTTGTCGAGCCCTTCTCCACCAGCCCAACCGCCGCCTCGTCCTGCACCGTCGGCGGCCGGTCGTAGAAGTCCGTCTCCAGGCACAGATGGTACTGCCCGGTGGCGTTCCAGGGACAGATCCCGTAGTAGCCGAAGAAGTGGTGGCGAGGTCCCCGTGTCAAGGGGACGGCAACCGGGCCTTCCCGCTGGCCTCCGGTCATTGCACCGCCAAATCAGACCGGGAGGCGGTAGAAGCGGACGGCGTTGTCGAAGTACAGCTTTTGCTGCACCGCGGGACCCAAATGGCCGGTAAGGTCGTCGAGCACATCCACCCAGTGACCCCAGTGTTTCACTGCCAGCAGGCTGACCGGCCAGTCACCGCCATAGACAATGCGGTCCTCGCCGAAGCACTCGACGACATGGTCCACGTACGGCTTGAGATCGTCCGGCTGCCAGTTTGCATGGTCCGCCTCCGTGGCCATGCCGGAAATCTTGCACACCACATTCGGCAGCTCTGACAGGACCTTCAGGTCGCTGCACCAGGGATCGAGGGTGCCGGCCGCGATGTCCGGCTTGCCGATG
>JAPPAJ010000192.1 GCA_026705565.1 Caldilineaceae bacterium | reverse complement strand
GCCCCTCGTCCCTGCCCCAGGTCCGCAACCAATATCAACGAGATTGAAACTGTGCTCCCGCCCCGCAGCCCCGGATCCGAACCCAAATTCCTGTGATACGATCGACCTGTTCCGCGCCCCCGACGATACGGGGGCGCCTCGTTGGTTGCAGGGCAGTTCATGGATGCGATCCGCTTTGGTACAGATGGCTGGCGGGGCCGGATTGCCCGCGACTACACCTTTGCCAACGTCCGGCGGTGCGCACAGGGATTTGCGACTTGGCTGAAGCGCCGGCCCGACCAGGGGTGCGGTCAGGTGGTGATTGGCTACGACCGCCGTTTCCAAAGCGATGCCTTTGCGGCCGGTGCCGCGGAAGTGCTGGCCGGGAACGGCTACCGGGTGCTGTTGACGGACCGTCCCACGCCGACCCCGATCATTTCGTTCGGCATTGCGGATACCGGCTCACTCGGCAGCATCAACATCACGGCCAGCCACAATCCGCCAGCCGACAACGGCTTTAAGGTGCGGGACCAAACCGGCGGCGCGGTCCCGCCCGAGCAGCTCGGCAGGATCGAAGCCTGCATTCCGGCCATGGACAGCCGGGCCCACATCCAAAGCCGGGACCTGGACAAGGCCCTGGCGGACGGATCCGTTCGCTACTTTGATCCGGGGACGGCATACAGCGCGCGGGTTGCCGAACTGGTGGACCTGGCTCCCCTGCGCGCGGCCGACTTGACGGTGCAGGTGGATGCCATGTGGGGCAACGGCGCAGGCTGGCTGCCGCACTTCCTCGACGGGGATCGCATCAAGGTATCCGAAATCCACGGTGGCCACAATCCCCTGTTTCCCGACATGCAGCGGCCGGAACCGATTCCGCCCAACGTGGACGCCGGCCTGGCGTCCGCCCGGGCGGCCGGGGCCGACTGCACGCTGATCCTGGACGGCGACGCGGACCGGTGCGGTTTCGGCGATGAACAGGGCCGGTTCGTCGACCAGTTGCGCGTGTTCGGCTTGCTGGCCTACTACCTGTTGGAAGTGCGCGGCGAGCGCGGTCCGATCGTCAAGACGCTGAGCACCACCTCGATGCTGGATCGTTTGGGCGAGCACTACGGCGTGCCCGTGCACGAAACCGGCGTGGGATTCAAGTACGTGGCACCGGCCATGCTGTCGACCGAGGCCCTGATTGGAGGCGAGGAGAGCGGCGGCTACGCCTTCCGCAACCACGTGCCGGAACGGGACGGGATTCTGGCCAATCTGTGCCTGCTGGACCTGATGGTGCGCACAGGTCGCCGCCCCAGCGAACTCGTCGAGGATCTGTTCGCGATTACCGGAACCCACCACTACGCCCGCCGCGATCTGAAACTGGCCGACGACGCCATGAAACAGGCTGCGGTGTCCTCCCTGGACCATGTCGATGTGGACAATCTGGCCCTGGGCGGACGCCGGGTCACCGACCTCGACCGTACGGACGGCTACAAGTTCAAGCTTGAAGACGGTGGCTGGGTGCTCATCCGGTTTTCGGGCACGGAACCGCTAATCCGGGTCTACACGGAGATTTCCGACGCCGCGGCCGCCGACAGTGTCCTCGACGACGGCGTCGCGCTGACAGGTGTCTGAAAAGCAAATTCGCGGGCCCTTTCCGAAGGCGGCTCCCGCCGCGATCGTCGACACGCACTGTCACCTGGCGCTCCCCGAATTCGCAGAGGATCGGCCGGAAGCCCTGCACCGGGCCCGCCGGGCAGGTGTGCGCTGGTTCGTCCATGCCGGAACCAACCACAAGGATTCGGCCCAGGCGATCGCGCTCGCCGGAGAACACACCGACGTGAAAGTCGCCGTGGGTTTCCATCCCCGGTGGATCGACCACCGCCCGCCGGACTGGAAACCTCGGCTGGAACGGATGACAACCCATCCCGCGGTGGTTGCCGTAGGCGAAATCGGTCTGGACTACTACCGCCGGGCCGACAACAAGCCGGCCCAGAAGGAGGCCTTCCGCAGCCAGTTGGACTTTGCGGCGGCGCGCGGCCTGCCCGTCATCATCCACTGCCGGGATGCATGGGAGGATGTAATGGCCGTCCTGTGCAGGTGGCAGGAATCCTCCGGGTTCAGGGACAGTCCGCTGGCACAGCGCCCGGTGCGCGGAGTTCTGCATGCCTTCAGCGGCCAACCGTCCCATGTCCGGACCGCCGGGAACCTGGGCTTCATGCTTGGGCTGGGAGGTCCGGTCACGTTCCGCAATGCGCGGGATCTGCATGCCCTGGTGCCCAACCTGCCCCTGGACCGGCTCCTGCTTGAGACGGACTGTCCCTACCTGGCCCCCCATCCCCATCGGGGCCGGCGCAACGAACCGGCCCTGCTGCCCCTGGTTTGTGCCCGGATTGCGGAACTCTGTGGTCGCACGGCAATGGAAGTTGCCAACATTACAACCGCCAACGCCCTGCGATGTTTCGGCCTGCCCCAAGCGGTTCCGGCAACGTGACGGGCCAACCTGCGGCCGCTTCGCAGCCGTCGCCGAATCTGATGTCCCTGCTGGAACCGGTCGCCGGGGATCTGGCGCGGGTGGAGACGATGATGGCGCACCGGGATGTCACGGACCTGCGATCCCTAAGGAAGGCCTACCGGGACATCCTGGCCCGTGGCGGCAAGCGTCTCAGGCCCGCCATGGCGTTGCTGTGCGCCGGGCTGGTCCCGACCCGCGACGCCGCGGAACTGCCCGACTCCGTGATCTCCCTGGCCGCGGCCGTGGAGATGCTGCACACGGCCACGCTGGTACACGACGACGTTATCGACGGTTCGGCGCTGCGCCGGGGGGCGCCGACACTCAACTCGGTCTGGCCGCAGGGATCCACGGTCCTGGCAGGCAACTACATGTTCGGCCAGGCTTCCCATTTCATTGCATTGACCGGACATGCCCGGGTGATTCAGGTGTTCAGCGAAACGCTGCGGGAACTGGTCGAGGGCGAGATCCTGCAGATGCACGCGATGCACGAGTTTCAGCTGGCACGCAACAGCTACTTCCACCGCATTGCCTGCAAGACATCCAGCATCTTCCGCGTTGCGACCGAAGGAGCGGCCCTGCTGCAGAGCTTCAGCGCAGACCGGGTCCGGCGCCTGAAGCAGTTCGGCGTGCGGTTCGGCCTGGCCTTTCAGGTGGTGGACGACATCCTTGACTACACCGGCGACCAGGCAGACCTGGGCAAGCCGGCCGGCAGCGACCTGTTGAGCGGACACTGCACACTGCCCTTCTTCCTCTACATGCAGGGCCATCCCGATCGGGAGATGCTCATCGCCGACATCCGCGAGGCCAGTTCCTACCGGAACCGGGAACCCGCGGTCTGGGCCGATCGCATCCGAAGCTTCGTGGCGGATGTTTGTGCCTCGGATGCCATCCGGGAGTCGTATCGCGTGGCGCGCGGCCATGTCGACGCGGGCCTGGCCTGCCTCGATCTCTTTCCCGACTCGGAAGGCCGGCGGGCACTGACGGCTTTGGGCCAAGAGATCCTGCAGCGCAGGACCTGAACACATCCTGGCCTCCGGAACCTGCACCAATCCAAACAAGCCACCACTTTGCACACGGCCTGACCAACCGTGAAGCATGTTGGGACAGGCAATGCAGCTGATGCTTCATCGCCGCCGTCGTCGAGTGTTGTGCCGATGACCTTCCGCGATCTCGGCATCTCGTGAAGGCACCGTTTCAATTTCGTTGATATTGGTTCCGGGCGCAGAGACGGCGAGGATACCTACTATGGTGTTTGACGTACCCACCCAAGAGGACCCTCGTCATGGCCTTCTGCCCGCGATCCATGCTCCCGCCACGGAAGCAAGAGCCGCGAAGACCACACCAAACCCCGCCAACGATTGCCCCAGATGTATCGCGTATCCACTAATCACCAGTGCGCCTGCAACCACTATGAAACCCATCACCTGACCGATTATGGGGATACGGACCGCGGTCCACCGATGGGTTTCTCTGCGAGTCTTCGATTCCTTCAGCCAATTGTCTACGATGGCTTTCCCGGTACCGGGTACCCATTGGTCGTATTCGGCAAGGGTTGTAGGGTGCGGAAGTGGCCCAACATGCGATTCGGCTCGCAGTTCAAGGAACGATTCGTCACTTTCAGCGCCCTCGCGCGGCACAGGTACCGGCTCAACAGGGTCCGAATTGCGCGCCGGGTCCGAATCCGACTCCGGATTCCGGGTATCGTCACTCATCCGTGTGGGAACTTGGGAAACGGAGCAGCCAGGTTCCGCCAATCGTCCCCGATTGCATGCCAGTCGTCAGCCAACGCCTTCTGGACATCGTCCTGGAAGGGATTGGGGGTTCTGGGAGCCAGATTCAGAATGCTTCCAACCCCCCGCACGAAGGCGCGGCTCTTGGATTGGGTCTGCCTTCTCTCCCGGGCCCGTTCCACCAAGTCGGGGACCCGGCTGTTGGCTGCCATGTCCGGATATCGTGCGTAGATCTCCATGACCAGGCTCCGAAACGACTGAACTCGAACCCAACGGGCACACTCGCCGAGACATGCCGCAACCTCGGGTGGGCGGGCAGCCAAGATGGCATCACCCACCGCCTGCCCCATTTCTGTCAGGCGATAGATGAAGAAATTCCCTTTTGCAACCGTGTCGAGCCGCCCCATGGAAGCCAAGGCATCGAGGACCCTGTACACTTCGCGATCAAAGGGGCCGTAATGGAAAGGTTCAAACCGGAAGTACGGTCCACCCACGTGTGGAGCCAACTCCCGATCAATCAGGAAGAATAGCTTCTGGACATGGGCCGGAGAGTACCGCACCCGATGTCCGCCTGCGGCCAATGCCGCCGTGACAAGGTCGTTGCAGTCCACGAGGGGGAGTGTCGTGTGTTGTGCCTACTCATGACATGGCACCTACGCGATTGTATATCAGCGAGAGGCACCTCCCTGGATGCGCCGGTGGCACTGTTTCACTTTCGTTGAAAGCGGTCGAGGCCCGGAACAAGATGAGAGGCCCTGTACCCTTGGTTTGACTGCAATCAACCCAAGCAAGGACCTCCCGCCATGTCTTTCACGGTAGTCCCTGAAGATCCCGCGCGTCAACTTGCGGACCCCGGTCCGCCGGAGGCGTGTCCCCATTGCGGCCGGCGCGTCTTTTGGCGCAACGGCTGCTACGAGCGCCATCTGCTGCTGTTGGGTCCCTGCCGCCCGCCGGAGGACGTGACCCGCCAGCCGCGCACGCGGTCCTGGCAGGCAACCCTGATGCGCCTGTACGGGCTCGGCGTCAGCCTGCGCGCGACCGCGGCCAGCCTGGAGGTCCTGGGCTGCTTCGTGAGCCCCGCCAGCTTGTGGCGGGACGTGCAGCGGTTGCAGGCGGAAGCTCCCTGGGACTCGACCGCGAAGCTGCCCGGGATGGTCCTGCTGGACGAAACCTGGCTGCCCCTGGAGGGCCGGCAACAGCCGGTGGCCGTGGTCCTGGACCGCGAGGGCCGGCCCCGCGATCTGCGTCGCACGGGGCCGGATTTCGACGGGACCGCCTATTTCCGGGAGCTGGAAGCCCGCGGCGTGCATACCCTGGTCACCGACGACGACCCCGCCTTCCGCAAGGCCCTGCAGGGCTGCGGGCTGGACCGGCAGCTGTGCGTCGTGCACATGCGGCGCACCGTGCGCCGGCGGCTGCAGCGCATGCGCAAGGGTAAGGA
>JAPPAJ010000008.1 GCA_026705565.1 Caldilineaceae bacterium | reverse complement strand
TGCCCTGCTGCAGTCGGCTCGGAACCACGAAGTCGCGCGCGCCCTCCGGGGTGCTTTTGAGCAGGTGGGGGGTTTCGACTTCGATGAAGTCCCGCTCCGCGAGGTAGGCCCTGATGTCGCTGATGATGGCGTGCCGCAGACGGAGGTTCCGCAGCATCCTTGGCCGTCGCAGGTCCAGGTAGCGGTATTGCAGGCGCAGGGTCTCGTCGGTTTCGTCTGCTTCGTCGCTGATGTAGAACGGCGGGGTTTCGGAGCGGTTGAGGATCGCCACCTCCCGGGCGGCCAGTTCGACTTCGCCGGTGGCGAAGGTTGGGTTGGCCGAGCCTTCCGGGCGCTCGCGGACGGTGCCGGCCACCTTGAGGACAAACTCCGACCGCGCCTGGCTGGCAATGGCATGGGCGTCCGGGTGGCTGTCCGCATCGACCACAACCTGGGTGATGCCGAAGCGATCGCGCAGGTCCAGGAAAATCAGTCCGCCGTGGTCCCGGCGCACATTGACCCAGCCTGCCAGAACCACTGTCTGATCGCAGTGGGAGAGGCGCAGCTCTCCGCAGGTGTGTGTCTTGTACATGGGTAGTTTCCCGGTTGCATGGGACTGCTGGACATGAAACCGGGCATTATAGAGAAAGATTCCGGCCTGGGACCAATACGCGTCGGAATTCGATCGACTTCCCGGTGCTTGGTGCCGGTTGCGCGTTGCAAGTACGGAGGCGCGACTGGGTCGGTGTCCCGGCCGGACCTGGTGGTGGCGATCACCTCGCCGGGCACTCGGCGCCAGAATCCGGGAGGCACGCGGTGTCGGTACGCGCGTGCGGGCATCGCCGAGTACTTGGTGTTTCCGGGCAAGGCCATCCGAACGCATCGTACGGCCTTGAATCTTGCGGACGCGACGGTGGTGTTGACACGTCCCCAGGGGTTGCGAACCACAGGTTTGCGGACATGCATCGAGACCTGCCGCGTCTTGGCCGCGGGGGATTGGTCCGGGGCTTTTCCGGTCTGGTCGGGTTGGGGCTCGGAGCCGGGGCGGTGCTATACTGCGCGGTTGCCTTCGGACTATGACCGAGGGCGGATTTGCCTGTTTGGTGACCCGGTGCGGCCGGTCAGCAGAGTCAGACAACGGTCGCGGTCTCCATGCCCTCCACCCTTCATGCCACGTGGATTGCCGCTTCGCCGGGCGAGTCGGCGTGCCTGTTTTTGTGGGCCGAATCCCCCCCCGCTGGCAGGCAGGAACCCCGCCGTCCGGAGCGGAGTTCCCGCGCGCCGGCGCGCAAGCTCCGCAACCGGGGTTCCCGGGTTCCGGTGCATCCGGGTTTGGTGGCGCCCGCCGTGTTGCGCCATAGGCTCCGCAGCCTTCTGGTCGACATTGCGCAGGGCGACTTGCCCTTGGCCAAGAGGGCAGCGCACCTGCCTGTACCGGACAATGGCGTCCGGTCTCATAATCTGCATGTCTCGAGCATGCAGGAATTCCGTGTTCTGGGCCTGGACTTGGCCATCGGCCCGGCGCTCAGGGTCCTGAACGGGCTTCTCAGCTTCGCCACCGGTTCGTCCTCCGGTGGGCCCGACACGGAGCAGGCCGGCGCGGCGCTCAACCGATACTTCGTGCCCGGGTCGGACCTGCGCTATTGGGGGCAGGCCGCAGAGTATGCCTTGGCCTTGGTACGAGCCGGGCGGGCCGTGCCATTTCTGCAAGCGGTTCAAGGCGGGTGGCAGGTGCAATGGAGCCCGTGGCAGTACGGCCGCGAAGCGGACCTGGGATTCCAGGAGTTCGCCAGGTGCATGCCGGGGGTGAACCTGTCCTTTGCCGACAATGTGGCCGGAGACCGGGATGCAGCATCGCTATTGACCAGTTTCGTCAATGCGGTGGTGCATGAACGCATGGCGGCGGCGGCGGCGGCCGTGGGCTCGGACGACAGGTTCCGGCAGGTGTCCGACGCCCCCCGGTCGGGATCGGTGGAAGTGCAGGATCAGTGGTGTCGGCTGTTGGTCAACGGTGTTGTGGAAGCCGAACCGGAACAGCGACGCCAAATGCAGGGGGAGTGGCAGGAGTGGATATCCAGGGCGTTCGGCAGTCAATCCGGCGACATCGCGTTGGCCTTTGAACTCCTGGACCCGCAGGCCGCGGGTCAGGCGGATGGGGACGGACCGTGGCAATTGCAGGTCGCGTTGGCCGCGGACGACATGTTGGGTTCCCATGCTTGGCATGACCGCCTTACGGAAGGCCGGAAGGGGATTGCCGCCGACCGGCTCAACGGCGGAATTGGATTCCATGGCGATCACCGCGCCCATGCGACCGGCGCGGATCCCGATCCTCTGATGGGAGCCCGTTTGATTGCGGGGCTGCGTGCAGCCAGTCGGCACAGTTCCTGCGTGCAGCCCCTGGTGCGGCAACCCGGCCTCCAGGCAATTGAACTGAGTCGGGAAGAGGCCTACCGGTTTTTGACCAAGGATGCACCTGCCCTGATGGGCGCGGGCTTCCAGGTTCATCTGCCGGTTTGGTGGACCGACGCCGAGCGGAGCCGTCTTCAGATTCACCTGGATGTGCGGGAGGTCGACGAGGAGCACGAAGCATCCGCACAGGCGGCATTCGGAGAGTACGAAATCGGATATGCCTTGACTGTGGACGGCGACCCGCTGGACGACATCGGCCTGAGCCAAATTGCCATGGCCGGTTCGCCCCTGGTGTACATGAACGAACAATGGCTGCAGGTCAATCAGGGTCAGATTAGGGCGGCACGGCATCTTCTGGCCACGCGGGGGGCATCCCGCCGCGTGGGCCTTTTGCAGGCCCTGCAAATCATGCAGGAGCAAGCCGACGACGAGCATGGGGAAACGCGGAACACGAGCCGTTATGCCCGTTTTGGAAGCGGTTACCGGGAGTTCCAGGCCCTGGAGGTCTCGGGGGTAACGGTACCCGACCGGTTGCGCACCATTTGGCAGCGCATCCGGTCCGTGGCGCGGGACGAGGAACGGTTCGAACCGCCGGGTTTCGTGGGCACGCTGCGTCCCTATCAGCGGCGCGGCCTAGCCTGGTTGTGGTATCTGCACCAAATCGGATTGGGTGCCTGCCTGGCCGACGACATGGGGCTGGGCAAGACCATCCAGGCCATCGCGTTGTTTCTGGAGCAGGAACGGACTCCGTCGCCGGAAGGCCGCAGGCCGAGGTTGCTCATCTGTCCGACCAGTGTTCTGCGCAACTGGAAGCGGGAACTGCAACGCTTCGCCCCGGGCCTGCGGGTCATGCTCCACCATGGCGGCGGCCGCGCCCGGCAGGCGGACCTGTACGCAAGGGTGCGGGAAACGGATGTGGTGCTGACCAGCTATGGCACGGCGCGTGTGGACCAGGCGGTGTTGGGCCGCATCCATTGGCATACCGTGATGCTCGACGAGGCCCAGAACATCAAGAATCCGTCCGCCAAACAGACCATGGCCGTGCGCAGCCTGCGCTGCCGGCACCGCTTTGCCCTGACCGGTACGCCGATTGAAAACCGGCTGTTGGAAGTCTGGAGCATCCTGGATTTCCTGAACGGAGCGTTTCTGGGGTCCCAGCAGGACTTCAAGCGTCGCTTCATTCAGCCCATCGAAGGCGAGAGCAACGGGGAAAAACTGGGGCAGCTGCAGCGGATTGTCCAGCCGTTCGTTCTCCGTCGCCTGAAGTCGGATCCCGAGGTGATTTCCGATCTGCCCGAGAAACAGGAGATCGATGTAATCTGCGACCTGTCGTCCGAGCAGACGGACCAGTATGCCCGGGCCGTGGAGGCCTCCCTGCCGCACATCCGCGAGCTGGACGGCATGCGGAGGCGGGGTTCGATTCTGGCCCTCATGACCCAACTGCGCAAGATCGCCAACCATCCGGCCCTGCTGGACGAGGACGAGACCCTTTCGGACAATCCGGAGTACGGGGGCCGCAGCGGCAAGTTGGATCGCTTTACGGAAATGCTGACGGAGTCGCTGGACGGCCGGAACAAGGTGCTGGTGTTCACCACCTTCGTTCGCATGGGACAAATTCTCCAGGCCCACATCGCGCAGCGCTTGGGCTTTACGCCCGAATTCATCAGCGGGCGCGTACCGCACGGGACCCGGCAGCAGATGGTGGATCGCTTCCAGGAGGGCGGGCAGGCCTGTCCTGTGCTTGTCCTGAGCGTAAGGACCGGGGGCGTGGGCATCAACCTGACGGCTGCCAATCAGGTGTATCACTTCGATCGGTGGTGGAATCCCGCGGTTGAGGACCAGGCGACCGACCGCGCCCACCGGATTGGACAAACCAGGCGCGTACAGGTGTTCAGGTACATCATGGCCGGGACGGTCGAGGAACACGTGGACCGCTTGATTCGGCAGAAGGGACAGCTGGCGCGCGACATCCTGGGTGCCGGCACGGAGTGGCTGACCGAACTGTCCAACGACCAGTTATACGAATTGCTGACTTTGCGTCATCCGGACGTGCCGCGGGCCCTGCCATGAACGTGGATCCCCTCGAAATGGTCCGGGATCCGGTGTCCGGTGGCCCGGAGGGATGGTACGCGCGGTGGGACGGTGCCCTGTTTGCCGACAACCCGCGCCTGCGCAACTTCGCCCGGCAATGTGCCGCCACGGTCGAAATCATGTCCCTGGACATCAAGGGAAACCGGATTGTGGCCACGGTGCGGCACCAGTCCCAGAGGCGGATTACGGTCACGGCGGGATTGCCCCGATACCCGGTGGCGGACTGGTACCAATCACTGAACGCGGACGCGGACCGCATTCTGGAAGCCGGCCAGCGTGGCGGGCAACGGATGTCGGCGGAGGTCCTGAGCCTCCTGGCGGACAGCGGGAGGGGGCTCTGGCCCTCGGGCATGGAGGAGCTTCAACTCAATGTGGCTCCGCATTCGGAGCAGATTCCCTGCCCCTGGTGCATGGCGGTGCTGGTCGAAACGGGATGGCTGCTGGAACAGGATCCCCTAGTCCTGTTTCGGTTGCGGGGACTTCACCAGGACGACCTGGCCGGGCTCATGGCCCATCTCCAACAGGCACAGTCCGGGCGCAGGCATTCGGGAGGCGCGGCTGCGACGTCCGGGCGCGAAGCGGACTTGCACGACGAGTTCTGGGGCGACATGCGTGCCATTCGGTCGCTGCACAGGTATGTGGAGAACAGGGACGACGCCGTGGCACCGGCCTATCGGCTTGGGCCTCCGCCCGCCGCGGACCAGTCCGGGAACGGCGATCTGGCACTGCTGGTTGAGGCCATTTACGCCCGGGCCCGGCAGTCGGATTGACAGCCCGGCATGGGAAACCCAAGGGGCTTATATCCAATAGTTGACATCCGAACTCTTGTGCTATAATTAATGCGGAAGAGAGGACCCGACTGCAACCCGGGCCCTCAACCGGACACGGTGAAGATGACACCATGGCAAGCACCCCGCAGTCCACAACGCAAGAGCCTCCGACCGTCACACGGACGCTGCGCGTGCGTCTGTATCCCGGCACGGCCGCGAACGGCCGGTACCTCGAACAACTGGCAGGCGCCTGCCGGTTCGCCTGGAACCACGTGCTGGCCGGGCACGAGACGGACTACCGCACATGGAAGGCGGCCGGCAAGCCGGGGGAGGGTCCGGGTGATCCGACCTTCTTTACGCTGGGCAAGCGGTTCACGCAGTTGCGGAACGCACCCGGCCACGAGTGGCTGAAGGACTACAGCTACGAAATTGTTCGGTACACCTGCAAGTACATGGGCGATGCCTACGCCGCGTTCTTCGACCCGGACC
>JAPPAJ010000211.1 GCA_026705565.1 Caldilineaceae bacterium | reverse complement strand
CCTGTCCCCGCAGGCGGAGTGGGTCGAGGACCTGATGGCCGTGGTCGACAGCTTCTCCGGCCGTCTGTCCGGTTTGCGCCGGTACCGGAAGCAGATCCGGGAAGCCGCGGTCGATGGCTGAGAAGGTCACGCGTGTACTTCACAGCCCAGGGCTGAACCGGGACAAGTACGACTGGTTGGCGCGGATCGCGGTCCTGTGCGGACAGGTGCGCGCGGATGCGTGGCAAAGATGCAGCGGAGTGTCCACGGTCCTTCAATCCCCCTACGAGATCCGCGATTGCTGGATGGCGGAGGGCTGTGACTGGCACGGGCTGCCGGCGCGGCTGGGCAAGGCCGCGCTGGCCGATGCCCTGGGCGACATCGCGGCGGCACGGGAGGCGGCCAAGGTGCCCGTCAGGAAGGCCATCCGGCACCGCACGCGGGGGAACCGTGCCGAACGCGAGCGTCTGTACAGCCTGCCCAGCGGAACCGCTGGGACGAGGACCCGTTCCTGCACCGGCAGATGCGGAAGCAGTGGCGGGGCGGCCGGTCCCATGTGATGAACCGGATCGTGGCCGACGCGGGGTCCTACATCACCAAGGTCTGGCACGGGCGGGCTTGGGTGTACCTCCAGGGTTTGGAACGCGGCCAACGCATTGCCATTCCCCTCAAGGGCACACACCTGCCCTCCGGCACCCTGCGCATCCTCCTGCAACCCAACGGCCAGGTGGAGATCCACTACGCGGTGGACGAGGAATAGGTGTGCAGCACACGGCCCTGCGGTCCGGCTACGGTGGGGGTGGACAAGGGCTACATGGAAGCCTACACGGACAGTGACGGGGAGCGCCATGGCGGGGACCTGGGCGACCTGTTGTCCGCGGAGAGCGACCGGCACAAGGTCAAGGGACAACGGCGCAACCGGCTCCGGGACATCGAGCAGAAGCATGCGGCCAAGGGCAATACCCGCAAGGCCGACACCATCTGGAAGAACAATCTCGGCAACCAAAAGTGGGGCCGGCGGCGGACCCTGCACCACAAGCAGGTGCGCAACCATCTCTGCCAGGCTGCCCACGCCGTCGTGGACAAGACCGGCATCATCGCCTGCGAGGACCTGTCCGCACGCATGAAGTCCGCCAGATACCGCCACAGGGACACCAACCGCCGTCTGAGCGGCTGGGGCAAGGGCGTGATGGCGGACACCCCAACCTCGATATCTCGGCGCAGAGGTTCTGCGCCGGCATTGGTCAATCCGGCCTACACATCGCAAATCGACTCCCGCACGGGCCTGTTGCAGGGCCGTCGTCGCTGGGACCGGTTTTACTGTTGCGACGGGGTTGTGCTGGACGCGGACGTCAATGCCGCCTGCAACATTCTGGCGAGGCTGTACGACGAGGAGATAACGTTGTACATGCCCTACAGGGAGGTGCGTGCCCTGCTCGCGGAACGAACCAGGACAGCGGTGGGGACTGCCCGCCCCGGACTCGAGTTGCGGGGGCATGCAACGGAGCCCCCATCAACCGAGAGCGCATCACCCGCCCCCGGTACCGGAATGTACCAGGTAAAGGAACAGTTTGGGTTTTTGCACCAACCCCTGTCTACTTACTGCCACAGCCTTCACAAGAGACAGTGCGGCCGTCACGTCAGGGAACCAGCTCCCCCTTCACCCAGGGAACCAGTGCCTTGGCGGGAGATGCCAACTCTTCAATGGAATTGAAGTAATAGTCCTCCCAACCCTTTTGGGGCAACCCGGTAAACAACATCAGGTTGAGCGGGTATTCAATGGAATCGGTGCCAACGCGAAAATCGTCCCGGAACAGGAACGTGGGCTTGCCCAGGGCGATCGCCATGCCCAGTTCCACCATGACGCCCTCGTCGGGTGGCCAGCCATTGACGATGGCGACAATTCCGTCGGATTCCCTGACATCGCGAAAATCGGCTTGCCCCACCCGGTAGGCCCAGCCTTCCTGGCCGCGCTCCTCCTGATTGTTTCGGGAGAAGGGCTCCCAAACCTCCAAGCCGATGGCTTCCAGGGCCTCCACTATCTCCGGCAGGAGGCGCTGTCGTTGCTGTTTCGAGAATCCGTAAGGATTGGCCAAGTACACAGACTTCATCCGATCTCACCTCATTTCGTTGATCCTGATGTTTGCCAGCCCAGTTTACCCGCCCTGACATCCTGCATCAGCTTGGCCCATCATCCCGACGTGCCGAAACATGCCGAAATCTCCACGGGCGTGTCCAGCCGGTTGGCAGGGAACAAACCCTACTGATCGGTCTCCTGCTTCGCAGGATGGGCGTAGCGCACAAAGAGGTAATCCAGCGGGCGCTCCGTGAATTGTGCGTTGTGGTCAAGCGGTCCATCCTGGGGAAATTCAGTTTGACAGCCACTGTCAAACCACAGTCGATCCGGTCGGGCCAGCCAATGGATGTTGTGCACCATCGCGATCATATGGCGGATTTGATTTGACAGGTTGGGCATGCCCCTGTGCCAAAGACGCACGTCGCGTATGACCAGGCTGCCCTTGGCCGCATTGGCCCTGACAGGCGACACCTCAACCCGTCTTTGGGCTTCGGTTTTGGGGTCCACGCGGCGAGCACCGCCGAGGGAAAGAAGGTGGGTGCCGGGCCACAACTCCGTACTGCCATTGTCTTTGGTGACATCCACGAGGGATACATTAACCACTAGGGCAGCCGGGGGATGCGCGGTTTCGAGGTTGGACCACAGGGGTGCCGCGTCCGCGTGCAGGGGTTGCATCCGGCTTCCGGGGCAGTTCGTGTTGCCGTTGTAGAAACGGTTGTACAGGCCGTCGCCCAGGATTCTGTGGGTCACCTGGACGGCAAACGGATTTGCCACGATGTCCCGGAACACAAACGGGGCCAACGGAGGCGGCGCCTGTTGCAGGTGTCCGGGCAGACGTCCTGCGCCGCCCCATTGCTCCGCTGCGATCAAGCGCTTGGAATCGGCCGTCATGCGCGGCAGCAAGCTGTCCAAGTGATCAGGGTCGACCACATCGCGCAGGATGACGTATCCGTCGCGCAGGACAGCTTGTACAGCCCGTTGCAGATTGGCAGCGGAAAGTTGCTCGGCGGACCTTTCGGATGAAGATATTTCAATCTCCACAGCCCTGCTCCATTGTCAATTGGAGAGCGAAACCCAACCGGAATGGAAGCATACACGGCCTTCCACGGCCCGCAAGGTCGTTCCCATGTGAGCCGAATGGGGACTCAGTGCAGCGGGTCCGGTTGGGAATGACAGCTTGTTTCGACGGAACCACCCGAGCCCGGCATGCCAGCATCCGGATGGGACGGAAGACCAGGCGCGGAGAAGCCGACTGGAACAGGACCAAAGTCCTGTCACAATGGATTATGACAGCCTCGCCGGTCTCCAGGAGCCGTGGAACGGTCCGGCTGCAGGGGCGACTAGCCGTCCTCTTGCATCTGCATGGCCTGGTTGACATCGACGGAGACGCCGGGTCCCATCGTCGAGGCCAGGGCCACGCTCTTGATGAAGGTGCCCTTGACGGTGGTGGGCTTGGCCCGCACCATGGCGGACATGATGGTGGCCATGTTCTCGTGCAGCATGTGCGGCTCGAAACTGGCCTTGCCGATGCCGCAGTGGATGCCGGCGGTACGATCCACGCGGTACTCCACGCGGCCCTTCCGAGTTTCGTCGATGATGGTGCCCAGCTGGTCCGCGTTGACAATCGTGCCGGCCTTGGGACTGGGCATCATGCCCCGCGGGCCCAGGATGCGGCCCAGACGGCCCACCACCCGCATCATGTCCGGGGTGGCCAGGACCACGTCGAAGTCGGTCCAGCCCTGCTGGATGCGCGCAGCCAATTCCTCGCCGCCCACCTCGTCGGCACCGGCCGCCTCGGCCACCGGGATGCCGTCCGGCCCGGCAAAGACCACGATGCGGACCGTGCGCCCCGTGCCGTGGGGCAGGGTCGTGACGCCGCGGATCTGCTCTTCGGACTTGCGGGGATCCAGCGAGGTGCTGAGGTGCAACTCCACCGATTCGTCGAACTTGGCGCTGGCTCGCTCCTTGACGACGCGGATGGCCTCTTCGGGGGAATGGGTGGTCTTGCGGTCAAGGTCGGCCGCGGCCTTGCGGTAGCGCTTGCTCTTCTTTGCCATGGTGAGTCTCCTGCAGGGATGGGTTGGGTTCGGGCGGGTGGACCGGTCAGTCCTCGACCGTGACGCCCATGCTGCGGGCCGTGCCCTCGATCATGAGCATGGCCGCCTCGATGGACCGGGCGTTCAGATCCTTCATCTTGGTTTCGGCAATGCCGCGCACCTGATCCCGCTTGATGACCCCCACCTTTTCCATGTGGGGCACGCTGCTGCCCTTGTCCAGGCCGATGGCCTTTTTGATCAGGTCGGAGGCCGGCGAGGTTTTGGTGATGAAGCTGAAGGAGCCGTCGGTGAAGATCTGGATCTCGACCGGAATCACCTGGCCCGCCTGCTGCTGGGTGCGGGCGTTGTACTCCTTGCAGAAGCCCATGATGTTGATGCCGTGGGGGCCGAGCGCGGTGCCCACGGGTGGTGCCGGATTGGCCTTGCCGGCATCCAGCTGCAGTTTCACGAGCGCCTTGAGTTTCTTTGCCATTGCGTCAGTTCACCTGTGGTCCTGTGGCTGATTGGGGGGCGGGCCGGATCAGCCCAGCTGCTCCAAGTGGACAATCTCCACCTCGACCGGCGTGTCCCGGCCGAAGATGCTGACCAGCACGCGGGCCTTGCCCTTGTCCGGCTGCAGCTCGTCCACCGAGCCGGCGAATTCGGCGAAGGGTCCGCTGGTGATGCGCACGCGCTCGCCCAGCTGGAACCTGACCTTGACCTTGGGCTCCGGCGACTCGATGCGGGACATGATCTGTTCAACCTCGTTGTTGGACAGGGGGGTCGGTTCGTGGCCAATGCCGACAAAGCCGGTCACGCCCGGGGTCTCCCGCACACAAAGCCAGGCATCCTCGTTCAGTCTCTGTTGCGCGTCCAGCTTCATCTTGACCAGGATGTAGCCCGGAAAGAGTTGCCGTTCCACTTCCTTGGGCTGCTGGTCCCGAATTTCGATTTCGGTTTCGGTGGGGACGATGACATCGATGATGAAATCCCGCAGATCGATGAATTCGCCGTCTTCATTCATGACCGGGGTTTGGCGGCGGGCATCCAGATTGGCCTTGACCTGGTGCTCCTTGCTGGAGTAGCAGTTGACCACGTACCAGCCGGTGGCGGCGGCTTCCTCTTCCAGCAGCAAATCCTCGGCCGTGTCCAGGTCGTCGAGCCCGTCTTCCTGGGGCTCCGGCGGCAGCCCGGCGTCGAAATTGGATTCCATGGCTTGCTCTGTTCTGTGGCAGGGAAGGGGCTGGGCCGGCCTAGAGCGTGATGATCCAGGTGATCACGTAGCTGAAGGCCAGATCGAGCGCATACAGGCAGCCGGCGGCGGCCAGGGTTACCAGCATGACCACGGTGGTCAACCGAATGCCTTCCTCGCGTGTCGGGAAGGTGACCTTGGACAGTTCGGTGCGCACTTCCCGGAAGAAGCGCAGCACGCGGCTGGGCATGCCGGCGGCGGCGGTGGCGGATCGGGTCATCGGGGGCGTGTCCGGCGTGCTGGGAGACGGGAAGAAAAAACAGGCGCGGCAGGACTTGAACCCGCAACCTTCGGTTTTGGAGACCGATGCTCTGCCAAATTGAGCTACACGCCTTGGATGACTAGTCGAGGATTTCGGTGATGGAGCCGGCGCCGACGGTGCGGCCGCCCTCGC
>JAPPAJ010000332.1 GCA_026705565.1 Caldilineaceae bacterium | reverse complement strand
CGGGCCGACCATTGACCCTGCCGCTGGGGGCGACAATGCCGACTTTGAGCAGGCGCCTCGGAAGACGGCAATCCACCCTCTGTTGCGTCTGCCAACGGTCATGTTTCGGACACTCGAAGACAAGGTACGAGCTGCAGTGGACCCCCGATCGAGATCCTGATAGAGCCAGTCGTCGGGCCTCGTATGGACTCCGAGCAGCTGCCTCATCGTCCGCCATGTTGCAGGAGGCGTGGACAGCAACCGGCTGAAAGCGTGCAAGCCCTTGATTGGTTGGGTTCCAAGGGGCCAGGATTCAGGCCAGCAGGTTACTGCGGCAAATGTGAAATGCGGATGCGCCGACCTTGTACGGTAATCACGGCACGTTCCTCAAGCTCGGGACCGTAGATGGCAATGATCTCTTCGACCATTTCGATCCGTTGTGGCATCCGAATGTCGGGTAGGCGTATGAGCCCGGCGTGGGACGCTCCGTGCAGGAAAATCAGTTCTCCGAAATCCTTGTCTATTGTGATGAGGACCCGATTCTCCGACTCCGCCAGTTCCAACAGGGCTCTGTCGCCGGGATCCGGGCCAACGGTCAGGGCCTCAAGCACATCATGTCCAGTGTTGCGGAGCCACTCCGCCAATCGATGTCCAGCACACCTGTCAACCAGAAACCTCACGCTTCGGCCACCGAAACCGCGTCGAGCCTATCCCCGGCAATGACAGCATGGGCATAGGCGACGCAGGCCCGAATGTCCTCCGGTTCCAGACCGGGATAATCTTCCAGCAATTCCTCCTGTGTGGCACCTTGGCTCAGCAGGCTGAGGATAAGTTCCACGGATATTCGCATGTCGCGGACAATGGGCTTCCCCCCGAAGACATCGGGACGGGCCGTGATACGTTCCAACAGGCCTTGGTTGGCAGGCATGGGTTTCCTCCTGGGACGTATGGACATGAGGGATCAAGCGGTTCCTGTGCCCGGAGGCCTATTATCGCCCCGCGTCCATGTTCCTCCTGCACCGCATGGCCTCAACCGGCGGCTGCACCGGTAGACCTCCGCCGAGTACGGTTTCAAGGCGATGCGCATACAGGCGCAAGCCGGCTGGAGCTAGGGGTATCATACCAATCCAGTATAGTGGTGGCATTGAAAGGATGCCACTTGGCGGGAGGGGCCCATGGCCCGCAAGATCGCGGTCGCGTGGGCCGCTGAGGATAGTGAGACGGCCCTGCATGCGCGGTACCGCGCCGAAACCGTGATCGAAGTGCGCACGCGGCTGCAGGCCCTATGGCTGCTGCGCCGGGGCGAGTCCCCGGCGGCGGTGGCGGCCGCGGTGGGCGTGGGGTTGCGCAGTGTGCACCGGTGGCTGCAGTGGTACCGGGAGGGGGGCCTGGCCGCGGTGCGGTCCCATCGGCGGGGCGGTGCGGGCAAGCCCTCCTACCTGACCCCGGACCAGGAGCAGCAGCTGGTGGCGGAAGCAGCCCAGGGAGTGTTTGCGACGGCGGGCGCGGTGCGGGACTGGATCGAGGAGCAGTTCGGGGTGGTCTACACGATTGGCAGTATGTACACCTTGCTGCCGCGGCTGGGGATCCGGCTCAAGACGCCGCGGCCCCGGCATACGCAGGCCGACCCCCAGGCCCAGGAGGCCTGGAAAAAGGGGGGCTCAAGGCACGGCTGAAGGCGGCCGGGTTGCAGGCGGGACAGGGGATCGTGTGGGGCGACGAGATGCGTGTGGGGCTGCGCGGCCAGGTGCGCAAGGTGTGGGCCCCGCGCGGGGTGGCGGTCTCCCAGGCGGTGCAAATTGGCTGGAAGTACCTCTATGTGGCAGTCGCCATCGATCCGATGACGGGACGGCTGTGGTGGGCCTGGCAGAAGAACATGAAGGGCGAGGAGATGGCCCGCGTTGGGAAGGTCTGGGCGGAGGACCCGAACATCGACGGCTGGGTCTGGGATGGGGCCGGCGGCCATCGGGGGGAGGACATGCAGGCCGTGGACGCACCCCAGGTGGTGCAGCCGCCCTACGCCCCCGAACTGAACCCGGTCGAGCGCTTCTTCCGGGAGTTGCGGCGGGCCCTCGAGGGCCGGGTCTATCCGGACCTGCAGGCCAAGCAGGAGGCCCTGGAGCCCATCCTGCGGGCTTGGCAGACGGGTCCGGAGCGGGTCAAGAAACTGTGCGGCTGGGGCTGGATCCGGACAGCCCTGGAAGCCCTGCCCACAGCCGCTGAAACGCCTTGATCATGCTGGATTGGTATAAGTCGAGGAAGTATCGGAAGGGGGTGGCCGCTCCGACAACGTATGGGATGGCGGCTTGGACCGGCAACACACCCCTACGTGACAACTGGCCATTCTGCCGACATGGGACAGCCAAACCGACCGGCTGGATTCCTGCCATGATTGGAGTATGGGTATGGTTGCGAGAACCGAAGTCCCGCATCTTCCCGGCCCCCTTGCGTCACTGTTGCTCCCGCCCCTATTGAAACCGTCCCCAATCATGTCCACCATACCCTTCGGCATGACGCGCACAGGGCGACTGCCGTGGGCAAGGTCGATGTCACGCGCCTGGGGAAGCCAATGCCGTCCACACACGGAAACCGGATGCCCTGTCGGACACCGTCCAGGATCATGGCTGGACTGATACGGAAAGGTCCTCCGGGGCGAAGGCGCATCCCGCCACGTCAATCAGGAACCGGAACCACTATCGCGGCAGCCACAAGGAAGGAAACTTGGACACGAAACTCACGGAACTGACACCGAAACAGTCGATGCGGTTGTTTGCCATCGCCTTGGTTCTATTGACAACCCACCACGAATTGCCGCATCAGGCCACGATCGAGGAACTGCTGGTCGGCGGGCACGAAGCGCTTGGTCTGTCGCCACACACATGGGCAAAAGTGGAAGCGGCCAAAGATACGTCGTCCGCCGTCAAAATCCTTGTCACAGAACTGATCCAGCGCATGCCTTTGTCCGAGCGGGAGGAAAGGAAGTCGGAGGCCATCCTCATGGGAGGCGAATTTGCCGAGGCGGGTGAATGCGGCTGGGATGATCTGCCCTGCGGTGTGTGCGATGTGTGCATCGGAGACGCGGTGGCCTACGAACTGAACAGACTGTACCAGCAGTGGAAACACAATCAGCCGTGACCTGCCGCCGTCGTATCGGGGCGGTTTCCCTTGGCCGTGGAAGCGTACGGCCTTGCACAAAGGGGACCGGTACAGGGTATGAAGAGTTGCAGTGTGGCAACCCCATGCCGGTCCCTCCCATAACCGCCGTCTGCACTCATTGCCCAAGTATGTTGGACGACATGGGCCAAGTGCTTGTCATGGCATCCGTGTGAGCCTTTTGCGCACCACCGCACCACTCCCTGCCATCGACTAGAATGGGAGACCCGCCGGCCTCTGCGGTCAGGAGGGGACTTGCCGCCGCGTACGGCCACCAAGGAAGACAACCGATGCGTTTGCCACCGCCTGCCCCCGCTCCGCCACAGGCCCTCGGACACGCGGAACTGGATGTCCTCTATCCCCTGGAGACCGACGAGCCCATGGCCTCTTCCCTGCCCCACGGTCTTGCCATGCAGTACGCCCAGCTGGCCATGAGCTACCACCTGCGCGATGTGGAGTGCCTGGTGACCGCGGACTACATTTTCTACTACCGGGAACTGCCGCCCGGCGCCACCGGTCCGGCCCCGTCGGTGACGCCCGACGTCATGGTGGTCTTGGATTTCACCCCGCCGCGGGACACGTCCTACCGGTTGTGGGAGGTGGGCAAGGCCCCGGATCTGGTGATGGAAATGTCCAGCCGCGCCACGCACCGGCAGGATCAGTTCCACAAGCACCACCTGTACGCTGAACTGGGCATCCGCGAATACTGGCTGTACGACCCGCACGGCGGCTACTTGGAGCCGCGTCTGGAGGGCTGGCGGCTGGAGGAGGGCCTCTACCAGCCGATCGCCGGCGAGCTACAGCCGGAGTTGGAGGCGGAGTTGGGGGCGGAGACGTTTAACAGCGAGGTACTGGGCACCCACTGGGGCCGCCTGCTGGACACCGAGGAGCTGCGCCTGTGGGACGAGGAGCGGGGCGACTGGTTTCTGCCTCCGGCCGAAGCCGAAGCGGACCGTCTCCGGCAGACCCGCCGTGCGGACCGGGAAGCTCAACGTGCGGACCGAGAAGCTCGACGTGTGGCTCAAGAGGTTCGACGCGCAGACCAGGAGGCACGCCGTGCAGACCGGGAGGCACAGACCCGCGCGGAATTGGAGCAGGAAGTAGCCAGACTGCGGGCACAGCTGAAAGGGTTCTCTGAGTCGGAAGAATCCTGACCAAGCCCGGGTCCGATTGGGATATCAGGCTTCATGGCAGGAGCCGTGCTCCCCTGCCTCGGGCAGTGACCGCCGCTTCCCCGAGTGTCTGCACAAGCCAAAACAGGGGGATTAATTCCCGCCCCGGCCAAGGGGGTTCGAAAACCGTTCACACCATTGTTGGGAGGAAATACCGTGCCGGAAACCAGACCCAATCTTCTCGTGGTGTTCTGCGACCAATTGCGGCGGGATGCCATCGCCGCTTTCGGAGATCCCAATGTTGAAACACCCCACATTGATCGCTTGGCACAAAACGGAGTGTCCTTCACCAACGCCTGCTCCAGCTATCCCATCTGCGTGCCCTTCCGCTTCACCCTGATGACAGGAGAATATGCCCATTCCCGGTTTGTTCCCGGTATTGAATGGCGCATGTCTCCGGCGGAACGAACCTTGGCCGATGAATTCAACGCCGGCGGCTATGAGTCCATCTATCTGGGCAAATGGCATCTCTACGGGGGGCATGCCCTGCTTCCGGGCCATTCCACTCGCAAGGCCAACCTGACTCCTGTGCCCCGGGTCCACCAGGGCCGCTGGCAGAAATGGCTGGGTTTCGAATTGCGGAACGGCCATTTTGATACCTGCTACTACGAAGATGACGATCCCACGCCGCGTCCCATTGAAACCTACCAGACGGATGGTCTCTTCAATCTGGCCATGGAGTACCTTGAGGCCCGTACCGACAAGGACAAGCCCTTCGCGTGCGTCATTTCGGTGGAACCTCCCCATTTCCCCTATGAAGCCCCGGCGGCCCTGGAGGCGAGGTGGAAGGATCGGCCCATGTCCGTTCCCCCCAGTTTCCATGCCCGGGATCAGGAGGAACGGGAACGTTTCTTGACCTTGCGCCGTCTCTACTACGCCATGGTGGAGAACCTGGACATGAATGTGGGCCGCCTGCAGGCCTGGCTGGAAAAGACGGGTCTGGCCCAGGACACGATCGTGGTTTTTTTCTCGGACCACGGAGAGATGGGCGGCTGCCACGGAATTCCCACTCTGCACAAGCAGTATCCCTACGAAGAATCCATAGGGATTCCCCTCATCGTCCATGATCCCCGTCACCCGGAACGCGCCAATCTGCGGCTGCCAGCCCCTACCTGTACCGAGGACCTGTTTCCCACCCTGCTGGGACTGTGTGGTCTTGAACCCGCCAACTCCCTGCCCGGGGCCAACCTGGCCCCCCTGATCCGGAATGAGGATACCGGACCGGACCGTCCCGGCGTCCTACTCGAATATGTGGCCGAAACACGAGCGAACAGCCTCTTTCATGTGGAAACCTGGCGCGGTTTCCGCAGTGAACGCTTCAAGTACACAGTGTTGGGAGATGTGAACGGAGGCGAACCCTGGCAGTTCTTCGATCTGGAAACGGATCCCCATGAAATGAACAACCTGATAGACGATCCTGCCTGGGAGGAAGAGATCCGGCGCCATCACGGCTGGACGAGGGACCGAATGG
>JAPPAJ010000300.1 GCA_026705565.1 Caldilineaceae bacterium | reverse complement strand
GACCCTTCAGCCCGGAACGCCGCTGGCTCCGGTGCGGCGACTGTCCCGGACCGCCGGCTCTGCACCTGCCCGGGCATCCGGAGCTGGAGGACGTGACCGGTCTGCTGCACCACCACGGACACGGCACCCTGGCCGCGCTGCTGGCCCAGCCGCTGCCCGAAGGTCTGACTGTGGCCGCAGCCCTGGACATCCGGTACGGCCGCCATCCGGCCCTGCAGGTTCGGACCGGGACGCAAACCCGCCTTGCCGGCCTGGACGGTTACCTGCAGCATTCCATCACGCTGACCCGCTGGCTGGAGTCCGTCCGCGCGGTCACGGGCATACAGCAAGTTGCGCTGTGCCTGCTGCCGCAGCATCAGACCCGTCAACCACTGCATACCCTGTTTCCCGAAACCGCACCGGTCCTGGCGGAACTGCCCGGACACCCGAACTG
The DNA here is from genome assembly GCA_026705565.1 of Caldilineaceae bacterium. Lineage (GTDB taxonomy): Bacteria > Chloroflexota > Anaerolineae > Caldilineales > Caldilineaceae > Bin34. The sequence continues at coordinate 5,399 of JAPPAJ010000300.1, read as the reverse complement.
GTCCCTGACCGACCTGTCCGGCCCGGATTTCGCGGTTCTGACCGGCATTCTCAACGCGCTGGAAATCGCCGCGGCCCTGAAGGATGCGCGGCCGGGCGGCCGCCAGGGGCTCCAGTTGCTGGTGGCCGAACGGTGCCTGCCCCACGCCGCGGAAACCGCCTTCCAGTTGCGGACGGAGGCGGAGGTGACGGCCAGTTGGCAGCAGGGGGAACTGGCCGGCATCCTGCTCCGGTGGCTGGCAACCGCAGACCAGGCACCCCGATCCGGCCTGGAACTGCTCCGACAGCTTCAGGCACACGGAAGCGCACCGGCCGCACGCCATGGCTTCGTATCTGCCCGGATTTCGCAGCTGCACTTTCTGTGCAGCCAGTTCGTTGATCGGTCCCGCCAACTGCTGAACCGCGAACGCACCGTGGAGGCCGCCTACCTGCGGGCCCGGTTCAATCCGGACGATCTCGGCAATCCGTACCGGGATCTATTCGACTTCATGCGCAAGATTCAGTTCCAGCTGAACCTGCTGCCCGTGGCGCATACCGACGCCGGGATGGTGGTGTTGACGGAACTGCTGGATGCACTCAACGGCATCCTGGACCTGCAGCGCAACACCCCCGAACTGATTGTGATGCCGGAGGACGCCGCAGATGCGCCGCCCGAAAGCCTGGACCTGCCGGTCTACATGCCGCAGTCCCGGCCGGTTCCGGCCTACAACCTGCTTGAATTCAGCCAGTGCGGATGGCTGGAGCTGGTAGATGTCCTGAACGAGGCCCGCGTATGAACGCCGTGAACCCGGCCTCAAGACATCGGTTGGCCACATGACCACCCCGATGCGGGCCCAGTACCTGGAACTGAAACAGCAGTATCCGGACACACTGCTGCTGTTCCGCCTAGGCGACTTTTACGAGACGTTCGACGAGGATGCCCAGGTGCTGGCGGATGTCTGCGAGGTGGCATTGACCTCGCGCCCGGTGGGCCAGAACCAGCGGGTGCCGCTGGCGGGTGTGCCATACCACTCGGTCGACTCCTATCTGGCCAAGCTCATGGACAGCGGCATCAAGGTCGCCATCGCCGAGCAGGTGAGCGAACCGGGCCAGGGCCTCGTGGACCGGAAGATCACCCAGGTCCTCACGCGCGGCACGCTGACCGCGCCGGATCTCCTGACGGCGCGCAGCAACCGCCTGGCGGCCGTCCACTTCGCGCCGGATCGGCTGAGCGCAGGCATTGCGGCGAGCGACGTGACGGAAGGATCCTGCCAGGCAACCCAGTTGCAGGACAGTCATCCCGACGAACTGTGCGCCCGCGTCATCGACGAACTGATCCGGCTGGAACCCAGCGAAGTGCTGCTGCCCACCGCGGCGACGGAACGGGTCTCGGCCCTGGCCCCGGCCCTGGATCGCCTGGATGCATCCGTGTCCGAGCTGGAACCCTGGATTTGGGCGGAACCGGGCGCCACGCGGCGCGTGCTGGAACACTGCCGCATTGCCCGGCTGGACGGTTTCGGGCTCACGAACAAGCCACAGGCAGTCGCCGCGGTCAGTGCCCTGTTCCATTATGTCGGGGAGTACCAGCCCGCCATCGCGGAACACCTGAACCGGGTCCAGACCTACGAAACTTCGGGGTTCATGCTGTTGGACGAGTACACCCGGCTCAACCTGGAACTGGTCGAGAACCTGCGAACGCGACAGGTGGAAGGGTCCCTGCTGGAAACGCTCGACCACACCCGAACCCCCATGGGGACGCGTCTCCTGCGAGACTGGCTTGGCCGCCCCCTGCTGGACACGGACAGCATCAATGCGCGGCTGGACGCTGTCGAGGCCCTGTTCGAGAACGGTCTTGCCCTGAGCGACGTGCAGGAGCTGCTGGGCCGGATCGGGGACCTGACGCGCTGGGTGCAGCGGGTCGTCTACGGCTCCGCCTTCCCCCGTGACCTGGGCGGCATCAGGGACACCCTGGAGCTAATGCCCGACCTCAACCGGTCGTTGCAGGAATTTGGGACCGCGGCCGCACCGGAGTTCCTGGAGCCCGTGCCCGAATGCACAGCGGCCCTGGACCTACTGCAGGCCGCGTTGCCCGACGAACTGCCGGCCACCCTGGCCCAGGGCGGTTTGATCCGCGAGGGATTCCGGCCGGAGCTGGACGATCTGAAGCGCCGGGCGCAGGCGGCGCGCGAGCGCCTGTTGGCGATGGAGGAATCGGAACGCAGCGCCACCGGCCTGCCCGGCATCAAAGTGGGTTTCAACCGGGTATTCGGCTACTACCTCGAAGTGCCCAAGGCACAGTCGGCCAGGGTGCCCGACACCTACATCCGCAAACAAACACTGGTCAATGCCGAACGGTACTTCACGGAGGAACTGAAGCACCTGGAAACGGAGATCCTGAACTCCGAGGAGCGCACGGCGGAGCTGGAACAGCAACTGTTCCGGGAAGTGGCCCAGTCGCTGCAGGCCCATGCGGAGGAGCTGCGCGGCCTGGCCCGGCGCCTGGCCCGGCTGGACGTTGCGGTCGCGCTGGCGCAGGCAGCGCGCGACAACCGATATGTGCGACCCGAGTTGCACGACGGCTTCGACATCGCGATTGCCCAGGGGCGGCATCCCGTGGTCGAAGACACCTTGTCCGAGACCAGGTTCGTGCCCAACGACCTGCGGATGACGGAGGAGAGCGCGATCCAAATCCTGACCGGACCCAACATGGCCGGTAAGTCCACCTACCTGCGCCAGGCGGCCGTTATCTGCCTCATGGCCCAGATGGGCTCTTTTGTTCCGGCCGAATCGGCCCGGCTGGGCCTGGTCGATCGGATCTTCACGCGCATCGGCGCCAGCGATGCCATCCAGCGCGGCCTGTCCACCTTCATGGTGGAAATGATCGAAACGGCCTACATCCTCAACCACGCCACCCGCCGCAGCCTATTGATCCTGGACGAGATCGGCCGCGGCACGAGCACCTACGACGGTCTGGCCATCGCCTGGGCCATCCTCGAGTTCGTCCACAATGCCGAGGGGCTGGGAGCCAAGACCCTGTTCGCCACGCACTTCCACGAATTGACGGACCTGGCAGATCGGTTGCCGAAGGTGCAGAACCGCCACGTCCAGGTGGATGATTCGGGCGGTTCGATCACCTTCCTGCACACCATTGCCGAAGGCGCCGCGGGCCGTTCCTTCGGCGTCCACGTGGGCCGCATGGCCGGTCTGCCCAAGGCGGTCCATGAACGCGCGGCCGAAATCCTCGGACAACTGGAAGAAAGTGGAGCCGCCGTGCCCGACAGCCTAACCGACCTGATCCAGGCCCCCGCGCCGGATCAGACGGTGCAGTCCACACTGTTCCTGGAGGAACATCCGGCACTGCAGGCCCTGCGCCAACTCGATGTCAACAGCCTGTCGCCCATGGAGGCGATGAACCGCTTGTACGATCTTGTGCGCATCGCGGAGGAACACGACGGCTGAACCCGTCCTGCCCCAGCAGATGGTACAAGGAGCTTTGGCCTGACGGCACCGGTTCCGTGATATGCCTCGTGGCATCCAACCGGTTCGATGACGCCCTCCCCGGATCTGTTGGGGCTCACTGGTCAGCATGTTCAAGCAACCAACAACGGCCCTGCGCGAAGTGAAACCAACCGGTATAATCGGCCCGGACCACTCGGACCACACCCGCCCCACGCGGCTCAACCAGGATTGACATGAGTACCACCTCCTTCGGCCCGGTCGGGACGGACACCGACATTCTGGTGCCCTTCCCCGATCCGCCGCCCCGCCATCCCGACGAAATGAGCAGCCACCGTCATCTCTCCGAACAAGGCGCCCCCTACCTCCTGAACTGGCACTTCGCCAACCCCGACACCACCCTGATCACCGCCGAACTGTACATCGCCCCCGAACCCCGGTCGGGCATCAAGGGCCTGCGCGTGCCCGACCTCATGATCGCCTTCGACGTCGACCCCGAAGCCTGCCACCGCAGCAACGCCTACATCATCTCCGAGCAGGGCAAGCCGCCCGACTTCGTCCTGGAGGTCGCCTCCCGCTCCACCGGCCGCATCGATGTCCGCGACAAGCCGGCCGACTATGCCGCCCTGGGCATCCCCGAGTACTGGCGCTTCGACGAGACCGGCGAGCACCACGGCCAACGGCTGGCGGGGGACCGGCTGGTGGGAGACCGCTACGAGCCGATCGAGATCACCGAGCGGCCCGACGGCGGCCTGGAGGGCTACAGCGAGGTGCTAGAGCTGTACCTGCGCTGGGAGGACGGATGGCTGCAATGGCACGACCCCGAGACGGGCAGGGCCATCATGAACCTGGCCGAGATGCAGCGCATCGCCGAGGAGGAACAGAAAGCCCGGCTGGAAGCGGAGCAACGAGCCGAGGAGGAGCGACAAGCCAAAATGGCGGAGCGGCAAGCTAGGCTGAAAGCGGAGCAACGAGCCGAGGAGGAGCGACAAGCCAGGCTGGAGGCAGAGCAGCAGATTCGGGAACTGGAGGCGAAGCTGCACCAACGCAGGCACTGAAGGCATTGGTAGCATCCCAACCGGTCCTGCGGGAGCGTGTCCATTCCGGCATACCGGAGCCTGGACTCTGCGACCTGCCTCAAGGACAGGCAGCCCCATTGGACGCAGTCCGGGACCGTGCCGGATGCACTCCCGCGGGCGCTACCCCGCCTGTCCGAACCAACCAGGTTTGACATGAACACCACACCCCACGGTAACGCCACCCCCCACGGTCCGGTCGAACCGGACATCAGCCACCTGAAATCCTTTCCCGACCCGCCCCGGAATCCCGACGAGTGGACTTGGTTCCGTGTTCTCGCCCTATCCGGTGTTTCCTACTTCCTGTCCTGGCACTTCGGTACCCCTGAGACCACCGTAATGAACGGAAAGGTGTACATCGCGCCGCACTCCTTGTCGGAGATCAAGGGGCTGCGCGCCCCCGACATGCTGATTGCCTTCAATGCCGACCCGGACGCCTGTGCGCGGCGCAATGCCTACGTCATCTCCGAGCAGGGCAAGCCGCCCGACTTCGTGATGGAGGTGGCCTGTCCTTCCACCGGCCGCATCGATGTCCGCGACAAGCCGGCCGACTACGCGGCCCTGGGCATCCCGGAGTATTGGCGCTTCGACGAGACCGGCGAGAGCTACGGCGCGCGGCTGGCAGGGGATCGGCTAGTGGGGGACCGCTACGAGCCGATCGCAATCGCGAAGTTGCCCAAGGGCAACCTAGTGTTTCGTCCCTTAAGTATTTGGACATAATGACGAAGACAAGGTAGGGTTCTCCCGATCCATTCCAAGGAGGGAGAGACCATGGCCCGGGGCCGTCCCTTGAAGCCGCTTTCAGTCCGCCCGGACACGCGCGAGGAACTGGCGTCGATGGCCCGGTCGCGCAGCCTGCCCGCGGGCCTGGTGAGCCGCGCCCGGATCG
>JAPPAJ010000368.1 GCA_026705565.1 Caldilineaceae bacterium | reverse complement strand
CCCTCCTCGTCGGCCGCCCACACCACCTCGTCGAACAGGGCCCGGCCGGCATCGTGCGCCAGCAACCGTTGCCGGTTCTTGGTGAAGACCGTGGCATCGAAGCTGCGCTCCATGAGGTCCATGTCCAGGAACCAGCGGTAGAGCAGGTTGTACTCGAGCTCCTCGCAGAAGGCGCGTTCGCTGCGCACCGAGTAGAGGGCGATCAGGAGCGAGACCTTCAACAGCCGCTCCGGCGGTACCGAGGCCCGGCCCACCTGCGCGTACATGCCATCGAACACCGGTGACAGCCGTGCCAGGGCCGCATCGGCCACTTCCTTAATCCGCCGCCGCGGATGGTCCTGGGGGACCCGTGCCTCCAGGTCCACGATGGCCAGCATGCTGCGTTGGGAGTTGGGACGACCGCGCATCAGGAACTCCTCCGTTGCCAAGCAGACCTATCCTAACCGGCCGCGTTTTTCAGCAGCCTGCTAGTGGCTGGACCGGAGATTCATGCCTCCCAACGACCCAAGCCGAACCCACAGCCTATCCCAATGGGAACGGTCGTCATTCCGGGAGATTGCCATGTGGTTGCTAGACTTGATGCTACCCCTGCCGACACTCGTCGGCAGCCTCTCTCCCAATTTCCAACCTGTTCACGGACTGATTCTGGCTCGCAGCATCCCATGCCGGAAATTTTTGACAACCTAACCGAGCATCTGGGACCGGCCTTGCGTTGGACGCTGGAAGGCTCCACCAGCGTGGATGCCTGTGTCGGCTACTTCAACTTCCGAGGCTGGAATGAAATTGCCGAGGCCGTCGGCAACCTCCGGTTCGAGTCAGGAGCCAAACCCGCCATGCGGTTGCTCATCGGCATGAGCACCGGCGATCACGATGCCTTGCGGACTGCCCTGCACAAGGGAGAGTTCAAGCGAAACACCAATGAGGAAGCCGAAGGCATCCGGCTGCAAACGTTGGAGTCCCTGCGCCAACAGCTGGCATTTCGGGTTCCCAGCACCAAAGACGAGGAGACGCTTCGCACATTCCGAGCCCAGTTGGAAGAGAGGCGAGTCCAAGTCAAGATGCACTTGGCCTTCAATCTGCACGCCAAGCTGTACCTGTGCCACCTGAAGGATCAGACGGCCACGGACTGTCGAGCATTTCTGGGCTCCTCAAACTTGACCTTCGCCGGGTTGCAACGCCAAGGAGAGCTCAACATTGATGCCGTGGAGAGGGACGCCACCGGCAAGCTGAAGACCTGGTTCAACGATCGCTGGAGCGATCGGCTGAGCATCGACGCCAATGACCTGCTCATCAGCATCATTGACGACAGCTGGGCTGCGGAATGTCCGTTGTCCCCCTACCTGATTCATCTTAAGCTGGCACACCATTTCTCACGGGACGCTCGCGAAGGGTTAATCGAGTACGACGTTCCCGTAGCCATTCGCTCCAAACTCCTTGAATTCCAGACTGCAGCCGTCCGCATCACCGCCAGGCGCATCCAGGTTCAGGGCGGGGCCATGATCGCGGATGTGGTGGGTCTGGGGAAGACGATGATGGCCACGGCCGTTGCCTTGACGTTGCAGGAACGCCACGGCTACGAAACACTCGTGATCGCGCCCAAAAACCTCGTCGACATGTGGGAGGAGTACCGCGTCGAATACCGATGGCACGGTCAAGTGGTCAGCAGGACGATGGTCCACCAGATACTTCCCGATCTCCGCCGATACCGGTTTGTGATCATCGACGAATCGCATCACCTGCGCACCCGGACCCGCCGCGACTACCAAGCCATTCGGGACTACGTTTCCAAGAACGAGCCCAAGGTCCTGCTGTTGACCGCCACGCCCTTCAACCGGTCCATGGATGATGTGGCAAACCAACTGGGCCTGTTCCTGTCCGACGATACCCCGCTCCCCCTGCGTCCCGAAGCCGAGCTGCGGCAGCAGGGAGAATACGATTTCAGGACCCGATACCAACTGGACAACCTCTACTCCCTCTCTGCGATGAGGCGCAGTGAGCAAGTAGAGGACTGGCAGAAACTGTTGTCGCTGTTCGTGATTCGCCGTACCCGAAGCTTCATCGAAGAGAACTACGCAGAGAGGGATGAAGAAGGGCGTACCTACCTGGACCTAGGCGACGGAAACGGAAGATTCCATCTCCCGCGCCGGATGCCCCGTGGACTGGTGTGGGGGGCGAAGCAGAGCGATCCCGAGGCAGAACTGGAGAGTGACACGGTCCTTGACTTGCTGAACTCCCTGTCATTGCCGCGCTATCAACTCCAGCAGTTCATCAAGCCGGGCATGGCACCGACCCCTACGGAAGAAGAGGTTTTGAAGGGGTGGTCTGAGAGTGGACGCGGCAACCTGACTGGAATCACCCGGTCGATGCTCTACAAGCGGTTGTCCTCAGGCGGTTATGCCTTCGTCCTCTCCGTACGCAGGCATCTGCTGAACAACTACGTGTACCTGCGTGGATTGGAGCAGGATGGGGTCATTCCTGTCGGTGCCTACGACCTACCGGAAGGAAACGAGACGGACGATGAAGGATTGTGGCCCGACAAGGGTAACCTGGAACCTTCGCGGCCTGCCCCCGACTGGATTTTGCTGGCAGAGAAAGCCCTATCACAACTCAAAAACAACACCTCGTCCACCGTAACCCTCCTACGAGCTCGGTTGTTCAGGGAGGAATTGCAGGAAAGGCTGCGAGAGGACAATGCCATCCTACACGAGGTTCTGGAACGGGTTCCGACATGGGAGTCTGCGAACGACAGCAAACTGCAGTCGCTGTACCAGTTGATCGAAGAAGACCACGGCCAGGAGAAGGTACTGGTGTTTTCGGAGTTCAGCGATACCGCTAGGTACCTGTTTCGAGAGTTGAAGGGTTTGGAGGTACAAGGTGGTATCGGACTGATCACCGGATCGCATGTCGACGCAGACACGGTGGCCAGTGGTTCGGTAGCTGCCGTGGTGCGTTCCTTCAGCCCCAAGACAGCTGGTGCTCCCGGTGTTTCGACGAAGACGGAGCGGGAACTGCGGGTCATGGTGGCAACCGACGTGCTGTCCGAGGGCCTCAACCTGCAAGACTGTTCAATTGTGGTGAATTTTGACCTGCCCTGGGCCATCATCAAGTTGATTCAGCGTGCCGGACGGGTGGACCGCATTGGACAGGAAGCCGAATCGGTTACCGTCTACAGCGTTTGTCCCACGGAGGGTGTGGAGGCCGTCATCGACCTTCGGGGCCGCATTCGCCGTCGCTTGGCGGAATCGGCTCAGGTATTCGGTTCGGACGAGCGGTTTTTCGGCGACAAGGAAGAAGAGCACCAAGTCCGAAGCTTCTTTGACGAAACATCCGCGCTGCATGGTCTGGATGAAGAGGAAGTGGACTACACATCCAAGGCCTATGAGATCTGGCGTGAAGCCGAGCAAAAGCATCCAGAGTTGGCCCGACGCGCTGCAAACCTGCCGTTGCAGACCCACGCTACACGTCTTGGTGACGGTCATGAACAGGGAATCCTAGCCTGTACCACCTCTAGTTCCCAAGTGGATCAGGTGTTCTTTCAGCCGACTGGTGGCGAAATGCGAGCAGTCACACCATTGGATGCCCTGACCCTCTCGGCCTGCGCTCCAGATACGTTGGGACTACCACGACAGGAACAACACTTTGACATCGTGGAAGAGGCAACCAAGGTTGCACGACGGCAGTCGGCAGTTCACACAGCGGGGAACCTAGCCGGAATCCGCAAACGCGCATACGACCGCCTGCGGACGTTGATGGAACGGAATGAAAATACCCTGTTTGCTCCAACCGACGACGACTTGGCGGCCGTGAACGCCATCTACAACCATCCGTTGTCCGAACTGGCCAACCAGACACTGTCACGACTCCTACGGGGTGGAGCAGGAAGTGACGAGGAGATTTTGAAGACGGTGACGGAGCTGCACCAAGCCGGCCGTCTGGTAGTGCAAAGAACATCCGAAAGTGACCGGACAGATTTGCTCTGTTCCTTGGGTTTCGTGTGAAGCAAGAGGTACATCGTCATGTCAAGAATCCATGATCTCCTGGACCGGCAGGACTTCGAGACACTGTTCCTTGAGGAACTGGGATGGGATCGAGTTACCGATCCTGACGGCATGGTGGTCTCTGATGAAGAGCTTGTTGGCAGCCAGCTAAGACCGATTGTCGACAAGCGTGGTGTCAGAATTTGGCACTGCGCTTGCATACCTGAATCCCGCGTTCGGCAGCGGTTGGACCGCGAAGCAGCAAAACGCTCGGCTGAACGTCTCCTGATTTTTGCGAATGATGACGAACACCTTTGGCTGTGGCCTGAGAGACGTCCATCGGGCGGCACCAGACATGTAACCCATACCTACCGACCAGGCGAGCCAAATCGAGCACTGGAACAACGCATCAGGCGGATCTCGTTCGGACTCGACGAAGAACACAGCCTGACAACCCTGACGGTGCGAGAGAGAGTCCGGACCGCGTTCAACGCAGAGAAGATCACCAACCGTTTCTACAAGGATATCACCAAGCAACGACAGCAGCTGGCCTCATCAATACGCGGGTTCTCGCATACCAAAGACCAGGACCTCTACGCATCCATCCTGCTTGACCGGCTGATCTTCCTCTACTTCATCCAGCAAAAGAGGTTCCTAGACAATGATCCCGAATACCTCAAGAATCGGCTCAAGATGGTCCAAGATTGGAAGGGAGATGACCAATTCTTCGGGTTCTACCGCGACTTCCTGGTTCCTCTCTTCCACCAGGCACTTGGTTCATCAACCCCGAAGTACCCCGATGCTAAGACCGAGGAAGTCATCGGCGATGTTCCCTACGTCAACGGGGGCCTATTCCTAGAAATTCCGCTCGAACGAAATCACACCATCAATGTCCCTGATGCGGCCTTTGAGGAAGTCCTTACGACGTTTGACCAATACCGGTGGCATCTGGACGAACGACCAACCGGAGACCCCGACGAGATCAACCCGGAAGTCCTTGGATACATCCTCGAGCAACACATCAACCAAAAACAAATGGGGGCCTACTACACGGCAGACGACATCACAGGCTACATGTGCGGCGTCACAATCGTCGGTCGATTCCTGGATCAGATGAACGATGCCTCGATCTGGGTAACCCTGCGCCAAGATCCGGAACGTTACATCCATGACGCGATGCAGCACGGAGCTTTCGACTCTGACAGGTTTCCGCTCACCTTGAAACCCGCTGACTGGATTGACCCCGAATGGGAAGAGGAAGCGCCGCCTGAAGTGGGACTGCCCACCGAAAAACTTCGGGAGGCTGCACACAGGATATTGACGTGTCGGAGCCTCAAGGAACGCATCGAGTCTGGAAAGATTGACAATGTTAACGCGGCCGTCACCGCCAACCTGAACCTGGTTCAACTGGCCTTGGACTGGCTGTCCAAGCAAACGTCACCAACAACACTGCTGACCGCTTGGCAAACGCTGGCAACTCTGAAAGTGTTGGACCCAACTTGTGGCTCCGGTGCTTTTCTGTTGGCGGCAATGAAAGTACTGGAGGAATTGTACGATGCAGTGTTTGAGGGAATCAGACACCACGTTACAGGCAGCAGTCGGCCTAATCCATACCTCAAGGCGATCGTAGCCGACTCTGAGGGAAAACCGGCCTATTTCCTACGGAAATCCATTGCGTTGCACAACCTCTACGGTGTGGACATTCTGGAGGAGGCAGTGGAAATCGCGCGACTGCGCCTGTTCCTAGCACTGGTGGCGACGGTTGACCAGAAGAAACGCCTTGAACCCCTTCCCGACCTAGCAGGCTGCTGAAAAACGCGGCCGGTTAGGATAGGTCTGTCTGGCAATGGAGGAAT
>JAPPAJ010000258.1 GCA_026705565.1 Caldilineaceae bacterium | reverse complement strand
CCACATCCACCTTGCCCATGGTGCCGTCATCCCACGGCCGTTCCTCGATGAAGGTTCGGGTCATGCCGGACACGCTCTTGACATCGCCGACCAGGTAGCGGCCCAGGTCGATGATGTGGGCACCCAGGTCCCCAAGGGCTCCGCTGCCGGCCACGTCCTTTTGCAGACGCCAGATCATCGGCAGGTTGTAGTGGGGCATGATCCACTCCTGCAGGTACACCGCGCGGAAGTGGTAGACCTGCCCCAGCAGTCCCTGATCAATGAGTAGCCGTATCTGCCGGATGGCAGGCACGAAACGGTAGTTGTACGCCACCAAACCCTTGACACCGGCCTTGTTGACGGCATCCAACATGGTCTTGGCTTCCTCTCCGGTGCGGGCCAGGGGCTTTTCGCAGATGATGTGCTTGCCGGCCTCCGCGGCAGCAATGGACGGGGCGGCGTGCACGTTGTTCGGCCCGCCATTGTCCAACACCTGAACGTTGTCGTTGCCGAGCATCTCCTCCCACGAATTGTAGGTATTGCGGTAGCCGAACCGCCGGGCGGCCTCGGCGGTCGCCTCCTGATCGCGTCCGCAGATGGCCTCCAACACCGGAATGGCCGGCGGCGGATACATCATGTGCGGAATCTTGAGCATGGCATTGGAATGGGCCTTGCCCATGAAGGCGTAGCCCAGCATGCCGATTCCAATCTCGGGTGCTTCGCCGGTGGCTCGCGCACCGGCCATGGCGGTGAAGCCGCTTCCGTCACTCATGGCTATGGGGTTCCTTGAAATGGTTGGTAAGGATGGGCAAATCCGCGGCGGAACTGCGTGTCAGTCCGCAAAGGCTTCGTCGAACACAATGTCCGACGAGGGGAAGTCGAACCTGCGCACCTCGGCCAGGGATTCCCGGGCACCGAACTCCCGATCCATGCCGCTGTCTTCCCACTCGATGGAGAGCGGGCCGTCATAACCGAGACGGTTGAGGGCCCGGATGATCGGGTCCCATTCGACGTCGCCGTGGCCCGGTGACACGAAGTCCCAACCCCGCCGGTGATCGCCGAAGTCCAGGTGGCTGGACAAGATGCTGTTGCGTCCGGTCAATTGAAGCTTGCTGTCCTTGACATGGGCATGGAAAATGCGGTCCGGGAAGGCATTGATGAGTTCCACCGGATCCAGGAACTGGTGTACCAGATGGCTGGGATCGAAGTTGATGCCGAACGCCGGATGCCCGTCCACGGCCTCGAGCGCGCGGCCGAACGTGATGATGTCGTAGGCGATTTCCGTTGGATGCACCTCTAGCCCGAATTTCACGCCCTGGGCCTGGAAGTGATCCAAGATCGGAGTCCACCGCTGCCCAAATTCCGCGTAGCCGGCATCAATCTCGTCCGACGAGGTGGGCGGGAAAAAGTAGAGCTTGTGCCAGATCGGACTACCGGTGAAGCCGTTGACAACATCCACGCCGAACAGCTTGGCCGCGGACGCCGTGTCCTTCATCTCCTGGGCGGCCCGTTGGCGGACCCCTTCGGGATCGCCGTCTCCCCAAATGCGGGGATCCAGAATTGCTTGATGCCGGGCATCAATCGGATCGGCTACGGCCTGGCCCACCAAATGGTTCGATATGGACCAACAACCCAGATTGTGGCTTTCCAGCAGGTCACGCTTCTCGCGAACATAGGAATCGGACGATAGGGCCTTGTCCACTTCGAAGTGATCGCCCCAACAGGCCAGTTCCAGGCCGTCGAATCCCCATTCGCTGGTCTTGGCGGCGAGTTCGGACAGTGGCAGGTCAGCCCACTGGCCGGTAAACAGCGTCACATTCCTGGGCATGGATTCCTCCCGTTGGAACATCAAGATGGGTTTGGATTTACGGGCGCGGCGTACGCGGCAGTTGCGCCTCCGATTATACCGCCCGGCCCATAGACACTTGCAGCCAAAGGGTTTGCAAGTGTCCTCCAAATGGCTCGGTGTGGTCAGGCAGGCCCTTCCCGGGAAGGATGCCGGATCCCGCCGACCTGACTCCGGTCAAGCATAGCCAAGCTGCCGGTCCGCCAAGCGACCGGCAAGGCCCTACGCAGCAGCGTCCTCCCGCCATCGGGATCTCAGGAAGTGGGCGGCCATCTTGGGCCGGCGTTCACGGGTGAACACCCCCTTGTGGTTGAGCGATGCCGGTCGCATCACCCCCTGTCCCGTCTTGAAGTCGGCGAAGTTCCAGACGTGCAAACCCGCAATCCACGGTCGCTCCGCCGCGACATCGAGCGTCATCCTCAGCACGTCAACCTGGTACTCCTCGGAGAACATCTCCGCCGGCTCACTGTGATGGCCTGCGATCGTGTCGGCTCCGAACTCGGCAATGATGATGGGCTTTGCCAGCCGCTCGTGCAGCGCATCCAGTTCCTCTTCCATCCCGGCCCGTGCCTGCTCGATTTGGCCGCCCAGTCGATACCAGCCCCAATACCGGTTGATCATCACGGCATCGCAGAGCTCCAGCCATTCGACCGGACCTCCCATCACACCGGCCAGTGAGAACGGCCGGCTGCGGTCCAGTTCCTTGCCCGCGTCCACCAAGGCGACGAAGAAATCGGTCCCGGCATCCACAAAGGCCGGATTGGCGTCGGCACCCCGGAACCGGGCCATGAAGTCGGCGGTCATCGGTTCGTTGGCCACGCTCCACATGATGACGCTGGGGTGGTTCAGGTCGCGCCGAATCAGATCTCGCAACTGGCCCTTGCAAACCTCAAGCCAGCCGGCGATCCGGTCACCGTTGTCCCCGAACATCAACCCGACCGCCGGGATTTCGTCGATGACCAGCAGACCGGCCCGGTCCGCGTACCGAAGCGCTTCCTCCGCATACGGGTAGTGGGATGTGCGATAGGAGTTGGCACCCATCCACCGGAACAGTTCCCCGTCCTTCACAATCAGGGGCAGGTTCAGGGCCCGGCCGTGCACGGGGAAGTCCTCGTGCTTGCCAAACCCCTTCAGGTGAATCGGCTCGCCGTTGAGCAGAATCCGACTGTCCCGCACCTCAACGGTCCGCACGCCCGTTTCCAGTCTGTAGGCATCGCGAGCCTTGCCCTCGTCGTCCCGGAGTTCCATCGCAACCGTGTACAGGTGCGGATCGGCAGGGGACCACAGGCGGACCCCAGGCAACTCAAACCGGCACTCCACCGTACCGTCCTTCACGTCGCATGTTCCCTCGGCCACCATCCCGCCGCCGGCGTCGAGCACCTGGCAAGCCAGCCGCGCGGCAGCCGCGCCAGCTACTTCGACCCGCAGATTCACATATCCGGTAAGGTCGTCGTTGCAATCAAATCCCGTCTCGACGCCCGCGGAGACGATGTGCACCGCGTCCAGCATCGAAACCCACACCGGGCGTTGGATGCCTCCGTAGGGAAAGAAATCGAAGCTGGTCGGAGGAAACGACGACATCATCGATGAGAAGGGCGAATCAGACGCATTGCCCGGGGGCACGCGGTCCGGCCTGAGATCGTTGTTGACAAGCACAGCCAGCCGGTTGCGCCCGTCCCTTGCCAAATCCGAAACATTGAACTCGAACGGCAGATGGCCGCCTTCATGGAATCCAACTTCGGTCCCGTTGAGCCATACCCGCGCGCTGTAGTTGACGGAATCGAAACGCAGGCTCAACACCGAGTCGGGACCGGGAGCAAAGGCATCGAACTCCGTGACGTACCAGGCGTCCCCAAGGTAGTCGCGGTGCTCGGGAAACAGCTCGTTCCAGCTGCCGGGGACCGCAATCTGCCGGCCGGCCGGCAGTCCGTTCCACCATGCCTCCTGTTCCCCCACCCCCTCGGGATCGACCTGGAACGACCAAAAGCCGTCCACGGGCAAGGAACATCGAAAACGGTTGGATTGGGGATACAACATTCCTGATTTCCTGTTGTGTCTTCAGCCCAAAGTGTGGACCGGCCGGCCCGGCGGAGCAGCCCGCCGACTTGCTCAGGATGCTGCCACGGTGTCCGCGGGATTTTCCCGGTACTTGCGGCCCTCGTCGATCAGCATCACCGGTACACCGGAACGGATCGGATACCGATAGCCGTTGCGGGGATTCAACAGAAATCGTCCCTCGTCCACCAGTTCAAGGCTGCCCTTGTCTTCCGGGCATACCAGAATTTCCAGCAGATCGGAACTTACCTCGCCCCCCAACGGTGCTTCATCATAGGGCTCGACATCCTGTTCCGGGATGTTGGCGGCCGACATGTCCGCCGGTTCCAGCAGCTTCCGGGCGTACTTCACCACCAAATAGGCAATCGCCAGGAAGAGTAGGATTTTGATGAGTCTGCGCATGGAGTTGGTTTCCGAGAAAATCCTGCAGGTATACGAGTTGACTGGTCACAGGGTTTGGTCAGCCTGCAACCCAAACGGCGAACGACCGCCGGAGATGGATCATATCAGAGAGGAAGCGCACCGGCCGGTGCGCTTGCCACCGTCACTGCAGGCCGAACGGGCCCGTCGGACCGGTTCAATGTGGACCGGCTCGGCGGCATCCCAGTAGATTCGATCCGCGGAAAAGGTCCAGGAACTCCGCCATGTCCCGCACCACGAAGTTCGGCGGCTGGTCCTTGCCCAGGAACTCCTCCACGGATGTCACCCCAGTCCCGATGCCCAGGGTCCAGATGCCGATTTTCTGGGCGCCCTCAATGTCCGTTTCGTAGCGGTCACCCACCATCAGGCATTCGTGAGGCTGCAGCGCCAGCCTGGCCATGGCCTCCTCAAACATGCCCGGACTCGGTTTGCCGATGACGGTTGGCTCCACGCCCGAGGCCGTCTTCAAGAGCGACACGATGGCACCGGCACCGGGGATGTTGCCCTCTTCGGACGGAAACGTGGAGTCAACATTCGTGGCAATGAAGTCGGCTCCCGCTGCGATTGCCAGGGTTGCCTCAGCACACTTGCGATAGTCCAAGTTGAAGTCCATGCCAACCACCACGAAATCGGCGGTCTGCGGCGAATTGGCCGGCTGGAATCCCCGCGTGATCATCGCGTTCCAGACACCGGGTCCCCCCACAATCTGTACCTTGCTGCCAGGTTGAACATTGCGTGCCATCCAGCCAGCGGTGGCTTCGGCGCTGGTGATGATTTGGTCCGGCAGCGCCTCAATGCCCATGGCCGCCAACTTGTCGACGAACATGGAGGGCGTCTTGGTGGCGTTGTTGGTCACATACAGGAGGCGGATTCCTATGTCCTCCGACCAAGCGAGAAAATCCAGGACTCCTTCAAGGATGGTCTCACCGCGGTACACCACACCATCCATGTCGAGCAGAACAGCCTTGATGGCCCCGGTGGCTTCCCGCACCTCGGCTAGGCCATGACTTGATGCACCGTTCGCACCGGATACATTGCCTGTCCAGCAGTCCCTGACCGTGAATGCCATAGTTCCCGTAATCCTTGTACCGTCTTTGTTGCGCGGGACGGGACCTTGTCTCGCGTCCTCGAAGCGCAGAATACATCCTGTACCGCCGATATTGAAGCAAACACGAAGACGTGCAGGGAGATATTGTGTTCTGTTGCGGCACCGGTTTCCCTCTCCGGTGCCACACGGAGTCGACAACCGTGGTCATGCAGTGCCTGGAATGATGTCAGCACTGACAACCGGCTACCAGGCGCAAGATCCAGAGAACCATTAACAGTTTTGTTGATTTTGTGCCGCGCCCGGGGTGGATAGCAGGTGGATAACGGGCTCTGTAAACTGGATTTCGTATCACCAAATGCCGAGGGTGCCCTCGCTGTGGCACCCTCGGCAAAAGCAGTCACAGGCCTGTGGGAACCTCGATTGCATCCCTCCAGGCCCGCATACACTGTCCATACCCACCCATCGGTCAGCATCCTCTCCGCCCCTCCCAACCGGACAAACCGTACGCTCCCACGCTGGACTGACACAGCTGCGCGCGGGTTCCTACAG
>JAPPAJ010000262.1 GCA_026705565.1 Caldilineaceae bacterium | reverse complement strand
TGCGGAGCATCCGCACCTGTACCGGCTCGCAGCCACTCTGATGCAGGACGGCCGCACCCTCGAGCAGGTCAGTCGACGCTTTGGGATTCGGCAACTGGAGGTGGCGGGTCAGGAACTGCTGGTCAACGGCCGTCCGGTCAAGCTGCGGGGCGTGAACCGGCATGATGTGGCCCTTTTGACGGGTCGCACTTTGACGCCCGAACAACTGGAGCAGGACGTGTTGCTGTTCCGCGAGGCAAACGTCAATTTCATCCGCACCTCGCACTATCCACCCCGCGAGGACTTCCTGGAACTGTGCGACCGGCACGGGATTTACGTGGAGGACGAGGCGGCGGTCGCCTTCATCGGACAGTTCATCCAATGCGTCCAGAACGACCCCGATTACACGGCCCAATTCATGGACCAGATGGCGGAACAGGTGGAGCGGCACCGCAGCCATCCCTGCGTGATCATGTGGTCCCTGGCCAACGAATGCTACTGGGGTACGAACTTCCACAAGTGCTTTGACTATGTGAAGGCCGCGGATCCGTCCCGGCCGGTGCTGTTCAGCTACCCCAATACGATGCCGGAGGGTGCTCCTGCTTGCGATATCTGGAGTTCCCACTATGCAAACTGGGACAGTGATCCCAGTGCCATGAGCGACACCTGGAGCCAGCATGGCCCGGGCCTGTCCCCCATGCCGGTTCTGCACGACGAATACGCCCATGGGACCTGCTACAACATGAGCGAGCAGCACCGCGATCCGGCCGTGCGGGAGTTCTGGGGCGAAAGCATCAAGCGCTGGTGGGAGAACATCTTCACGACGCCGGGTGCTTTGGGCGGAGCGATTTGGGGCGGCATCGACGACGAGATAATTACCAACAGTGGGTACACCGTCAACCGCGAGTGGGGCCTGATCGACGGCTGGCGCCGCCGCAAGCCCGAACACTGGCTGACCAAGAAGGCCTACTCGCCCATTCGGATCACGGATCGGACGCTCCCCGCGCCGCAGGTGGACGGGTCCGCCCTGGTGGCGGTCGCAAACTGGTTCGACCATACGGACTTGAACGAGCTGGACATCGTCTGGCACCAGGACGAAGAGACCTGGGGACAAGTCGAGTGCCCGAGTATTCCGCCCCGCGCCCAAGGCTTGCTGAGGCTTCCGGCCGCGCCCGTGTCATCGGGCAGGCCTGTCTATCTGATGTTCTCGAAACGCAGTCTTGAAGCCACCGACGGCTACGACGTGGATGAGTTCATGCTGTCCCCGGCGTCGGAATCAGTGGCAGCTGCACCTTCCGTCTCCGAGGCTCCCAGGCTGGTCGAGACGAACGGAGCCTTGGAGGTCCGGCACGCGGACTTCAGCCTGAGTCTGTCCCGAGAGACCGGCATGCTGTCCGGTTCCGTTGACGGTGAGCGGATTCTGGAGGGCGGTCCCCACTTGGTGCTGACGGGGTATCCCCTGCCGGAATGGCAGGCGACCTCGGTGGCCGGTCGCCAGGAGGACGGTGCGGTGGTTCTGGATATTGCCGGCTGTCACGGCGAGCTCCAGGTGGAGTACTCCATTCGGGTTGACGGGACCGGCCTGCTTGACCTGTCCTACCGATTGCCGGTGCAGCCGTTTCCCAGCCCGCGCCGGCGCGGGTTGCGCGCCGGGCGCGATGTCGGCGGATTTCGGGAAGTGGGTGTGGCCTTCGACCTGACCCACGAGGTGGATTGCGTATCCTGGCGGCGCAACGGGCTCTGGTCCCTGTACCCCGACGACCACATTGGCCGCAATGAGGGCGTTGCTCCCAGAAATCGTGCGGCAGGGGACGAGACCTTTCGACAGGAGCCGGACTGGTCCTGGGGTGAGGACATGCGCGGCTATTCCCTCTTCGGCCGTTATGACTTCGGCCGGCGGGGGACCAACGACTTCCGAGCCATGAAACACTCAATTCGGCAGGCCAGTGCCCTGGTGGTCGGCAGCGAAGCCCGTTTCAGTGCCGTTTCCGACAAGGACGACGCAGTTCGTCTGGAAGTGCTGCCCGATCCCGACTTCCAGTGTACGGGCAACGACCTGTTGCGCCATGTGACCGGCAACTGGGTGCAGGCGGTGCCGGGTTCCAATCGGGACCTCATGTCCAACAAGACCGGGGACTTTGCGGAGTTCCAGTTCGAAGGTCCGGGTGTGGCCTGGCTTGGTTCGCGGGATAACATCCACGGTATGGCCAGGGTTCTGTTGGACGGTAAAGAAGTCGCTGTGGTCGACCTGTTCTGCGGCATCCTGCACGGCGTGGCACGCGGCGAACTCAAGATCGAGAACGAGATTCTGTTCAGCTGTGAAGGGCTTGCACCGGGTTCTCACACGCTTTGCATCGAGGTGTTGGGGGATAAGAATCCGGAATCCGACGCCGCGTATGTCAGTGTGTCCGGCTTCCGCGTGCTGAAGGATGGCGGCAGGGATCGGATTCGCTTCCACATCGTCAACGAGTGGAACTATCCCGAGTTGACTTGGGGCAATTACATGAAGCCTCCCATCGGCATCGGTTCGGGCTATGCCAACCGGGTTCAGGCAAGGATGCACGGGGCGTGACACCGCAGGACGATCAGAGACTGCTTGAGATTCGGAATCTCAAGGTGCAGTTCGCCTTGGAAGAGGGTACGGTGCGTGCCGTGGACGGTATGAACCTTGCCATCGATCGGGGCCAGACCGTGGGCGTGGTTGGGGAAAGCGGCTGCGGCAAGAGTGTAACTGCCCAGGCACTCCTGCGCATCGTGCCCAAGCCGGGCGAGATTGTGGAAGGGGAACTTCTCTACTACCGGCCGACCGACGGTGACGGCGGCAATCTGCACGTTACCGACTTGGCGGGACTGCCGGCCAACGGCGACGAGATGCGCGATATTCGCGGCAACGAGATCGTCATGGTGTTCCAGGAGCCCATGAGTTCCCTGGCGCCCGTGTACACGATCGGCCACCAAATCATGGAGGCCATCGGGCTGCACCAGCACGTGGGCAAGCAGGAGGCGAGGGAGCGGACACTTGAGATTCTGCAGCGCGTCGGCATGCCCCAGCCTTCCCAAACCATCGACAGCTACCCCCATCAGATGAGCGGCGGCATGCGGCAGCGGGGCATGATCGCCATCGCGCTGTCCTGCAACCCCACTCTCCTGATCGCCGATGAGCCCACTACGGCGCTGGACGTTACGACCCAGGGCCAGATCTTGGAGCTGATGCAGAAGCTGCAGAACGACTTCGGCATGGCCATCATGTTCATTACCCACGATCTGGGCGTGGTCGCCAAGATGACCGAGTACGTGACGGTGATGTACCTCGGCAAGGTGGTGGAGTCCGCGGACGTGGACACCATCTTCCACGATCCCAAGCACCCGTATACCAAGGCGTTGTTGCGCTCGATGCCGCGCATGGGAGTCAAGTCGCGGCGGCTGGAGGCAGTTACCGGCATGGTTCCGGATCCATTCCACGTACCGCCGGGCTGTCCCTTCCATCCCCGCTGCGAGGACTTCATTGCCGGACGTTGCGATGCCGAAGAGCCGCCTTGGATCGAAACCGAACCAGGCCACGGAGTGCGCTGTGTCCTCTACGAATAGCCCGGCGGACGTGGATTCGGGCAGGTCCGTGCGGGAGACGCCGCTCCTTGAGGTCAAGGGACTGCGCAAGTACTACCCCATTCGGCGCGGCTTCCTGTCCCGCACGCGGGGGTATGTCAAGGCGGTCGATGGCGTTGACTTCACCATCCAGCGCGGCGAGACGTTGGGGCTGGTGGGTGAATCGGGATGCGGCAAGAGCACGACCGGGCGCTGCCTGTTGCGCGCTGTGGATGCCACCGAGGGACAGGTACGGTACTGGATATCGGATGAAACCGGCTGGACCGACATCTACCAACTGGCAGGCGAAGACCTGCGCCGATTCCGACAGTTTGCGCAGATGATCTTCCAGGATCCGTTCTCGTCGCTCAATCCTCGCATGACACTGCTGCAGATTGTGGGGGAGCCCCTGACGGTCAACCGCCTGGCCTCGGGCGAGGAGCTGGAGCACCGGGTGGCCGACCTGCTGCGTCGAGTCGGCCTCCGGCCGGAGTACATGAAGCGCTATCCCCATGCCTTCAGCGGGGGACAACGTCAGCGCATCGGCATCGCCCGTTCCCTGGCCCTGGAACCGAACTTCATCGTCTGTGACGAGCCGGTGTCGGCCTTGGACGTGTCCATTCAGGCCCAGACCCTGAACCTCCTGCAGGATCTGCAGGAGGAGTTCCACCTAACCTATCTCTTCGTGGCCCACGATCTGAATGTGGTGGCCCACATTGCCGATCGGGTTGCGGTGATGTATGTGGGCAAGATGGTGGAACTGGCCGAAAGCGACGACTTGTTTGACAATCCCCTGCACCCGTACACCGAGGTGTTGATGAGTTCGGTGCTGCCACCGGACCCGAGGATCAAGACCAGTCAGATTGAGATGACCGGTGAGGTGGCCGACCCTGCCAATCCCCCGTCCGGTTGCTATTTTCATCCCCGCTGTCAATATGCGGAGGACCGGTGTCGGCATGAGACACCGGAACTGCGCGAGGTTCGACCCAGCCACTTCGTGAGCTGCCACCGGGCGGAAGAGATCACACTGCAAGGCGTGATCTGACGGAACCGTGCCCTGCCGGGAGAAGTGGTGGTGGAGGTGACCTGATACAAGCTGGACTTTGTATAAAGTCCAGCTTAGGCCACAACCACCATCCGACACTTCATTTCCAGCCAACCTCCTCGGCCGCGTTCCTGCCAGCGGCCCGAGACCGCTGCGGCCTCGAACATGTTCTGTACTGGATACTGGACGTCTCGTGCGGGGAGGACGACCAGTGCTGTCTGTACAGTGATTCGTCTCATGGCGGCCGTACAGCATCTGGCTCACTTTCTACCGCGCCACGGTGGATGGAGTTGCGTGGGTCACCGAACACATGCGGCACTAGCAGGCTACTGAAGAATGGGTTTGGGATGCCCTCGGTAACGACGGAGGGTGCGCGGTAGGGGAGTTTAGGCAGTCCGGAGGGCCCTGGAACCGCCGCCACGGCCCCATGCGCGGGTTTCGGGGGCCCCGCAGGTCCCTTGGCGCCCCTGGCCGGAGCAGGTGACTAACAAGCTGATAGAGGCTGAGGTGGCGATACCCGAGGGCCGCACAGTTCACGGCCGATACCTTCACCGCTTGCTTGCTCGCAGCCAACATTCAAGTCAGCATGGACGGCCGCGGCCGCGCCCTCGACAACGTCTTCTGCGAACGCCTATGGCGCAGCGTCAAGTACGAGAACATCTATCTCAACCAGTCATGACACAGTACGTCAGCTGCAGGTTGGCCTGAGCGCCTATTTCGACTTCAAAAATCATGAGAGACCGCATCAAAGTCTCAACTATCGCACGCCGGCGGAAGAGCACTTCGTGCTCTGTTCAGAGCCGGCCGTATTCGCCTGAATGCACCTTATTTTTCCCATTTCGTGGTCTAACGATTGGGGCTCACCATACCCTTGATGGGTACAGATAGCGTTCTCCATCACTTCCCCACTCTGTTCGAGAACTGTGAATCCATGACTCTTGAGTTCTGTGCGCAGATTCTCAGGAGTCCGATAACGTCGTCGATGGATAAACCAAACTCCGTTAACTAGAATCGTCCCATCGAAATCCTCCGGGCCGGCGCCTGGCCGAAGAGGATCGACGTAAAACCGGTTGTAGCAGGTCTCAGTGTCGCCGTCCCAAAGATCGTTGCCATCGAATGCCGTGAAAACCTTTCCGGTGGCTTCATCGACAACCTGTGTTTCAGGAGTTTCTCGATGTTGTTCGAAAACCGAGCAACTCATCAAGAGATACCCGTGACTAGCTAGACGAGCCTTGACGCCCGAAAACATCGCAGCCCGATCTTTGTCCGTTACGATGCCTTGGGAGCAGTAGCCATCAATAATGAGTTCGT
>JAPPAJ010000081.1 GCA_026705565.1 Caldilineaceae bacterium | reverse complement strand
TGGGCGGCCAGGTCGGCCGTCGGCAGATGCGGAGACCCGTAAGACGGACTGCGGTTCGCACGGTCGGCGAAGCATCCACCAGACCGCCGAGCACGCGATACCGACAGGTATTGCCGGATCGGCATAGGTTCTGGAGACCGGGTTGTCGTTGACGACCGCGCAGGCCCAGCACCTGCAGGCTGGCTTCCACCTGCTCGTGCAGCGGATGCATCGTTCGATTGTCGTCTCCGCCATCGTTGGCGGAATGGAACCAAACCAGCGTGGTGGCCAAAGTGCGAACTGGAATGGATGCACGGCTCAGGGTGATTCGAGGCCCCGATCGTGGACGATGCCGAAGATCACCGCGCACCGACCGCTGCGGCAGGCATGTCTGGACGCTCATCGCAGCCAATGTACCATCTGGGCTTCTCAGGTGACGCGTCATGGAGCTGTCGGCAAACAGTTTTCCAAGCTCCTGAGCCGGTTGGAGGGTTGTGTGCGCGCCGCCTACGATCTGCCGGAGCCACCGGTGGAGACGGATGAGGACCACCGCCTGGCGCGCGCCGCGCCGCTGCCCAAGGGCAAACGCTTGTGGTGAGCCGGGCGCGCCAGCTACGGAAGCGGCAGGGCAACGGGACGTCGCAATGACGATCGCCCCGGCGCGGGCTTGGCGAGACCGCTAGGGCGCGATCGGCAGGCAGTTACGCAAATCAAGGTCGCCGAAGCTCGGTACGTCCCTGATGTTCCCGCGGACCGTGATTGCGTCGCCTTCCGTCAACCCTGTAACCCAGTTCGTGTTGAAACTGGTGACGCGCAGCCGGCAGACCAGCTCAGGCTCAGCCCACATCAAATCGTTGGAAATGAGGCTCACGACATAGATTTTGCCTTCGGCAAATGCGTCAAACTCCGGGGAGCGGATGCGCCCCGTCACCTCCAGAGGGCGGTTGGCGTACTTGAGATTGCCAGCAATCTCATTGCCCTTGTTAAGTGGTAATGAGTTCATGTGCCGTAACGTCCGTCCAAACGACCCGCGTGGCCGTCGGTCGCGGACGCGTGGGGATCCGCGTCGGCAAAGGTCTCGGTGTGGCCGTCGGTTCCGCCGTAGGTGAGGGCCTGGGCCTGGGTGTGAAAGTGGGTCTCGGCGTGGTCGTACGTATGGCTGCAACATCTCCCGGAGCAGCATCGTCAACACCGAGCAACCGCGGCGCAAAAATGACGACCCCAACCAAGACGCCAAGGCCGACAGGGCCACGTACGGTCCTGCTCAAATCGCTACTTCCTCGCATCCAGGCGACGGAGGTTGCCGCTCCATCTCAGAATCTCTCCGTCGGACGTTACGAGCTGGTGGTCGTCCAATGCCGTCGCGACGATGATGCGGTCGGCCGGATCACCGTGGAAGGCCGGCAGCATGGCGGCCCGGATGCCGATTTCACCGTCCACCGGAATCTCCTTGAGACCGCGCTGGAGCAGGCTTGCACGCCAGGTTCCGAAGTCGGTCAAGAGTTCCAGTCTGCCCTTCGCGTGCAGCATGGCGATTTCCCAAAACGTAATCGCCGACACCGCCACGCTGTCCTCCTGCCAGGCATCGTCAACGGCACGGCGCGTGCCGGGACCCAGGATCCCGTCATCAAAGAACAGCCAGATCAACGCTTGTGTGTCGAGGATGATCATCCGCTAGCGCGGGTCCAGCACCCGGTCGGGATTCGACTCCGCGTCCCACTCGACATCGATTGGGGATTCAATGTCGCCGATGAAGCGAACCAAATGCTTGTCTGCGCCGAAGGGGGCGTGCCGCTTCGGCCGACAGGGTTCGATCCTCACGACCGCCGCGTTGTGCTTCGTGACGATGATCGGCTGGCCGCTGGCTTGAACCTCATCCATCAGTTTCAGACAATTGGCCCGGAACTCCGATGCCGGGATCGTCCTGGTCGTGCCGTCGGTGTTGTGCGCGTTCATCACGGGAATGCCCATCGCGTGTTGGGTGCAATGCCGGTATTGTACCCTTGTTGTACAAATCCCGGGGAAGTCCCTGCGGTCGGGACGACGGTAGAACGGATCGTTCTGCAAACGGGCGTTAGCGGAACCGCGGGCCGGGACCCGGCCGGATCCACCGCGTCCGTCGGCCGCAGGCGTGCCAAAAACCGGTTCCACAATCTAAGCTCGACTTTGTACAAAGTCGAGCTTAGGACTGAAATTGCGCCGAATGCACCTCAGCGATCTCCATGCCGACCTGGAACGGGCAGCTCAATGGCCCAATTGGGTGTCCCATCTGGACCTGAGTGACAATCAGCTGACAGAGGTACCATCCAGCCTAACGCTGTTGCGCGATCTGAAGAACTTGAATCTGAGCCACAACCAAATTACCGACCTTTTCCTTCCTCTGGGCAAACTGGAGACCTTGTATCACCTGAACCTGAGCCACAATCAACTTACAGACCTGCCTCTGGACCTGTACCAGGTACGGTGCCTGTTCCATCTGGACCTAAGCCACAACCAGCTGACCGATCTGCCCCTGGACCTGGCTCAACTGGAGAACCTGGACCACCTGGACCTGAGCGACAACCAATTCACCGAGATTCCCGCGGTGCTGTCCCAGCTACCCCCCTTGCGGTTCCTGGATCTGCGCGGCAACCCGTTGACTTCCTGCGCGTTGCCCCTGCCCTGGCGGATCGGCCGCTCTATCTATCCGCCAGCACACCAGTTCAACTTCGACCAATCGCTCATGAGCCTAACGACCAGTACAGAGCATCCCGACCTGCCCTTCCTGGATCTGTGCCCGGAATGAGGGACGGGGCGATACCGTTCCCCGCCTGCTGAAGACGGTTCCAGGCCCTGTTCCCAGCCGTCGCCCCGCCATGGCTGCGGCATCGGACCCTCGGCCGCGATACAACCTTCCCGGGTGGCCGCCATGCAGACCGGGATCCCGGTCTGCATGGCCTGTGGCTGCAGCGGTATCGGGAAGGGAGCCTGGAAGTGGCGCGCCGGCACCGCAAGGGCGGGGTCGGTAAGCCCTCCTTCCTGACACAGGACCAGAAAGCGCAGGTGGCGACGCCACCGCCAGTGGAGCCAGGCCAGGACCTTGCTGCACCCGCAGGACCTGGCACCACAGCAGGCGGCGGCTCTCCGGCAGGCTCAGACCCCGGCCAGGCGGACCACGGCCTGTGGGCACCGCCCGCCTGGTCGGAAGCCCTTGGACTTGACAGAGGGCCGGCAGGCAAGTGGTTGTCCGATACTCCCGCACTGCGGATCACGGGTGGCTGGCGGCCGCGCGCCGGGCGGGAGTGGGCCTCAGGCCGGGCAGAAGGGAAGTTGGTCCCGGCCCTGCGCGTTGCCGAAAGAGGCAATGGGGTCCGATATGTTCTGCCACTCCCGGGGCAGGCACCCCGTCAGCTGATTGTGCGACAGATTTAGATACCTCAGAGAGGCCGCCTGGCCCAGTGCGGAAGGGATCGGGCCGGTCAACTGATTGTGCGACAGATTTAGATGCCACAGAGAAGTCGCCTGGCCCAGTTCCGGCGGGATCGAGCCCGCCAGTTGATTGTGGGCCAACCACAGCCACTCCAGGGCGGCCAACTGCCCCAGTTCCGGCGGGATCGGGCCGGTCAGCTGATTGTCCGACAAGTCCAGCCACTCCAGGGCCGCCAGTTGGCCGAGTTCCGGGGGTATGGGGCCGGTCAACTGATTGTCCGACAAGTCCAACCACTCCAGGGCCGCCAGTTGGCCCAGGGCGGGCGGAATAGGCCCGGTCAACTGAGGGTACCTGTTATTCAGGTCCAGGCCCATGACCCGTCCCATCGGATCGGTGGTCACCCCCTGCCAGAGGGACAGGGACGTCTGCGGATCGCCCCAACAGGATGACAGCGCGGGCGCTTCTCCCTCTGCGCAGTGCAATGCCTGCCACCCCTCCCGGTCGCGGGTGGCCGCCATCACCGCCGCCATCGCGGCCCGGTCCGCCGCGTCCCCACAGAAAGGCAAGGCCGGGCTCCGCACGTCCACCGCGCCGTGCCGCCAGGCTGAAGGCAGGCAGCCCTCCCAGGGGCCGGACCCCAAGTCCAGGACACGCAGCCGGGGCAACAACGCCAGTGCCTGCGGGAACGGCCCCTGCAACCGGTTCCCGGACAGGTCCAGGACCTCCAGGGCCACCAGCTGGCTCCACTCCGGGGGCACCGTACCCTCCAGCCGGTTGTGCGACAGATCCAGCACCTGCAGCCGTTCCAGGTAGTGCCAACTGGCCGGAAGCCGGCCGGTCAATTGGTTGTGCGACAGGTCCAGTGCCTCCAGGAACAGCCATTCAGGCATCTCCAGGTCGAGGAGATGGCCGGCCAGACCGTTGGCGGACAACTGCAGTTCCTTAAGGCGGCCTGCCTGGTGGGTGGTCACGCCTTCCCAATTAAGATCGCCCTGCTTCCAGTTTTCCTGGCGGTACCAGTGGCTACCTCCATTCCAGCGATAGAGGTCCTCCAGCACCTGCCGATCCACAAAATGCAGACCTAGTTGGGGCCCCCGGCAGGCACCCAGGCCGAACAGCAGGGCGCAGAGCACGATCAGGCCACCCCGTCCGGCGGTCCACCACCCTGGGCCAGGGCCGTGGGCGCGAAAGGCGCAGATTCGCATGAGGCAGGTTCCCAGTTGTCGGTTCAAAGCCGAGGTTTCATCTTCGCGTCCGGTGGTTCCGCCCCTCAGTGTATGTGAGCAGCACTCGCAGGCCCCGTCCCACAAACGCTGCCTTTTGCCCAGGCCCGCACCGCGGCCGGAACGTTGATTCCGGAACGCGAATTCGGGACCGCGTCGGCCGACCGGGCCGGTTGGCCACCGCGTCGGTTTGGCCTCCGTATCACAAACGGCCGTTTGTGGGATGGGAGAACCGGATCCCGGCCCTGTGTGGTGGCCGCGGTGGTCGGGGCAGGAAGCGTCACGGCTTCCGGCTGGCGGCCGGCATTTCCAGGTCTGCCAGGTCCTCGGATCGCCTAGAATGACGGAAGCCCCGGCGTACGAGGTTGCCGAGGCTTCCCAAGCCGACAGGAGGTCGAAGCTCCCGTGGCCGAACGCAGTGTACACCGCAGCCTGAACGCCGACACCGGCGGCACCCGATCGGAGGTCATGGATCATGGCGCTTGATACGGTCCTGCGGGCGAAGGTTCTGGATTTGCTCGAACGGGATGCGGACTTCCGGGAAGAGGTGCGCCGGCATCTCCTGACGGCCGAACTGGTTGAGCTGCCGGAGCGGTTTGCGGCCTTCGCCGCCCGTGTCGACAAGTTCATCGACACGCAGCAGGGCGTCAATGCCCGCGTCGATTCCCGGTTCGATGCCGTGGACGCCCGGCTGGACCGCGTCGACGAGTTCATCGACGAACAACAGGGCGTCAATGTCCGCGTCGATTCCCGGTTCGATGCCATGGACGCCCGGCTGGACCGCGTCGACGAGTTCATCGACGAACAACGGGCCGTCAATGCCCGCGTGACCAAAGACCTGGGCGACCTCAAGGGCCATGCGGCCGGCCGCGCCGCACGCGACCATGTCGAAACGATCCTGGATGCGTTGGGGCTGACGTATGCCGACATCCTCCGGCGAGGCGATCTGGTTTCCCTGATGGCCAACGCGTCCGACATCGCCGCCGGCGACCGGCAGAGTTTCTACCGGGCCGACCTGGTGGCGGAGGCCCGGGACACCGACGGCGTTCCCTGTTACGTTGCGGTCGAGGCTTCGTACACGGCCGATCGGCGCGACAGCGACCGGGCCTTGCGCAACGCCGGGTACCTGACCCGTTGCACCGGCTTCGCGGCACACGCCGTCGTCGCCAGCCTGCGCAACGACAAGGCCGTGCAGGCCCTGGTCCACCAGGGCACGGTCCACTGGCACCGGTTGACGGACAGGGACTTGGACCCGGAGTGACGGGATCGGTTGCGGTCTGTGATGCCGGACTGCCGATCCGGCCGGCTCGCCCCGCGGAGCTGTACGCAGGGGCGTCCCCCC
>JAPPAJ010000377.1 GCA_026705565.1 Caldilineaceae bacterium | reverse complement strand
GTGCCCCTGGTGGTGCTGGGCACGGCCGGGACCGCCAACCTGATCCGGATCCTGCGCTCCAACCTGCTGGACGAACTTGAAAAGCCCTATGTGCAGGCCGCGCGGGCCAAGGGGGTCTCCGAGTTCAAGTTGATCTGGAAGTATCCGGTGCGCATTGCCATCAACCCCTTCATCTCCGGGATCGGGGGCGTGCTGCCCGAACTCATCTCGGGGGCCGCCATCGTCTCCATCGTGCTCAGCCTGCCCACCACCGGGCCGGTCATGCTCAATGCCCTGCTGAGCCAGGACATGTACCTGGCGGGAAGCTTCCTGCTGATGCTGGCCACGCTGGCCCTGATTGGCACGCTGATCTCGGACATCCTGCTGGCGCTTCTGGATCCGCGCATCCGCCAGGGCGTCTGAACCGTGCACCCGGCCCGCCTGCCATGACCGCCGAAACCATGACCGCATTGCCGGCCGCAGACGCTGCCGAACGCCTGGACACGGCGTCGCAGTGGCAGTTGATGCGCTGGCGCTTCCTGCGCCACAAGGCGGCCGTGGTCAGCCTCTTCGTGATTGCCTTCTTCTACGCGATGGCGATCGCGGTCGAATTCGTAGCCCCGTACGACCCCAACATTCCCAACGTCTTCTACCAGTACGCACCACCCATGCGCATCCGGTTCCTGCACGAAGGCCGCCTCCACCGGCCGTTCACCTACGACTACGTCCAGAGCCGCGATCCCACGACCCTGCGCATGGTCTTCGCGGAGGACGAGGAGCAACCCCATCCCATTCGGTTCTGGGTCAAGGGCGACCCCTACCGCTTCTGGGGACTCTGGCGGGCCGACCGGCATCTCTTCGGCCTGGAGGATCCGGACGCCCGAATCTTCCTGCTGGGGACCGATGAACTGGGGCGCGACATGCTTTCGCGCGTCGTCTACGGCACCCGCATTTCCCTTTCGATCGGGTTCATCGGCGTCATTCTCAGCCTGGCCCTGGGAGTGCTGCTGGGAGGCGTGTCCGGCTACTTCGGCGGGACGGTGGACCTGTTCATCCAGCGGATGATTGAACTGCTGCAGTCGTTGCCACAGATCCCGCTGTGGCTGACGCTGTCCGCGGCCCTGCCGCGGGAGTGGACGGCCATCCAGATCTACTTCGGCATCACGATTGTGATCTCGGTAGTCGCCTGGACGGAGATTGCCCGCGTGGTCCGGGGCCGTTTCCTGGCCCTGCGCGAAGAGGAGTTTGTGCTGGCCGCACGCTTCCTCGGAGCCAGCGAGACACGCATCATTTTCCGGCACCTGGTACCGTCCATGACCAGTCACCTGATCGCGGTCCTGACCCTGCGCATCCCCGAGATGATCCTGGCGGAGACCGCCCTGAGCTTCATCGGTCTCGGCCTGCAGGCCCCGGTCGTGAGCTGGGGCGTGCTGCTGGCCGATGTGCAGAACATCCGCACCGTGGCCAGTTCCCCCTGGCTGTTCTCGACGGGCGTCTGCATCATCGTGGTCGTGCTCTGCTTCAACTTCACGGGCGACGGGCTGCGCGACGCGGCGGATCCGTATACCCACTGATCCCTGCCCCGCGACCCGCCGATCCCGGCGCAGGTACACTAACCGGCATGCAGGAACTCGTTCTGGCCCTGGACATCGGCTCGTCCTCGGTCCGGTGCCGCGCCTACGACCAAGCCGCCCGGCACGTCAGCAGCACCCCCGACAACCCGCCCCTGCACGCGCGCGCCTATGCGCTGGGCAACGACGGAACCCTGTCCGTCGGCGAGGTTACCGCAGCCGCCGACGCCGTGGTGGACGATTGCCTGGCCGATCTGAGGAGGTTGTCCGGAGACGTCCGCATCCTGGGCGTTGGGATTTCCTCACTCGCCATGAGTCTGGTGGGAGTGGACGCGGGTGGACGGCCGGTAACACCGGGGTTCACCTATGCCTGCCGCCACGGGGCTGCCGCGGCGGAGCATCTGCGCGGGCAGCTTGAGGAGCAAGGGGAGTTGGAGGCCACCTGGGAGCGGACCGGCGTACCCGTCCACACGGCGTACGCCCCGGCCCAACTACTCGGTCTGAACGACACGGAACCCGATCTGCTGGCACAAACGGCATGCTGGCAGACGCTGGGCAGCCACCTGCTGGCGCGCTGGACAGGCCGGTCGGCAGCTCCCATTTCCACCTGCGAGGCGGGATGGACCGGGCTGCAGGACAGACATCGGCAAGCCTGGAGCTGCGAACTGCTGAACCTGTTGCCCATCTCGGAGGAACATCTGCCCCCGCTCAGGGATTACAGTGAAAGTCTGGCCACACTGGCTCCCGCCTATGTCCAAAGATGGCCGGAACTGGCGGAAAGCCGCTTCTGCCTGCCGGTGGGCGACGGCGCCGCCGCCAACATCGGCAGTGGCGCCGTGGATCGCACCTCGTTGGCGGTGACCATCGGCACCAGCGCCGCCGTCCGCGTGGTCCTGCCAAACCGGACGGACGGAACCGCCCCCGAAGTCCCGGTCGGACTATGGTGCTATCGGATCGATCACAACCGGCACCTGCTGGGCGGCGCCCTGACGGACGGCGGTTCGATTCCGGTCTGGATCTGCAACTTGCTGGGCGAAACCCGCGCCGAGCTCGAACAACAGGCCCGCGCGGTATACCCCGACAGTCATGGCCTAACCATCCTGCCGTTTCTGCAGGGCGAACGAAGCCCGGGCTGGGCCGACAATGCCTCGCTCTGCCTACAGGGAATCACCGCCGGCACGGAACCGGGCCAACTGATGCGGGCCGGCCTGGAGGCAGTCACCTACCGTCTGGCGTTGATCATCCGGAAACTGGCTCCCGCCATTCAGCCGGACACGGCCATCCTGGCCAGCGGCGGCAACTTGGAGTACTCGGATCTTTGGTGCCGCATTCTGGCGGGAACCAGCCAGCGGCCGGTCCAGCGAACCCGGTCCACGGAGACCACCAGCCGCGGGGCCGCGATTCTGGCGCTGGAGGCCATCCTGGCAGCCGAGGCGCGTTCGCCAGAATTCCACATTGCCGATCGCTTCGAGCCGAACCCCGACGAAGCGCCGACTTACGACAGGGGCCTCGCGCGGCAGGTGGAACTCTACACCCACGTCTACGGCAAGGTGTGAGCCAACCGCCCAGCACTTGCTGTCCCGGTCGATGTTCACCACCGCATGCGCGCCAACGGCACCGGGTGTTCGCCGACCGAATCCAGTCAATGAGCCGTAGGACAATCCTTGCCAAATTGAAAGAGGCTTATGTCCGATAGTTGACAGGTGAATGTTCACCGCGGAGCCGGCATGGCGCGTGGTGCGACCGTCGATGGCCGGATTCTTCTTCCGAGTCACATGCGGGGTTGTCCACCGCGCACGGGTGTCCTTCACACAATCCTTCGTGTCGCAGCCGCGGTCGCCGGCCAGTGTGCGCGGCCGGCAGCCCCGTTCCCGCACCCCGTCCAGGGACTCTGGAACCACATTCCACTCGGCCGTGTCGATGGCCTGGGCTGACCGTGAAGTCCATCAACAGGCCTTTGCCGTATTCCATCAGGGCATGGCCCAGAAACGCCAGCTCGGCTTCTTTCCCCCGACCCTTGCGCAGCCGTCGCGCCTCGGGATCCGTACGGCTCGCGTGCGTCTTGTGGTTGCGCTTTTCCCGCCGGAAGTCCACGGTCGGGTGGCCGGGATCGTCGTCCTCGGCGACCGGTGTGGCCTCCTTGTCCCGGCGACGGAAGGTCTTGAAACCGGCGGCGGCCTCGATCAGGGTCCCGTCCACAGTGAAGTGCTCGTCCGACCACAGCGCCTCTTGCCAGGCCCGGCCGACCACTTCATCGAACAGGGTCTGGCCCACCGCCGGCGGCGGCCGCCGCCGGCGGTTCTTGGTGAAGACCCCCGGTCGAAGCCGGGCTCGACCCCGTCCCTGTCCAGGAACCGGCGGAACAGCAGGTTGCAGCCCAGTTCCTCGCAGAAGGCCCGTTCGCTGCGCACCGAGTCCAGGGCAATCAGCAGAGAAGCCTCGGCTGCCGCTCGGGCGGTACCAAGGCCCGACCCACCTTGGCGTACATGCGGTCGAACGCCGGCGACAGACGCGCCAGGGCCACGTCGGCCACCGCCTTGATCCGTCGCAGGGGATGGTCCTTCGGCACCCGCTCCCCGGGTCCACAATGGCCAGTATCGTACGTTGGGCGTTGGGTCGACCGCGCATGGAGAGTGCCTCCCAACTGGATGACCCCTGTCCCAGCCGAAGACGTCTCGGAGCAGTCTGCTACAGCGGCGAGCAGATGTTCTACGCCAGCGAGTAAACTTGCGGACAAGAGGTTTTGGTAGGAAGGGAGCTGTTCCGCGACAGGAACAACTCCCTTCCACGTTTGGCCGTTGCTGAAGGTGCGGGATGCACCTGGTGGACAAGGAGATGCCATGAACACGGAAATCACACAAGCCCAGATTGACGCCTATCAAACCAACGGTTTTGTCGTGATCGATGATTTCCTCACCCCCGAGGAACTCGAGACCTGGCGTGACACCGTGGATGAGGCCGTGCGCGGGCGCAAGGACCGGAAGCTGGTCGTCGACGGCAGCGAGGACGACGCGCGCTGGAGAGACGATGGCTCCTTCTACGACTACATCTTCGTCCAGCGCCTCAACTTGTGGAAGGACAATCCCGCGGTCAAGGACCTCATCCTCGATCCCGGCATCGGCCGGATGGCCACCGAACTGGCTCGGACGGACGGCATGCGCGTGTGGCACGACCAGGCCCTGATCAAGCAACCCTGGGCCAATGCCACGGCCTGGCACCACGACAACCCCAAGTGGTCCTTCTATTCCCCGGATGCGATCAGCATCTGGATCGCGCTGGACGACGCCACCTCCCACAACGGATGCCTCTACTTTCTGGCCGGCTCCCACAAGAAGACCACCTACGTCAACGTGTCGATCGCCGAGAACATGTCGGACCTCTTTCGGGAGTATCCCGACTTCGTGGACATGGAATCCATGGCGGCGCCCATGAAGGCGGGTTCCTGCTCCTTCCACAACGGCTTGCTGGCCCACGGGGCCGGCGCCAACATGACCTCCGGCTGGCGCCGCGCCATGACCTGTGCCTTCATGCCCTATGGCAGCACCTTCAACGGGATCCAGAATGTCCTGAGCGACGAACAGGTCGCCTCATACGAGATCGGGGACGAACTGAACGACGACCGCCAGAACCCGGTGGTCTACCACCGGAACGAATCCCTGATTACCGTGTAGCAGGCTGCTGAATCATGGATTCGGGCCGCTGCCGACGGTTTTATTTGTGTGCGGACGCGGCAAAGTGGTGGTGCCAGTAGGCCCTTGGGGTCTGCTGACCCTTGATTTCAGACGCGATGTCGAGTTCCGGCGGCCCGTCCGGCTTGTTTGAAGCACGCAACGTCTCCTGTGGGTCACGGCTGCGGTCCCTGGAGCGCACAGCAGGTTTGTCATGCGAACCTGCTTGTAGGTAGTAGCCACCAATTGGCAGGTCAGGCCGGTCCGTGCTACGCCCCGTTAACGAGTCCGCCGCAAGCCGCCAACGTCCATCATCCAGCCAAAGACTCTCTCACCCGCTTGCACACGCGTTGGCTCTAAGCGCTTCGCCCGTCAGTGCCGCCCAGTCCCTCTCCTGCCGGACCATCCTGTGGCTCTGGTTCGCTGTTTGTTGTGCCGGGCAGAATTCAGCCGTTAATACGCGGCGGTGCGCCTGCCACTTCCCTGGCCACGGTACCGGCATAGGCCTACCCTATCTTGTACCACACGGGCAACGGTTCCCTGGAACCTGTGCGACTCGTTGAGGTTGTCCCAAGACAACAGTCGATGCCATGGGGCCGGTTCCCCTGCACGGCATTCCAGACCATGGCAGTTGGCATCAAGTGTTGGAATGTGGGCAGAGCCGGACATTCCGAGACGGCCTCAAGATCTGGCGCAGCAGCACCATGTCGGCGGCGAAGCCGTCAGTGAGCGCAGTGTC
>JAPPAJ010000106.1 GCA_026705565.1 Caldilineaceae bacterium | reverse complement strand
AGCCAACCTTGCGGCCAATACCGATGTGCCTTCACATCGGGTCATCAATGGACGGGGCGAAATCAGCTTCTACTCAGGAGCCAATCGCCAGCGACGGCGACTAATGGAGGAGGGAATCTCCTTTGACGTGCAGGGACGCATAGATTTCAAGCGATTTGGGTACTTTCCAGTTTCCACTGGCAACGCCGTTAGGACACCAGCTTCTGCCCGAACATCCGTTCCACAACAGCCAAGCACATCGCGACACACGGCACCGTCGTCCCGACCGGCCGCGCGTCCGAAGCAAGCAGTTTCTCCAAGCCGCGCTGCTGCTTCCCGATCTCCGACGAAGGGTAGAATCAGTCCGCGTTCCGGTACCGAGTCGCTATCCCGCCGATTGGCTTCTGCCCGAACATCCGTTGCACAACAGCCAAGCACATCGCGACACACGGCACCGTCGTCCCGACCGGCCGCGCGTCCGAAGCAAGCAGTTTCTCCAAGCCGCGCTGCTGCTTCCCGATCTCCGATGAGTACCCTCAACTGTGAACTGTGTGGAACCGAATACGCAGCCAGTCTGACTGCCTGTCCGGCATGTGGAGTGGGTGTTGCGGTCGATTTCTCCCTGCCCATGGGCACCGAATTGCAGGGCGGAAAGTTCACGGTGGGCAAGGTATTGGGACGAGGCGGATTTGGCATCACGTACAAGGGAGCTCATAAACGGCTTCAGCGTCCGGTCGCAATCAAGGAACTGTTCCCCGAATTTGCGACGCGATCCGGACCGCGGGTAACGGTGACAGCCAACCGAACCGAGGGTTTTCGTCGGGAACAGGAAAGCGTGGTGCAGGAAGCCCGCGTAATAGCCAATCTCAATTCCCGCAGCATTGTGGACGTGCACGACTTCTTCCACGAGAACGGCACCGTCTACATCGTCATGGAGTACCTGGAGGGTCCCACGCTGGAGCAGGAAATTGAACGGCTTGGCCGACTGCTTTCAGGGGGTGTGGCCAGAGTGGCGGACGAAGTTTGCGATGCGTTGGACACCATGCACGGTACCAACTTCCTGCACAGAGATGTGAAGCCGGCCAACATCCTATTGGCCCGCGACGGTCGTGCCGTGCTCATAGACTTCGGTTCCGCACGCGAGTACGAGATTGGGAAGACCCAAAGCCACACGCGGTTGGTGACGTTGAACTATGCGGCACCAGAGCAGTTGAGCCAGACGGCTCGGTTCGGGCCCTACACCGATCTGTTCTGCTTGGGTGCCACCTTGTACCACGCCCTGACGGGTGCACCACCGCCGCCAGCCATGGACCGTCTGCAGGCCGCGGACCAGACTGTGAAGCTTCCGGCAGCTGTGCCGGACGGCCTGCGGAAGGCAGTGCAAGGAGCACTGAACTGCCGAATTGAGGATCGTCCCCAGACCGTAACGGAGTTTAGGGCTCTCCTTGGTGGCAAGAAGGAGCCATCGCGCCGCCGTGCCGCCATGTCAGCCACCCAGTCCGCGGTGGGCGGGGAATCGCCTAACGCCGTGCCGTACGAGTTCAGAGGCAAGCAGTATCACACGCCTGCGGACCTTGTGGCTGCCTTGGCAAACGACTGGGATGCTGCCATTGAAGAATGGCGCAATGGTTATATCCGTGCCTGGATGACAAGGGGGGTTGTAGGCGGCCCCTTTGAGCGGACTGTCGATCGGATGGACGGAGAGGAACTGTTCAAGTTTGAACCGGAGCATCAAGGCCAGTTGCGATTGGCCCGCGATTCTTTCTTCAGCATCGCTGAAACAGCGGTGCAGGAGCGCCGATTGATGCGCGTATTCTCCATCATGGCCCCGGACTGGAAGCCTTCCTACCGGGGGATGCCCCTGGACCACAAGGAGGCCATCCGCACCTGGTGCGGGACCAATC
Organism: Caldilineaceae bacterium; assembly: GCA_026705565.1. Lineage (GTDB taxonomy): Bacteria > Chloroflexota > Anaerolineae > Caldilineales > Caldilineaceae > Bin34. The sequence goes on along the minus strand of JAPPAJ010000106.1, from coordinate 4,084 downwards.
AGCGAGCGCAACGGTCCTTGGTTCACCGTTGTCTGACCCATGGCATTCTGCTGGCCCATCCCAAGAAGTTCGCCCGTGCCCTGCATGATCGGACCGTCGCGGAATTCCACGTTTACGGCATGCACATCCGCAGTCGTCTGGATGCCGAAGAAATTGTCACGTATGACCAGACCACGGAGTTGGTCATGTTCCGTGTGTTCTCCATCTTGGTTGGTGCCGGGACAACCCGGGAGTTATCGGTTCGGGCTCGGCAAGATGAACAGGCCATGAAGGTTCGATGGTTTTCGGAACTGGTCGAGCAAGCAGACAAGAGCGCTGGCTGCGCTCTTGCACTCAAGGTTCTGGCACCGAAGGCCCAACAGGAACGTTCCCGACGAGTAGCCAAAACCTGGTTTTGGGTTATTGGCTTGGTTGTGATGTTGTTCATGTGCGGAATTATCAGCACCAATTTCTGATTGAACTCAGCCGCCAAACAATTTATAAATTGATATTATGTTCTTATTTTTTTATCTGTAGATGAGGCCTGTACCCATGTTGACTCTATCCGTGAAACCTCACAAGGAGTTCTTCACGCCCCACACCCCCAACCAGCGCCTCTTTTTGCAGCTGTCCGCCTCGCCCGAGTGGGGTACGGCCCGCCATCGTCCCAACCTGAGCATCGTCTTTGTGATTGACACGTCGGGTTCCATGCGCGATCGGGCCACTTCCCGAAGCGGTCCGCAGTTGACCAAGCTGGAACTCGTCATGCAGTCAGTCGAGGGTGTGCTGGATGCGGCAGGCCTGCAAGACGGGGATCGTCTGGCCCTGGTCAGTTTCGATGATGAAACGCGCGTCAACGTTCCGTTCGTCCCCGCCAGCCGTCGTGCTCGCTTGCGCGCCGCAGTGCACAGCCTGAACCAGTATTCAGGCGGCACTCTCATGGGAGCCGGTATGTTGGAAGCATACGAGCTCCTTAAGCAGGAGTCCGGCAGTCAGCGGATCATTCTGCTGACGGACGGGGAGACCATGGACTCGGACCTAGTGGAGGAGATGGGCAGGAAACTGCACGATCAGCAAGTTCCCGTTACAGCGATCGGTGTGGGCGAGTTCAACGAATCGATCCTGACCAGTGTTGCCGACCAGACCCAAGGCCGCGTGCTGGACGTGGTTGCGGGAGAGGTGGACCCGCAGTCTCCCTCGATTGCGGTGGGTCAACTGCCGGAGGCAATCCTGGACGAGGTCAGGCAAGCACAGCGCGAGGTGGTGACGGACATGGCTCTGACCTGTCGGACCGTAAAAGGTGTTACCGTCAATCGCATCACTCGGGTGGCACCTCAGCAGAATGAGGTGGATGTGGCCGGTCGTCCCTACCTGCTTGGCAATGCCGCCCATGGGGAAGAGACCACCTTCATCGTTGAGTGCACGCTGCCGGAACGACCGTCCAACCGCATGCGACTTGCACAGTTGGGACTGACCTACCAAGTGCCGGGAGCGGATTTCCGGGGCGAGGCGGCTCCTGTGGACGTGGTCGTGGAATATACGACCGACCAGGCTCGGCTTGCGGAGTTGGAGCATAGCGTGTTGCAGTGGGTCCAGCAGCGTAATGTCGAGGGAATCATCAAGCGAGCCGCGGCGGAGGCGTACTCGGATCCCGCGGCTGCGGCCAAGACCCTGCGGCTGGCACAGAATCTCACCCAGAAGCTGGGGAATAGCAACATGACCAAGGTGCTGGACAAGGCTCTGGACGAGTTGCAAACGAACAAGACCATCAGTCTGGGCACGGCCAAGACGATGCGGATGGGCTCGAAGACCCAGACGTTACGAGCCACTGAATCGGAAGCGTTGCCCTCGTCGGAAGAGATCCGCAAGCTGACGGGTGCCTGAGTGGCCGTTGCACTTCGTTGTCCCGATGGGGATCACAAGTTTGTCAAATAGGAGATCGGACATGCCCCTAACCTGTACTACCTGCAATGCAGAAAATCCGGATGCCGCGGTGTTCTGCGAGGAATGCGGGATCGAGCTCGGTGATTCGGATGTCGGGTTGGACACAGCCTCGGCATTGGAAGCAGAACCTCTTGCCGAACCGGATTCACTTGAAGAGACTGTGCTCGAACCGGTTGCGGTGGCCGATGACCAGGATGAAGGGGGCACCTCCAACCTGGATGAGGTTCTCCACGCGCCGGAAGCTGGTGTTCCAATGGAGCCGGCCACAACGGGCATCCCTCCAGCCTCGCTGACCTTGATCTCCTTTGGCCAGTCCACGGATACAGTGATTCCTCTCAAAACGAGTCCCCTGATGCTTGGCAAGTTTGATCCGGCTCAAGGACCCATTGACATCGACTTGAGCAATCTGCCCGGCAATGAATACCTGTCCCGCAGGCACGGCGAACTGTTTTTCGACGACGGTTGGACGGTGCGGGACCTTGGCTCCACCAACGGTGTGTTCGTGCGCCGAAGCAAGGATTCCAATTTCCTGCCCAGACTGCAGGGCCCCATGAAGCTTGAGGACGGGGATGAAGTCGCCTTCGGCAATCTCAGGTTCGTGTTCCGACTGTCATCAGACCAAAGCGAGTAGCTTGGTGCTTCCCTGGTTTTCCCACGGTGATGGGTCAGAAGCTGGTTGTTTCCAGAGCAGGTGATGCCATGAGGCGCGAACCATCCAGCAACAATCCGAGGCAGGACAAGGAACCCTCCACGCTGGACAAACTTGTGCAGAAGCTGCCCTGGTTGGGTGAGGAGTCCACATCTCGACAGAGTTCGGATGGCCTATCCGAAGAGGATCCGAGCAAGCCGGATCGCGCAACCTCTACCAAATCACTCCCCGAACTGTCTCAGGATCATGGCGAGGACAAGGCGGCGGACGATCAAGGGTTCTCTTCGGGTGGCGGGGCCGCAGTGCCGCCGGACGGAGAAATAAAGGCCGTAGGTTCCGATGACATGAGTGTCCACAGTGACCGGCACCACAGAGGAGATGAGGGCGAGGCCGTGGAGCCATCGGAGATAACGGAGCCGCACGTTATGGAACCCGGGTCATCCGATGAAATACCGGCGGAAGACATCCTCTCCGAGCCTTCGGTTTCGGTGTCGGATGACCAGGGCGATGCAGAAGTAGTCATGGTTGAACCGACACAGGACACCCAGTTCACGAGCAAACAGGAGTCTGATCCAGCGGATCCGGAGTCGGAGCCCGGAGATCCCTTGGAGGGTGATGACGGAGCACACATTCCTACTCTTGGAGAGACCGTTTCCGATGAGGTCGATGAAACCGCCAACGGTCTCGATACCTCCTCATTTGCCGATGGGGACGATCTGGAGGAAATGATCCTGGAACCGCTGTCCGAGGACGGTTCCTTGGAGCCTGGTGTGCTCCACATGATGGGAGACGTGCACTATGTCGTAACGGAGTGCCTGCCTAGGGGCTATTACAGAGGGCACAACGAACTCGAGGACGAGACCAAATCCGTTCTATTCCATCTCAGTCCTCTGAGCCACCGGGATTGCTGGCGGGAGACCGGATCCGGCCACCGCATGCTGCCCGAAATCCGGTATGAGGGTGCGGACGGCCATGTCCTGGAGGACATCGAAGGCCAACCAGTCGGAACCGGTTTGTCACTGCAGCAGGCCTTGCAAACACTGGACGGGGTAAGGCAGCTCATGCGGTTCCTAAGTGTCCGGTGCCGCGCCGCAGTCACCGACATCTGTATTGAGGGTCTCGTGTTCACGACGGACGCGGGGCTACGATTGCGCTACCTTCCGGCTTTGGTTCCCATGGACGAGCCGGCACATGTCAGCTGCAGTGATGGTGTGACCCCGATTGAGGGTTCCGGGACTGAGAAAGCCTCGGAACAAACCAGTGTTTTCCTGTGGGGTGCCATGCTCCACGCCTTGGTGACTGGTGAGCCGCTCTCTGCCGAGGGGTTGGACACCAATGCATTGATGCGGCTGCGCGAGCCAGGTTTGCCTCAATTGCTTGCTGCCACGCTGGAACAGCAACATCCCTGCCCTGATCTGCGGACCCTGCGAGACATCTGTCGCGATTTCATGATCTCGCCGGCTCCCCGCTACAAGGTTGGGGCGGCCACAACGGTTGGACTCAATCCAGATC
>JAPPAJ010000121.1 GCA_026705565.1 Caldilineaceae bacterium | reverse complement strand
TCCGGGCGGAAGCCCGTTGCGGCAATGGCTCGCACCGGTCGCGCCAGTTCGGCGGCACCGCCCTGCATGCGCCACTTCCAATAATGCCCGGGCAGCGTTGCCGCCCGGCACCGGTGCCGGGTGTGTCGCATGAATCCTTCCAGCCAGGCACGGTGGCTGCCCGCATGAAAGGCCGATGCGAACAGGATGTTGCGGATGCGCGGGCGGTGGCTGGCCATGGTGTGGAACAACGTCTCGGAGGGTGTGGTTGTCGGCGTTTCGGACCGGTGGATGGTGGGATTGGCCACTTTTGCCAAACCTTTGGGATAGGGTCGAAAGGCGGGAATCAAGCCGGTATTCCCTATGCTACAATCGCCCGCACCTGTTGATCCGCAGCCTCCCGAACAGTCCGTGCAGCAACCGGACAACCTTGGCTTCCCAACTGCTGCAGTTTGGACTACCGTACAAGGAGTTACAGCATGAGCGACCGGTTGATCGAGGTCAAGATCGAAAGCGTCCGCGTGAGTCTCTTGTCTCAGCACCGGATCGCCGTCCTGCAGGAAAAGGACGGGGATCGATACCTGCCGATTTGGATTGGCCCCTTCGAGGCGGAAGCGATTGCCATGCAGTTGCGGAAGGAGAAGTCTCCCCGACCCCTGACCCACGACCTGCTGCATCAGGTCCTGTTGGAGGTCGGACACGACCCGGTGTACGTGGAAATCGCCAGCCTGATGGACGATGTGTACCTGGCCCGATTGGTCTTCAATGCGGAAGACAACCCCATCATGGACGAACTGGATTGCCGGGCGAGCGATGCCCTGGCACTGGCGGTTCGGTTCGGTTGTCCGATCTATGTGGATGAAGAGGTCATGAACGCGGCCGGCAAGGTACCGGACGAGGAAATTCCCCTGGATGAGGATGTCGAGGGCGAATCGCCCGATGCGGACAGCGAGGACCTTGAACTGTTCCGCGACGTGGTGGAGGGATTGGACCTCGGCAGCCTCAGCGACTAGCGCGTGGTGGTCCGGACAGGTGTGGTGCCTGCCTGCACCGTCCTGACAATGCCCGCAAGGCGTGGTGAGATCATCCAGGCGGACAGCGGTTGCGACGGCCTCCCTTGATGGTGCCCGTTCCGGCAACCGTTGCCACATGGGAGCGCAACCGGCGGATCCGACACGTTTCCGAACTGAATTCCGGCCGCGTTCTTCAGACAGGCGGTGGCCGGTGCAGTTGACGCCGCGTTGTACCGAAAGGCGAGTTGGATTTGCTTGAAATACCGCCCCAGGTCGACGTCGAGGCCTCGGCCCAAAACCTGTTTAGCCCGCAAGCGGAGCAGGCGGTTCTGGGCGCCCTGTTGCTGCGTCCGGCAGCCCTGATTGATGTAAGCACCCTGTTGCGGGACCGCTATTTCACGGTCGAGGCCCACCGGGCGATTTTCAATGCCATGCAGGCCCTCAGCGACCAGGGCCTCGAGCCGGATCCGGTCGCACTGGCCAACCGGCTCAGGGAAGAGGGCATTCTGGAAGAACCGGTGGGAGGTACTGCCTACCTCCAGTACCTCATTGAGAGCTGCCCCACCTCCGTCAACCTGCTCACCTACGCCCGGATTGTCGAGCGGAAGGCATTGCTGAGGCAGTTGCATCAGGCATCCCTGGACATCCAGGACCTGATTACGACCGAGAAGGATGTGGAAGACATCATCTCGGACGCGGAAAAGGCAATCTACAACATCGGCCAGTCCCGCTCGGACCAGGATCTGACCGACATCCGGGACATCATGGGGGATGTGGTCCGTGACCTGGAAAAGGCCTATCTGGACGAAGGCAACACGCCGGGTCTGCCCACTGGTTTCCAACAGCTGGACGATTTGCTGGGCGGTTTCAACAAGAGTGACCTGATCGTGCTGGCCGGCCGGCCCGGCATGGGCAAGTCCAGCCTGGGCCTGACCATGGCCCTCAACGTCGCACAGCACAACAGACCTCCCTTGCAGGGGTTCAAGGTGGCCATCTTCAGTTTGGAAATGAGTGCGGCCCAGTTGGTCCAGCGCCTGCTGGCCATCGAGTCGACCACGGATCTGCAGAACCTGCGCGTGGGGCGTTTTGGCGATGACGACTGGGCTACCATCCAACATGCCAGCACCAATTTAAGCAAGGCGCGGATTTTCATCGACGACACCCCGGGTGCTTCCGTAACATCGGTGCGATCGAAAGCTTTGCGCCTGCATGCGCGGGAGAACATCGATCTCATCATGGTTGACTACCTGCAACTGATGACGGCCGGGGAATCGGGGCAGAACCCGCGCCAGCAGAACCGTCAGCAGGAGATCACGTTCATCAGCGGAGCCATGAAGAATCTGGCACGGGAACTCAATGTGCCGGTGCTGTCCCTGTCCCAACTGAGTAGGGGGGTCGAGGCGCGGCAGGACAAGCGGCCCATGCTCCAGGATCTGCGCGAAAGCGGCAGCATTGAGCAGGATGCCGATGTGGTCATGTTCCTGTACCGGGACAAGTACTACGATCCGGAAACCATTCATGACAAGGTGGCTGAACTGAACGTGGCCAAGCACCGGAACGGGGCTACGGGAAAGGTAAGCTTGGCCTTTGAGGAGACGTTGACCCAGTTCAAGTCTGCCCCCGTCTACGATCCGGAATCGATGGGCTGAACATGAACTCCGGGAAGCGATCCGCCGGTCCGGCCGATGCCTTCGTCGGATTTCCGGCCGGCGACTTGGAGGAAGTTCCGATTCCCGTCCGGCTGTTGACCGATCTGTTGAGCCGGATCGACAGCTTGGCCGAGACTCGGCTGACCCTCTATTGCTACCAGCAAATCGGCCGCCTGTCCGGACAGGCGGCTTGGCTGCGCGCCCGTGATCTGCGGTTCGATCCTGTTCTCCTGGATTTGATGTCCGGGTTGTCGGAACTGCACTCTCCCCAAGAGGTTCTGGAAGATGCCTTGGAAAAGTCCCTGGTCCGAAACGCACTGCTGGGACTGGAACTGCCCGGTACGGACGGCGAACCGGCCGACAAGGCCCTGTTTCTGAATACGGAGCAGGGCCGGCGGCTTCGTATGTCAATGCAGGCTGAAGGATCCAAGGTCCGCAGCGATGGCGGGATCCCGGTGGTCGCGCAGTTGTCGGAGTCGGAGCCGTTTAAGATTTACCACCAGAACTTCGGCCTGCTGACGCCGGTGCTGGCGGATCAGTTGAGGAACTTGATCGAGGACTTCCCGTTGCCTTGGGTGTGCGAGGCGATGGAGATTGCCGTTGCCAGAAACAAAAAGGCGCTGGCCTATGTCAAGGCCATTTTGAACCGATGGGAACAGGAGGCGCGGGAGTCGGGCCAAGCCAACGGATTCCCACGGCCCCGGGAGCCAATGGAGCCACATGATGACCACCCTGAATGGACTTCAAGACCGCGTGGCCGCTGGGAATGAGGCTGCGGTCGGCGAGGCCGGAGAAACCATTCCAGTGTGTCCGGTGTGCCAAGGGTTCGGCTTCTACACGGTGGATGTGGCACCGGATCATCCGGATTTCGGTGCAGCCTTTCCGTGTGAGTGCCGCCAACGCAGCCACCGACAGCGCACCCTTGAGCGGATCCACTCCCTGTCCTACCTTGAGGCCGTCCAGGACAAGACTTTTTCGTCTTTCCTGAAGGAGCCGCCCGGCTACGGTGAGGCCGCGCGCGCGTCACTAAGGGAAGCCCACCGGAGCTGTCGCGACTTTGCCGGCCACCCGACCGGGTGGATCCTCCTCGCCGGCATTACCGGATGCGGCAAGACGCACCTGGCCAGCGCCATCGCCAACGAGTTGGCGGCAGCCGAGACGCCTGTCCTGATGCTGACGGTTCCCAGCCTGCTGGATCGGCTGCGTGCCACGTTTGCCCCCGACGCGCCGCAAACCTTCAGCCAGATGTACAACCTGGTGGAGAGCGTGAACGTACTGGTGCTGGACGATTTGGGCGCCCAAAGCTCGACTCCCTGGGCTACGGAAAAGCTGTTCCAACTGTTGAACGAACGCCACGTGCGCGAACTGCCTACCGTGATCACCACCAATCTGCCGCTCTGGGAATTCGAACCCCGGCTGCAAAGTCGGCTGGGGGACAGGCACCTGGTGAATCAAGTGCATATCAATGCGCCCGACTACAGGGTTTGGTCATCGGATCCGGGTGGCGGGACATGGGCCGATCTCAACAGCCTGGACCTGCATCGGGGCGAAACCTTTGACACCTTCGACGTGCGCCGGGCCGAACGTCGCAACGGGCAGCAGGATCGGCTGGCAATGGTTCGGCAGGAACTGGAGCAGTGGCTGGAGCAGCCACGGGGCTGGTTGGTGCTGGCCGGTGCTCCCGGCAGCGGCAAGACCCATTTGGCGGCCGCACTGGCCAACCGGTGGCGCAATTCAGGTCGCCATGTTCTGTTTGCCTCGGTCGAGGACCTGAAGGATTACTTTCGGCGGACCATCCAGGCGGATGGGGCCGCGGCAGCGCGGCGAACCGCGCAAATCCGGGAGGTTTCGTTCCTCGCCCTGGACGGTTTCAGCGACACCTGGGAGTCGGTTCGGCGCGGGTCGGGCTGGACGGAAAAGAGATTGCGCAGTCTGCTGGAGTACCGGTTCGATGCCGGTCTGCCCACCGTGATCACCACCCATGTCGAACCCGAACGTTGGGAGCGGTGGTTCCAGCACAGGGTCTTCAATGCGCGCAAGTCGCGCTATTTCAGATTGGAGGATCCCCCCGAAGCAGTGCGTTGAACGCATCGCCCCTGCCATGCGGGAGCCGGTGCCACGGACGGCAGGCCGGTCAGTGCAGGAAGGGCTGCAACCCTTCCCATTCCCGCCAAATGTCGGTGTAGGCATCCTTGTCGACAACCGCCACGTCCTTGTGCCGGAGCCGGGTGATGACCGCCTGGCGTACATGGGGAGACAGGTTGTAGCCACCGGCATGGAATATCTGGTGGTGGGCGAGGATCAGGTCGCCGGCCTTGCCTGTAACCATGACAGGGTCGTGCGGCAGGTCGGGCCGCGGCGTGCCGTTGGCCAGCACCTCGTGACCGTGTTCGCGGAAATAATCCCGGAAGACCAGGTGCGATCCGGGCCAGACCGTGAAGTTGCCCGCTTCGGGTTCCGGCAGGTCCATCAGGTACACCACCGCGAACATGGTGAAGGAGCGGAAATAGGTTCCCTTGGCCATGCCGTTGCCGCCGCTGCCCACGCCGTCAATGTGTCCACCCAGGCGCGGTGTCGGACTGCCGGGGGTGTCCGGAAAGCGCGGGTAGGGCTTGGCCGATTCAACCGGCAGGACATTGCCCTTGCCCAGAAGCTCCTCCGCGATTTGCATCACGTCGGACTTGCGGTACAGATCGAGGATCACATCGGCCTGCAACAACTCCGCACAGAAGAAGGCCGACCGGTTCCGCTCGGGGTTCTCGCCCCCCTTGCCGACGTTGCCAATGGAGTGGTTCACGGCCCGGAGCGCCCTGTTCACCAACGCCGTGGGAATCGCGTCCGGTACGCGGATGTAACCATCGCGCACAAACTCCCTTTTCTGGGTGTCACTTAACATAAATCCAAGTCCGGTGAAGTCTGAATGCCGCCTGTAGAGCCGTGCGGCCGACCGCTCGGCCCGGCGATTCTAGCACCGGCATAGATAGTGTTGGCAGACAGGCGGCAGCGGCTGCCAAGGCGACTCTGACGGTGGCACAGTTCCACTTTCGTTGAGTTTGGTCCGTCCCCGTCGGCATCCCCCGCACACAAGCTGATAGGGGTAGGTAAAGCCTGTTCGGGAGTGAAAAAACGATCAAGGATGCAGAAAAAGCATGGCGGGATACCCTGTATCAACGACGAAACCGATACCGGGGGCCGACCATGCTTCTTCCGTCCGCATTCTATTCCCACGCCGAGTGCATCGCCAAGCACCTGCCCCACCTGCGGCCCAGCCAGGTTCGGGGTCTGGCCCTGTGGGTGGGGGCCACGATCCTGGCCCGCAGCGGCTGCCAGAACGCGGTCCTGGGCGCCCTGCTGACCCTGG
>JAPPAJ010000364.1 GCA_026705565.1 Caldilineaceae bacterium | reverse complement strand
AGACACATGCTGTTGGGGCCGGACCTCGCTGCACTGCAGGAAGGCACTGGAGACTGTGAAGCAACGGGAACGAGACTACCGTCCCGGACACACAGGGCCGGTCCCGAAACACCAAATCCGGATGACGACAACCCTACCGCCCGCCCCAATCGACCACGCGTCGATTTCCGGAATATATCCGTTGGTTTGCCCCTGAGGTCCACTTATGACTATCGAAGCCAACCACGCCGCCGAATGGGACCACCTTGTCCGGCACACCTTTATCGATTTCACCCAGACTACGGAGTTCCTCAAGCAACCAGTCATCATCAGCCAGGCGGATCGGATCACCTACACCGACGTACATGGCAAGGAGTACCTGGACGGACTGAGCGGTGTGTACGCCGTATCCCTGGGCCACAATCACCCCCGGCTCAATCAAGCGGTGTCGAGGCAACTGGAGCGAGTCACGCTGGCCCCGCCGATGCACGGCATCGCCGATGTCTCGCTGCAGCTCGTGGCCGCACTCGGTGCCGTGGCGCCTCCCGGCATGACGTTCGTCAAGAGTTTCAGCGGAGGTTCCGAGGCCAACGAGGCCGCCTTCAAGTTTGCACGCCAATACCACCGGCTGACCGGCAATCCGGGCAAGTACAAGATCCTGTCGTGCTACGACAGTTACCACGGCGCCACCGCGGGTGCCATGGCAGCCAGTGGCACCGGTTCGCGCAAGACCGCATTCGAACCTCAGATGGGCGGTTTCCTGAAGTTCCTGCCTCCCGCCTACCTGACACAAGCAGCAGGATCCCCCGAGGCTGCGACAAACCTCGCTCTTCATTTGCTGGAACGCCAAATCGAAGGCGAAGACGCCTCCACAATTGCGGCCCTGATCATTGAGCCCGTCATTCACTTGGCCGGGATTGCGGTGCCTCCCACCGGTTGGCTGGAAGGGGTCCTGGATCTGTGCCGGACGCATGAAATCCTTTTGATTTACGACGAGATCATTACGGGCATTGGCCGGACGGGCCAGATGTTCGGTGCCCAGACCTTCGGTGTCGCCCCGGACATCCTGACTTGCGGCAAGGGTCTGTCCAGCGGAGTCCTGCCGGTCAGCGCCATGGTTACTCGTCCAGACTTGGCCGAAGCCTTTATCGGTGCCGAGGAGGACCAGCGGCACTTCAACCATGGTCATACCTTTGCCTCCAATGCCCTGACCAGCGCAGTCGGCGTAGAGGTGCTCGCCATCATGGAGGAAGAGGATGTGTGCGCCAACAGTCAGGCTCAGGGACGACTGGTCAAGAAGACACTGAAGGAGTGGCAAACCGAACTTCCGATTGCCAATGTGCGCGGGAAAGGCCTCCTTGTGGGATTCGATTTGGTTTCGGAACCTGGTTCCCCCGATGTCAACCAAGGGTTGGGGCCGGTTTTGCGCCGCAAGGCGATAGACCACGGATTGATCATGCGTGTCCAGCCCACTTGGGGGGCCTTGGCACCTCCGTTGGTTTGTACCGAACAGGAGACCTGGCAAATCCTGGAACGCTTCAGGGAAGCAATACTTGATGCATGGGACGCTGCCGCTTGACAAGGGCAGGGAAAGCAACAAACCAGCGTTGTGACGGATGTGCATCGCCTGGCACCAACAGTCTGAAGTTTGGACAAGCCTGTAGCAGCCCGACGTCAAGACTGGCGAGCGAAAAGGCCCCAAATGGGTTATGCCGTCGAACTCTACTTTGATCCCGACAGCGACCTCGCCGTCCGAGGGATTTGGAGCGGAATCGCAGACGCGTTCGGCTCGTCCACGATGTTGACCATCGGCGGGAGACCGCACGTATCGCTCGCTGTGTATTCAGACGATCTTGACCATCGCAGCTTCCTTCAGGAGCTGCCCGCGTTTTCCAAGTCATTGGCTCCCCTCGAGGTCCAATTGGGCAGCGTGGGAACCTTTCCGACCGAGGAAGGTGTGGTTTTCCTGGCACCTGTAGTGACGAGCGAGTTGCTCGCCGTTCACGAATGGTTTCGCATAGCCTTTTCCGGGTTTGAAGGCTACGCCTCAGCCCACTACCTTCCAGGAAACTGGGTACCTCATGTCACGGTTGCGACTGATCTGACAGGTACCGAAATTGCACAGGTGAGCAAATATTGCTGGAAGCATTTCCGGCCGATACAGGGATGGTTTCAGGAAATTGGACTGGTCGAGTTCCGCCCGGTCAAAGAGTTGGCAACCTTCAAACTCGGCTCGACATAGCCTCCAAGTCATGGCCTGGACACTCAACACAGTGTCCGGCCTCGGCCATTGGGGACAGAGACAGAGTCCGGCTGCCGGTAATTCAGGGCAGTGCCCCGGTATCAGTTGCCGACCACAGTCAACCTCAACCAAACACACCACACCGACCAGCGGCCCTTCCTAAGAATCTCACTGCGTTCAGTACTGCAAGCTGCGAGCAAGGAACCATAGCCTCGTGGCATGGTCGCGGTCACGCCTGGTGATTTATGTCGAGTACCAACAGACTGCCAATTGGATAACCTTCAAGGCCGTCTTGCCTACTGCACACAACCCGCCCGCGAACTGATTGGCCGTTGGGCCAAGGAGATGGTCTCCTTGATCCCATCATGGTCAGCCCTTCGTGTGCATCCCTTCATCATCTGGTGGGTTGATCCTTGGGGGATCCAGGCATTGGAAATTCGTACATCGAGTGTGGTGGCGCGCTCAAGGCGTCACGAATTCCGCACTACAAGGGACTGTGCAGGCCCTACTGTGACTTCGGTCTCCAAGGTGAGCTGGTCACCCTTACGTTCAAACGGAACCGATTGTCCGTCAACAGTCACCATTGGATCATTCATTCCACCGAGAACCGGTACCTGCAAGTGGCGCAGGGGAAGGTCTCCGTGGAGCACACTCAACCGGCAGCCGTCGGCATCCAACTCAACTGTGCCCCATCCCCGATCCAATGACCAGAAGCATCGGAACTGGTCCGTGTCCCGGAGTAACGGATTGAACCCGACCAAACCCTTGGACATGTCGAACTTGAACCCTGAGTAGGCGTTGAGCAAGGCGTAGGACGCCATGCTGCGTGCGTAGTTGTTGCCGCATTCGAACTCGTTCCACGGATTGCGTTTGGCTCCGTCGTACCGGTCCCGAATGGCTTGCACACATTCCAGACCTTCATCAACCAAGCCGACCATGATCATGTGGGTTGCCGCGGCATATTCGAACCCGTTCATGGTCTCCTGCGAATAAGGGGCGGGAATCAACGGCTTGTAGGCGCCTTCCGGCCAGGCACAGATGACCAAACCACCTTCGTCGTTGAGGCAGTAGATGCGGCACGGGTTGTACACCCGGCTCATGTCCGGGATGAAGTTGTGCCGATAAATCGCCGCACACGCCGATTTCACTTGCTCCGGATCCAACAGATCACCGAGGCCATACAACGAGGCATGCCACTGGCCCAGCACCTGATCGATGCTGCTGCCTTCCCCAATTTGGTATTTGATCTCCTCATGTTCGCTGTTCCAATACGCTTCCAATGGGGATCCGCCGCGCAGCGTGTCGGCATGGCTCCCAAATCCCTCCAGCAGTGCCTTGTCCCTCAGATTAACCTGCTGGATGTAGAACTCGCCGTTGAACAGGTGTTCGTCAACCCAGGCCTTGCCACTTTCGAACATGCCCAGACAGTCGTCAGCAAATCCATGCTCGCCAAGATGGTGTGCCATCTCGGATGCAGCCTTAAGGGCACCCAGATAGAACCCTGTCAGCCAGGCATTCGGCCCGAACAGCTCCATGTCCAGCGTATGGTGCTGACGACCGGTCAGTACTCCCGAGCGTTCTGGGTCCCACCGATCCGGGTTGTGTTCGCTCCAGGCATATTCGAGCGACCGCCGCACCGCCGGCCACAATTCCCGAAGCCAGTCGTCGTCACCGCAGATCTTCCAGTCGCGGTACGTCTTCATTACACCACCGAGCTGGCCGTCACTGCAGGGACGGAAACCCCAGGGGACAGTTCCCAGCGGAAGCTGCAGCCTAAAGGGCATACCGCCGTCCGGTTGCAGGTTGTACTGGTAGTCCGCGGTTCGCATGGACCGCTCCAGCTCGGGGAACAGGAAGGCGAGTGCCTGCTGGTAGTTCCAGACATGGGTGCAGCTGCCTTCACAGCACCCTTCGTCCGGATGCAGGCCTTCCCAACCGTAGAACGTGCCGTCTTCGAGACGCAGGGCAGTGGGAGATTTCAGAATGGCCAGGTTGGCCGAAACGGCATCCAGGGCAACGGGCGGCAGCGTCGATCCAAACAAGGCCTCCCTGAACGTGTCCGTGGCCGTATGGAGCCGCGACCAGTCCTCAAGTGCGTATCGTGCCGTATCAACGGAACTATGCCAACGCATAGCGTAGTGGTTTTTCCAGGTGCCGCGGGTTTCCTCCGGATGCCAATAGTCCTCACAGTTGGGAAAGTTCCAGCTAATCACGAAGCGCACCCGACGACTTGCCCCGGGCTTGAGCGCGAAGTGGACAGCCAGCAGGCCACTGTCCTGATCATCCAGGCGCACCCCGTGCGCCCTGGCAGACGAATTCGAATACGTCCGATTGGCGAAGGGGCCCGCGGTCTCGAGATCCTTCCAGTAGATCTCCAGGTTGTCGAACCAGGTACCCCGAAACCAGTACTCCTGCCAGCTCACCTCCATGTCGGCATCGTTGCCGGCATCCGTGGCCAGGGCCATGTCGCCAAAAGCCGGATCATCGGGTTGGGTACCCTCGTCCGACAGCTTGAGCACGGTTCCCCACGGGGTCGATTCGACCCGATTTCGCGTAGGTTTAGCCAAAGGGTTGGACAGGACGCCGACCAGTGAATAGGTGAGTTCCCCGTCGGTCGGATTCTGAACGTTGAACTCGAAGAATGCCGCCGGCAACCCCGAGTCGTCGGCATCGGTGGGGATGAACGGATTGAACGCGGTCATCCGCACCTTGCCGGGAAAGGAGTCGTCGATGAAATCGAGTTCGGCAATTGGGAACTTCCCCGTGAAATCCACAGAGGCAAAGTGCGGGAGGCCGGTCAGATACTCGCGGCGAGGACCCCACCCGAAAGTGCCAAACTTGCCGCTGTGCAGTTCTCCCTGATAGGGAGCCGCCAGGTTGCCGTGCAGAATCCGTGCGTCCACCACCTCGTCGCGGTTTTCCGCCTTGACGGCGAAATGGGAAAAGCCGTTGACGCTGCCCTTGTTGGGCCGGTTGAAAATCTCCCAGTCGATCAGGCGCCCGTTGCCCGCCAACCCGATGCAACCGGCTCCAATGCCTCCCAGCGGAAAGCTAATCTGGTTGGTGTGCTCACCGCGGTATACGAACGAATCCATGTTGACAGTGTCCTTGGTTTTAGGTCTGCGACCACGTTGAAGATTCGGTCCCGGTCCGTCCGCCCGCCCTGCGCACGCGACAGGATCCTTCAGGCTCGCTTGAATTCAGCCTCCACGACCGCCAGTCCATTGCCAGCGACGAACAAGCCGTACACGGTGGGCAGAAGCAGAACCAGGCCCAAGCTCACATAGGCAATACCCATGCCGAACAACACCCCCATGGCCAGCAGGCCCACGCTATTGGCCGGATTCCGGCTTGACAGGATCAGCGCATCGCGGATGCAGGCAACCGTGCCCAGTTCGCGCTGAACCAGGTTGGGAAACGCATACAGAGTCAGGGTCGCGGCCACTGCCAGTGCAAAGAGGTTGGCGGCAATCCCAAACCAGAGGCTTGCGGGCACCGCAACCTGTCCCTCCAGCGCGGGCAGCAGTGCCAGCAGGAACGCGGCGGGCACTGCCGGCAACAACCCAAGCAGGCAGCTTCGAACCCAGTAACGGCACAAGGCCCGCCAAAACCGCACCCAGTCAGCCGGCTGCTGCTGCAGCAGCCGCGTCTCGTATGCGAGCAAGGCGCTCCAACCCGGGCCCACTGTCACAATCGCTGCCACCAAGGCAGGTACCAGCCATCCCAGGGCAAAGAACGCGAACGCTGGCAGGCCGACGAGATTGAACAGCAAGGTGCCCCGCAACAGTTGTGGAACGC
>JAPPAJ010000061.1 GCA_026705565.1 Caldilineaceae bacterium | reverse complement strand
CCCGAACGGAAGGACTGGGCAAGCTCCTCAACTACATGGCTATGGGTTTGCCCACAGTGGCCTTCGATGTGCCCGTGGCCCGCGAGTACCTGGGCAACCTGGGCGTCTATGCCGAGACAGGCAGCGCAGCCGGCCTGGCGGAATGCATCTGCCGGTTGTTGGAACGCCACCGGCGCGATCCCGACGGGCTGCGCGAACTCAGATGCCAACTCCGGGAACGCGCCCGTGAACAATTCGGCTGGCAGCCGGTGGGGCAAGCCTTGAACCGGCTCTACGCGGAGATTCTGGGCGGATCCTGAGGTCCGGTCCTGCCATCTGGCGGCACCACCGGATGGGGTGAACCGGAGCGAACTCAAGGGGGTCGGGCACCGTCATCCAAGTGGCGCGGCAGCCATGTCGGTACAGCCCTGAGCAGCCGCCTCTGCACTTTGCGCAGATACGCGTACCCAAGCGCGACCCGAAGGAGGACAGCAGGGATACAATCGCGGTCGGCAGGCTGGACATAATGAACCTTTGGTTGTGATTTGGTCCATGGTGCCAGTCTGGGCGTGACTTCCGGACACCGGCATCAAGTTGTACAAAGTCCAGTTGAGGGGGGAAGCATAGGACCCATGCCGAACGGAGGATCAGACTGTTGCGGTACCTGCTGGTTCAACCGCTCAAACGGCGGCAAACGCGGATCCATCAATTTCAACCACACGATCCCCAGTTTCTGCGAGATCCGCGACCTCGCCATCCCCGATCCCTTCTATACCTACTGTGCCAATCATCCACACCACCGCCCCAATCGTGATGCCATACCCATCGGATCGGTATACGTTGGCGACGCAGACGGTGTACGGACGTTCTGGCAGCCGTCACCGGACACCGAAGAAGTCCGTCAGCACTTGCTGGACATCGTAAGGTCCCCGAAGGAGCATACAGACGGCTATCCCTTCTTCTCGTCATCGCCCCTCGAGAAGGCGATTCGACAGTTGGTGGACTTCAACGACCCGCGAGTCGTCGATGCGTTGGAGGACCTGGCCCAGCGGAACGAGGTGAAGGAAGTTCGTTCGGACATACTCGATCTGATCAAGACTGTACGTCAAGAGCTGGATCTGTAGGTTGGCTCCACGAACAGCACCAACGGACAGGGGAGAGGATCAACGATGAGGGAAACTTATAGATGGATCTGGCACCGTAACGACGGCCGAGGACGCGGGCACTATGGGTAGCGAACAGCAACCCATCACGTTCGGCGAACTGACAGAAGTCGACGTCCGCAAGGCGTGGCCACACGAGGCCCACGACTTCACGCCATGGCTGGCCGAGAATCTTGAGCGACTCTCGGAGGTAATCGGCATTCACTTGGAGGCTGAAACCATAGAGGCTCAAGTGGGCGAATTCAGAGGAGACATTCTGGCAACGGGCCCCGAAGGACAGTCGGTGCTGATTGAGAACCAGCTTGAGTGGTCGGATCACTCCCACCTCGGCCAGATCATGACCTACCTGGCCGGGTTCGACGCTCGGGTCGTGGTGTGGATTGCGCGTGACTTTGCCGAGCCGCATGTGTCCGCGATCCAGTGGCTGAACCGACACACCGAAAACGAGTTTGCGTTCTTCGCGCTCAAGTTGAGGGTGGTTAGAATCGCCGACTCGCCTCTGGTCCCGATCTTCGAAGTCATTGCGAAGCCGAACAACTGGGAGCGTCAGGTGCGTGACGAACGCACCGGGTCGAGAGCCGAGAACGTCAAAAGATACCGGGAGTTTTGGACGCACTACGCCCGTCGCCACCCAGGCGACAGCGTCAAGGCCAATCACGGTTTGGCCAACTCGTGGATCAGCCCACGCAAGGAAGCGCCGACCATCTCGTTGGCCTTCTCGTACGCGAGCCGCCACGCCGGCATCTTCTTCACGACCCAGCCGCAGCGAGGATTCTCGCAAGACGCGCTGGATGGGTGGCTCGACAAGCACCGTTCCATCATCAGCAACAGGCTCGGCCGACAGGCGCATTGGAAAAACTTCGACACCCACAATCGAGAGAATTGGGATGCCATATGCGATTGGCTCCACGAGAAGCTGGAACAATACCTCTCGATCATCGAAGTCGATCCCGGACAAGCCGGACAGACTTCCGGAATGGGAGCCTCGGTTCCTTCTGCCAGCGCTTCATGAATCGGGGCTTTCGTGCGTGGCAGGAGAGGAGTTCAGGCGGTAATGATTCTCAACTGGACAGGCTCTGGTTGGCTGGTTTCCGAGCTTTGCTCGTCGCGCAGCCGACTTTGAGCCGACGGTCCGCGCCGAAGAGGAGGTACCGACCAAACCGGAAACCAGCCTACGTAACATCAATGAACATTGCAGTCTGGTCAAGGGACCGTGCCCCCTTTAACTGCGCCTCCCGCGTCACTACCGGGAAGTCGTCCCCCGAACCTCGTTGCCGGTGCGCTCGTGGCTGAGTGCTCCTCCGTCAACCGCTGCCCACCACAAGTTGAGCGCGGGTGGAGGTGTTCGGGGTCTCTCCTCCAGCCTGCACGGGCCGAGACGCATTCCCCAGGGAGTATCGGAACATCACACGGGATTGTCGGGCGCGCGCCGCGACTGGAATCCCAAGTACACCAGCATTCAGTCCGCGGGGATATCCCCGCACGCCAACTGCCGCTGGAACAACGGTGAACTGCGAAGGTCTGGGACCGACAACTTAGTCGGGCAGGTATCTACTGGTAACCCGTCCCAGGATGTGCTCGGGCGGAAACAGGCCCAGCGTACGGCTGTCGGTGCTAGCCTGCGGATTGTCCCCTCGCAGGAACACCTGGCCGTCCGGGGACACGAAGGCCACGCGCTTGAGAATGATCTCCTGCGGCGCCTGGGGATGGCGCGCCATCACAACATCACCGACGCGCGGCGCCCGCCGGCGGTAGGCCCGGGGATCCAGAAACAATTCGTCGCCGGGGGCAAACTCCGGCAGCATGGAAGGACCCCGCACGCGGATCTTCCGCCGCAGGTTGCAAAGCCGCAGGATCAGTTCGCGGCGGCCCGCCGTTGGTAGGGGTTTGTACGGGGCGGAGCGGACATCTCCCGGGAGAACGTTCCGCTCCGCCCATCCAATATCGGTTCCGGTCTCAGGAGGCGGTGTAGAAAGCGACATCGCGGCCCTTGGTGGCCCAGAAGATTCCATGGATCTTCTCCACGGTGGCCAGCAGGTCCTGGGCAGCTTCGAGATCGACGCCCACCTTGCATGCGGAGCAGAGCTTGGCCGCCTGCCAGAAGGTGTCGTGCAGGTCGGGATAGTCCGCCAGGTGTTCCGGCTTGAAGTAGTCCGTCCAAAGGATCAGGAGCTGGTCCTTGGCACCCTGCGCCTCCTCCTCCTTGATCGCGATGAAACGGGCGGTGGTGTTCAGGTAGGCGACGACGGCTTCGGCATTGCCTTCGGACTTGGACGGCTGCTCCAGATCCAGGATCTTCTTGGTCATGGAGAGCACGGCCTCGGCGCGGATGCGCGCGTCGGCGGGATCGTACACGCCGCAGGGTCCGTCGCAGTGGGCGGAGACTTCCAGGGCCGGGCGGCGGCTTTCCAGCCGACCGAGCAGGGATTTCAACATGGTCTACATTCCTTTCTCTTGATAGATTGCCGGGCAAACAGGTGGGCAAATTGTATCGCGAACGACCCCCTGGGCCGGAGGATCGGAGCCTGTTGGTCAGGCGACGGGCTCCATCTCCAGGATGGCCTGCGCCTTCCGGGCCACGTCCGTGGTCGGATCACGCTTGACCACCTTGAGCAGGTGCAACTGGGCGTCGGCATCGCCCTGGGCAGCCAGTTCCAGGGCTTCGGCCAGGCCCGTATCGGTGTACTGCAGGTCCGTGGGGATGACGACCAGGTCGTCCCGCTCCCAGTAGTACTTGAGGTCGTCGGATTCCTCGCTCCAATCCGCGTACACCTGCTCCCAAGTATGGGGATTGTCCACGCGATGCTCCCCTAGGTGCGGAGTCAGCATGTGCTCGGACACGGGTGCCTGCCGGGCAGTGTAGCGATTGTCGAGGGAGATGCGCAGCCGGTCCTCGGTCACGTTGGGCAGGGCCCGGTGCAGGGTCAGGCTGTGGAACAAGAGGCAGTCGCCCGGTTCGTAGTCCGTGCTGTGCCACTGACCCTCGTAGGAGTCCTCCTCCACGTTCAGCGCACCGGCACCCAGCGAGAAGTGGTGGTCCAGCACCCTGTCTACCTTGTGGGAGCCGGGGACCAAGGCAAGCGGGCCGAGCTCCACGGGGCAGTCGCCCAGGGGCGACCAACAAGTGTAGGTCTCGAAGTTCCCTTGGAAGTGGACGAAGTCCTGATGCACGGGGGTGGTGTGCTCCGTGTACTTGGGAAACCACATGCGGATGATCTTCTGGGGATGGGGCAGAGGCTCCGCCCCGTCCATGATCGCGGACATGGCGTCCATAATCTCCTGCTGGTGCGCTATCCGATGGAACAGTTCAAGACGGTAGGCCTGGTAGTACACTTCGGCGTAGTCCAGATCGCCTTCCGTGCAGCGCTTGTCCACGTTGGCGACGCCGTCCATCAGATCGGTACCGGGGACGAGCCAGTCGTTGGCTTGCAACACCGTCAGGATTTGGCGGCGCAGTTCCATGGTCCGGTCGTGATCCATGAGGCCGCGGATGAAGAGATACCCCTCTTCGGCCATGCGGTCCCGCAAGGCGGGGCCGTTCCCCAGCAAATCGTTGGACTCTTTGAAAGGCTGCAGTGGTATGGACATGATTGTCATTCCTTGCACGACGCAACGGCCGCGCGCTGGTCACCGACTACCGGACCGGGCCGGCGGTAGTCGGTACTGTCTGGTTTGGCAACGCCGAAACACGGCGGATACGAAGCCATATTGTAAATCCAGTGCCCGCGGTGATCCAATGCCCACGGACCAGCCTCCCGGTTGGGGTCGACGGGGGCCGAATGCCCTTGTGACGTTCCGTGTCCACGGACCCTGAAGCACCAGCACGGCCGGATATGGTTGGGGCGGTCCCGCCGAGCAGCACGTTAGCGGCCCGCCGAGAAGGGGGCCTTGCGTCCCACCA
The DNA here is from genome assembly GCA_026705565.1 of Caldilineaceae bacterium. Classification (GTDB taxonomy): domain Bacteria; phylum Chloroflexota; class Anaerolineae; order Caldilineales; family Caldilineaceae; genus Bin34. Next base: position 979 of record JAPPAJ010000061.1, on the reverse strand, counting down.
TCACCGCTATCGGGCCCTGGCGCCATGTGCATTCACCATGGAATCCCGCGGTTCCAAGACTGGCCAACTCCTCTTCCAAGGAGAAGTATGTATCTTCGTCGGCCCATTCCGCCAGATGTTGCCAGGCACCTTCCTCGGAGATTCCGCACGCCATCATGTGGTCGATCCACAGGCGGTAGGTCCGCTGTCGCTCAGGTTCCGCCCGCGGCATGGTCACGTCGGCATTGACGAAGAGACCGCCCGGTGGCAGCACCTCGTGAATCCGCCGGTACAGGTTGGTTTTCGTATTCCTTGTTTCTATATGGTGCAGTGCCAGCGAAGTCGCCACGCCGTTGCACGGGGGCAGTTCGGAGAAAAAGGACATTTCCCGAAAACGCACGCGCTTCCCAAAACGCGCAAGGCGGATCCGTGCCTGGGCCAACATTTCCGGATCCACGTCGATCAGGTCGATGTTCCCGACTCCGCCATGGACCAGCAGCGCCTGAGCCAGCGAACCGGTCCCGCCGCCAAGGTCCAGCACCCGACTCGGGCGGACACATGCAAATTCGCGGGCCGCGGCGGCAAGCATGGCATCGTAGCCCGGCGTAAAACGGCGGATCGTCTCGTCGTAGTCGTCGATTGCCAATCTGAGATGGCGACTTACCGAGTGTCGGGACATGGTCAAGGATTTGGATAGGTTTGGGTCGGCGCTCTTGCTTACCACAGCACGTCGGGAAGTGAGCTTGGGACCTGGAAACGAACAAAGCAAGAAACCTGACCATGGTTGAGTCAGGATGACACAGCAACGATGGGTGCGTCCGGCACAATTGCTGCGCAATATACGGAAATTATATACATGACTAAGCACGGATAGATGCTATAATGATCGGAAGCCGTGAGTGTTGGATGCACTGCACGGCTCCCTGACAGACAGGTTGAAGATGGCAACCCGGACTGCTGCCCCCAAGTCTAAAGCAACCGAAGTCCGCAGCGAGCGGTA
>JAPPAJ010000222.1 GCA_026705565.1 Caldilineaceae bacterium | reverse complement strand
TCCGGATTGGGATTGCCAACCTCAGTCGGCTTGACAACCGGTCAACTGGTAGGGATCAACGAGGGCAACATGGTCGGCAGCGATCCAGATTTCCTCGGAGTCCAGATCGAGGAGGGACGGAGATTGAAGCCGCAGCCAGGCGTGGCCTGTCGCATCGACATGGTGGTCGATTACTGGAAACGACCCTAAATCCCATGCATCCGCTTGACCCACGACACGACCCTGCACCAAGCTGGGCCGATCGAGCAGGTTTGCCAAGGTTGCGGTGATCGTTACATGAGGGCCCCTGTAGTAATTGAGCGGCTGGTGCGGCGCACTACCCTCATAAAGATATTCAATGTTGTCCGACCAGTTCAGGTCCCACAGGTGCACCCAAAGATGTTCCGGGAGGTCCTGCCAAGACCCCCCTTCCCGGTTGACCTGCACTTCGTGGGAGGTGTTGCGCAGGAAGTCCCGAGGTACCCCGGTCAGGCAACCGGACCACAGATACACCTTCCGCAACCGGGGCGCATCGGACAGGAAGCCGGGTGGCAATTCGGCCACGCTGTCCGCGTACAGGCCCAGTTCCTCCAGTCGGGTTTGTGACACCAGCAAATGTTCAGGCAGGGCAGTCAAGCCGTCCGCGTACAGGGTTAGGTGGGTCAGGTCCGGGGCATGGACTAGGAAGTCCGCCGGCAGGGCAGTCAGGCCGTCCACATCAAGGGCTACATGGGTCAGGCCCGGGATTGGGCGGAGCAAGCCGGCGGGCCAAGCGGTCAGGCCGTCCGCGTACAGGGTTAGGTGGGTCAGGTCGGGGACTGGGACCAGGAGGTCGGCCGGCATCGTAGCCAGGCCTCGCACATCCAGCGTCAGGTGGGTCAGTCCAGGGACTGGGTGGAGCAGGCCGGTGGGCCAGGCGGTCAGGCCGTCCGCGTACAGGGTCAAACGCGTCAAGGCAGGGACGGAGGCCAGCAAGTTCGGAGGCAGCGTGGTGAGGGACCCAAGGAATTCATGGGACAGGATGCGATCTCCGTGAAGAAACCCCTCGAGATTCTGTGTGCGATCGCGGCGGGCATGGTCACCACTTGCATCCAGGGTCAGATGGGTCAGGTTTGGGAGGTCGGGTAGCCAATCCACGGGCAGGCGCGTTATGGGAGGCAGCACCAGTTCCAGGTGGGTCAACGCCGACGCCGCCGGCCAATGGGGCCGCCAGTCAGAGTTCAGGTTCGCCAGATCGACCATGTACACCCGTAGATGGGTCAGAGATTGCGTTGGAGGCGGGCTTTCCCATTCAAGGCGTGGTACCCGCCCGCGGACTGAGCGCAGATCCAGGTTGTCCAGGTCCAGGTGCAGATGGGTCAGGCCAGGCAGGTGCCTGAGCCAGTCGTCGGGCATGGTTTGCAGTGACTCGCCCACGACGGTCAAATGGGTCAGGGCCGGCAATGGAACTGCATTGAGGGCCCCTTCGGGCAGTTGTTCCAGAAAGAGCGTGGTTTCCAACCACAGGCGTCGCAGGCGGGGCACATGGGCTAGGAGTTCCGGCTGCCAACGGGTCCCGGCGAAGAAAAGGGAGGCCTCCTCCAGACCGTACAGACCCGCCAGGTCGTGGGCGTGGATGACCCGGATCGGATCCCGATCGGGCTGCTCCAGCCGCCCCAGGGTCCGGATCGTGGCCAACTGATTCCACGTCACCGTCCCACACTGCGGCCGGGAACCTGCGGCAGGGGTCAGGGCTTCCAGGATTGCCACCCGGACCTCGTCACTGCGGGCGCAAACCTGAGGGTCGGCACCCGACACCGGCCACGCCAGGGTGGTTTGATAGCGCACAAATTCGGCCGTTCCCAGCTGGGCGCTGTCCAGATAGCGCACAACCCCTTGGGTGTCCACTTGGATCGTAAAGACATGCGGTCCCGTCCCCTGGGGATCCGGCGTGCCGTCCGACAGCACGGGCCAGGCTTCCACCTCCCAAGTAACGGGAGTGGCCGGCCGCCATGTCTCCGGCAGGTGGAAGAGGATGGTTGGCTTTTGGCCGGTCTGATATTGCCGGGCCGGTGCGTTCTTCGCTGTCACATTGAGCAGTACGGAGGGACCAATCACCTGCAGTTGGAATTGGCCCATGCCATGGTAGCCCCCAAGGGGATAGATGATGCCGGCCATCGCCGACACCGGTCGGCCTCCCAGTCCCAGCCCCAGTGCCAGTACCAGCAGCATCCACCGCCACCTCTTGGTGGCGCGGCTGCAGTTGGCCCAGTCGGAATTGCATCTCAATCGGGGACGGTGCGGTCCACGTTCCGAAAGGGCGCACCGGACGCGCGGCTGTACCGGAGCCCCACGGGCGATTGCAGCGGTTGTCTCGGGTACGGGTGTCATCCTGGTTCCGGGATTGTTCGGTTCAGCGTCTTGGCAAGGAGCCGGGAAATCATTGTTGCATCCCATCCGATGAGGCCAAACCAGAGGCAGACATCATCAACACGCTCCCCGCAGGGATGGTTGGGAAGGGGTAGGCCTTGGGGCGGCGCCAGCCTGTGATGCAGGGATCCAGGTTCACAGCACGCGGTGGGTACGTAGCGAGTAGGAAAATAGGAGTAGGAACTGACCCACCATCTGGCTGGACCGGGTGTCGGCGGACATGGCGTTCTGTCTCAATGGAGACGGACGTCGGGCCGGAAGGAGGCGAAAGCCATGGAGCATCATGGATTGACAAACGGCTTTCTGGGTGGGCCCTTTGCCCCGGACGAGACCGGACTATCACCGATGAGTTCGAAGAGCGAGTGGAGTTCGGTCGACCGCGTACGGCACCATCCTCTATTTCAGAATACCGGCATCTTGGCAAACGGCATCTCTCAGCAACCTGCCAGGTAAGGGGCAGCACTGTCTCCATGAAGTCAAGATTGCGGTCGGCCTTGCGGTGCTGGATGGCCACGCCGGCCTTGACGGTGGCGCCCTGCCGGAGCAGGTTGAGCACCATGTGTCACAGCAGGCATAGGTTTCGGGGCGCGTATGCACGTGGCTTTCGTCCTCCCAAAAGACCACGCCCAGGATCCAGTGCAGACCATTCTCGATCCCCAAGTACGCCCTCGCCGTTGCCAACAGAGGCCGGGCCGCGGCGTATGGCCGGGCCGACGCTAGGCATGGAGCCATGGTGGGGACTCCATGGCGTCAACAAAGAGCCTCGAGCTCCATACAAATGCGCCAGGCATCCGGTGCTGCCGCGGCAGCACCGAGTGTTGATGGTGGTTGGCCCGGATCCGGGTTGGCGAATGGGAAATGTGGGCGTCTGGCGGGGTGTGATCGGCGGCCTACGCCGCCGGTCGGGGTGCCCTCGCAGTGTTACATAAACGGCAACTGAAACATAACAAACAGTAATATTTTTTGATGGATGTGATGCCATTTGAGAACTTTTAGGTTGCAAGTCTTTGACGAGTATGTGGGGCCGTTACTTCGATCTACAAATATTCTGTTGTCAAAATCAATTGCAAAACGTCAACTTCGGTGTGTTTACGTTATGGAATCGTGTGTGGCCTGGGTGCCGCACCGGACCAAAATCAACAGAGTAAAATGGCCGAGAAGCCGGTAATAGCTTGCCTTCCTGGTGGAATCTATGCTATAAGGAACCAATCAAGCGCCGGCACGCCGCCGCACTACGTTGACACCCTTGGAGCCGCGCTATGAAGAATATTGGTGCTCGTGCGCTCAAGAGCATATCGTTGGTGCTCTTGGCGTTGATCATTGCCAGCGGAGCGAGTTTCGCTGGTGGTGATCTGTTCGATGACGACTATTTCGACTGCCCCGCCAGGACCCGCTTGCGGCATGGTCAGATTGCCGACTTGACCGTGTCGCGGGATTCCGACGACGCGGATGAAGTCAATGTCTCCTGGACATCGACTGATCCTGCCTCCTGGGGGTTGGGATCAAACACCTTCAACACGTTCCTGGTGTTGCTCCTTGACGACGATGACGGCGATCCGTTGTCGCAGTCCCTGTCGCTTGGTTTGAACAAGACCACGTTCGACGGGGTCAAGACTGCAGCCGAGGTGACGGTGGAAATGGCGATCGTTGTCGGTACGTCGCATGGCGACTACTTAATCAGTGACATCCTTCGGCAGGACATCAACCAGAATCTGGGCACGCCGTCCTTCAGTGGCAAGTGGTATCAACTCTTGCAAACAACCCCCGGAACCGGATATGAGACGCCTGATGCCGACGAAGCGCCCGGCCATCAATACACTTTTGACGAGGTTGGTGGCGGAAGCATGTATTACATCGGGTACAACGAGAATTTCGCGAACTACAGAAAGGGCACTGCCAACTACGTGCACAACCCAGTAACCCCTCGGTTGAGGATCGGTCTGGCCCACAGCGCCGACGATGATGAACAAGGGCGTGACAACGTCGACTTCGATTCTTACATAATTCGCATTGTTGACTCGGATGGCGATGTGGTAACTGAAGGTGACGATGTGCCGACGACCGCATCAGACTACGGGTTCGGTATCAATAGCAATAATGATACCACCAGGCAGACGCTGAACAAACTCTGGATTCATGACCTCGAGGATGACAGTTATCCCACCTTCTCGAACTCGGGCACGCTCATCAGAAACAGCAATGGAACCGGATTCCTACACGCGTCAAATTTTGTATTTATCGCAGGCACCCACATAGATACCGGAGAGATTCTCAGCAACGTTCGCGTTAAGGACGGTTCCAAAATCACACCTGCGATGCATCAACTCCCAGCGACGGTCCTGACTCGCATGACCGACAACGAAGTTTCACCGCCGTCGATATCGATGATGAAGGTCGATACAACAGGCAACGGCAACGAAACACTCTATCGAGACGCGGGTCAAGTGTTTGCCCATCCACCGGATGAATATCGGGATTTCGCAGTCGATACGTTGACAACTGACGAAAGCCACACGATCACCTCTTGGGCTGTCAACGAAGATGGCGAAGTTATCAGCCCGGTTGCGACGGTTAAGGTACACCCGACTGACAATACGGTCACTCTCACAGCTACGGCCGGCTTGGAGGACTATTTGAACCAAACCGCAATTGGCACCGGCACATTGGTGGTCACCACCTTCACGGTGATCAAGTAGCAAGTTCGCAACAGCCGGATCCAAACCCATGCAGGTCTCTCAATCGGGAATGAAACCGTAGCGTCTCGGCCCAAACATTCCTGGTTGACACCATGAGTTGGAGGACAGCCACCTGAAACAGGTGGCTGTCTTGATTCTTCCGACGCGGTCGTTCCGTCGATCTGCGGTGCCGCCTGAAAGTGCGGGTTCTTTGTCGGCTTCCTCAACTGAGGCCTGTGGATGGCGCGAACCCGGACCTGGGTTGTGCCGCCAGGTTTGCTCCTCGGCTGACAGCGTCAGTCCGCTCCTGGGTAGTCTGGAAATCGGGGTTAATCTGGCACAGACAACCTTTTGGCCATCAAGCGCAACCAACCTCAATGCCGCAAGGAAGTCATCGCGGCCTTTTTCAACACCGGGTGGGGTGCCTTCACGCCGGAGGCGGGGGACCGCGGTCAAACTCTTGAGCGCAACCGCGGACGCGCCGAGCGGCGCACCGGCAGATCCTGGATGGTTCAGCTCTCTGTCCTTAGGTGGCGGATCCCGCCCGCACAGTCTGCTTCGGGTGCGGACCGTGCGCACCGGACCACGTGGTCGTCACGCGCGCACGGTCCACTACTACATCTCGAGCCGGTCCGTGGCCATTGGGGAGGCGAGAGGAGCCCGAACCATACCCTCGTGCCGCATGCGTAAGGACCATGCCTCTGCCGTGACGGGCATCCTGCACCGGGCTGCCCTAAATTTGATGCAGACCCTTCAGCAGAATTGCCAAGATTGAGCAGTACGCTGGCGATCCCTCATCGCTTGCCAATCAGGTGATCACCCTTACAGGCGGGAAGTACAGACGACTTCGCGTTGACGACCATCGAGTACTCTTCAACGTTGAGCATGGTGAATCCACAACCAGGAACGATCCCTTGTCCCGTCAAGGCCCGTTCCCGGTGGACATGTCGATGCCTTAGCTGGACTTTGTACAAAGTCCAGCTAAGG
>JAPPAJ010000144.1 GCA_026705565.1 Caldilineaceae bacterium | reverse complement strand
CCAGGCACTGGCGGTAGCCGAACTGGAATTTCCGCAGGAAGGAAACGGCGGTGGCTTCGGTCATGGCGTGATCGCGGCGCACCGTGGCAACCAGGTTGAAGGATAGTTTCGCGATCGTTCTCCAGGCACCTTGGTTGCCGAAATTCTTATCGGATAGTCGTCCGCCAACATCCTGCCGTGACGCAAAGCAACGTTTGGCCAGCCGTTACGAGAATCGAAACAGCTGGCCAAACACTCCGGAACCCAATGATGTCGAACTGGAATTGGGTGAGCGTACTGAAGCGGTTTAAAGGTTTCTGGTCCTGAAACGGGCCTTAGGCGGTAACTGTTCCGGTACTCCTGTCCAGGCGGCCTGAGGCGACGGTATCGGACGGGATCCGGCCACGGTGCGTTGGGGTCCAGCCACAGGAGGTCGAGGCGGTTTCGCCCCTGCGTGCGGGGAGGATCCCAAGCCGCAAACCGGCGGCAGTCGAAGGCAGGGCCCCTACAAGGCAAGACTCGTTTACCTCGTCAAGTCCTCGACCATCATGTCGCCCGGCAGAACACCCTCGTAGGTGACGAGGTCGCCAAATCTCACCCACCTGCCCCCTTCGGCTCGTACCAGGAAACCCCCTTGCACGGGATCATGGTCGGTGGGGCTGGTGTTGACGGGCCCAAGACAAATGGAGCACCAAAAATCGGTGATTGACTCCGCGGCTTCGATTAGACCCTCGCGGGTAAGGTCCCGACCAGCCCTTCTCAGGGACTCCTCCACCAACTCTCCGATGTACTGGCCGTACAGGGTCAAGGTGTTGCCGTTCTCCCCTCCCATGTAGTCCTGGACCAATTTATGGTGTTTGGCAACGTCGGGGTCGTCGATTTCAAAAGCCGATTTGAGGTATCCAAGGGACACGGTGCCTTCAATGACCTCGGGGCCGGCCAGGAGCACAGTTAATTCGTTGGCACTGACCAAACTCAACACAAAGGGCACGTCCCAATTCAGATTCAGACGCGCGTGCTTGACCGCGGTGGCGAAATGTTGAGGCGTGGCCCAGATGGCAATCACGTCGACTCCCGCCGCGTGGAGGCGGTCCACCTGGGAGGCCAAGTCCACATCCAAGACTTCGTGAGTTTCTTCACCCACAATATCCAGGGCATCGCCCACTCCCCGCCTGATGCCTGTCATTCCGTCCGCGCCGAAATCGTCGTTCTGGCTCATCAAGCCCAACTTTAGCCCGGGGTAGGTCTCCGCGATATGTTGTCCCAGGATTATCCCCTCGCCCACGTAGTTGGGGATGGAACCAAAGACCATGGGTCTGGCCTCCGGGTCCTTCACCCACTCGGTCGCTCCGGTCGCCACGAACAGGTCGGGCACTCCGTTTTCCTGAAGATAGTCCACAACCTGCAAGTGGGTAGGCGTTCCAAATCCGTTGACCAAGGCGAAGATTCGATCTTCCTCCACCAGCTTGCGGACCAGGTCGACCGTCTTGGGAGGCGAGTAGCCGTCGTCTTCGATCAGAAACTTGATTGTCCTGCCGTTGACTCCCCCCTTGGTCTCGTTCACGTATTCGAAGTAAGCGTTGATGGCTAAAGCGATTTGGGAATACACGGCGACGGGTCCGGTAAGGGAGGTGTGAGTTCCCAGCACCACCTCATCGTCCGTAACCCCGGGTACCGGCGCCTCCTCGACAGGCGCCGGAAATTCTCCGACACCCTCCACGCATGCGGTTCCCAGGAACATCACCGCGAGCAATCCGGCAACAACCCATGTCCAAGCTTTTCCCGAGAGAGTCATGTCGTCACTCCTAATGTGCTTTGCAGTACGTTGAACGGGTTTGGATGCGGCCTTATACCACACTTCGGGTTGTCGCTTTGGAGGGCCGTAGGCTTGCTTGGATGTCGAACGGCGACAGCGCAAACCCGTACACAGGCACCCCCCGGAGTCATGACCTGGACGACCAGAGCCTTCCAAGGTTCCATCCCCGGAGTTTGGGCCACAGAGGCCTTTGGAAAAATCCCGCGATACCCTTGGGGAAAAGAACGATCACCGCAATCAGGGACGCTCCGTAGAAAACGTTCCGCAGGTTGTTGGCCCCCGGCACGAACCCGGCCAAAGCGCTGATGGCTTCAGACTGGAAGGTCAAAAACAATGCTCCGACTATGGAACCAAGCACACTGCCCAGTCCTCCAATCACTATCGCCACCAAGAAGAATATCGAGTCTATGAGCCCGAGGCTGTCGGGAGAGACGAACCCCTGTACGGCAAAGAAAAGCCCTCCCCCAATGCCCGCATACAGCGAACTGACGCCGAAGGCCAACGCCTTGTACTTCGGCACATCGACTCCCATCTGTTCCGCTCCCACCTCGCTGTCCCGCAAGGCTACAAACGCCCGGCCCGTGCGGCTCCGCGTGAGGTTCAGGAACAAGACCGTCATGACCACCGCCATGGACATCGCGACGTAATACATCCACTCGCGACCGTCCAGTACGTCGCCCAGAAAGCCGGGAGGTTCCACCACGCCTCCCCTAATGCCCAACGCCCCCTGGGTCCACTGGGTCAGCACATTCAATTTGAGGATTTGGGGAAAGGCCAACATCAAACCGAACGTGGCAATGGCCAGGTAAGGTCCTCTCAAGCGCACGGCGGGGATGCCTATCGTCACCCACCCCACGATGGCGGTCGCCGCCCCCGACAAGCCGATGGCACCCCACAAAGGGAAGCCGTATTGTTGGGAGAGCACCGCCGTCAGGTACGCGCTGGCCAGAACCAGCGCCGCGTGTCCGAACGAGACCTGTCCGCTATATCCGGTCAGCAGGTTCATGCCAAGCAGAACGAGCAGCCAAACGGCGAACATGGTGGCGTTGAAGGTCCGGTATTCACCTAGAAACAACCTGAAGAAAGGCCACTCGTGAAGGAAGGGAAACGCCACCAGGAACACGCCAAGCAGCAGTAACCCTATCGGCTTAGGTCCGGGTGGGAGGGCTTGCACCGGCTACACGCGCATCCGGACGGGTCGCCCGAAAATGCCATTGGGCCGCACCATCAGCACCAGCACAATCACTGCGAAGGCCACGGCCAAGTCGATGCTGCCTACGCTGGAAGGCGTATAGGTGCCAGCCAAATTCTTCACAACACCGATGATCAACCCGCCGACCACGGCTCCGACAGGGCTGTCCAAGCCGCCCAGCACCGCCGCCGCCAAGGCGAACAGCACAACAAAAAACATCGTCCGGATGTCCAGCCCCAGGCTTTGGGCCGCCAGTATTCCGGCTATGGCGCCCACGGCGGTTCCCAAACCCCAACCCGTGCTCAACATACGGCCCACCGGGATGCCCACCAACCGGCTTGCCAGCCGGTTTAGGGCCGTTGCCCGCAACGCCAGACCAAACCTGGTGCATTGGAACAGCAGATACAACAAGACCGTAGTCACGATGGAAACCACCAGGATACCCAGGTTCAAACGCCCGATGCACACCCCGCCAACACAAGACGCGCCTCCGCTGAAGAAGCTGAAGGGGCCGAAACTCTTGGGCAACGGTCCCCAAATATATAAGGCCAACCCGTCGAAAATGAGGAACAACCCCATCGCCACAATAAGGGAGTTGAGGTCGGATGTTCCTTCTACCCGCCTCACGATCAGCCACTCGACCAAGGCCCCCATCGCCAGCGCGGACAACAGGGTCAGCAAGACCGCCGGCCAGAAGCCCATGCCCGTGCTCATCGCCGACCAAGCGACGAACATCGAGAACATGGCCATCTGCCCTTGGGCAAAGTTGAGGGTGCCGGTGGATCGGTAGATCAACACTATGCCAAGGGCCAGGATGGCGAACATGCTTCCGCTGGCGATGCCGCCGATTAGCTGTTGCAGAAAGAGGTCCATTGCGTTTCCCGTGGCGGCTCAAACGACGCTCAGTGGCCCAGGTAAGCGCTGCGCACTTCTTCGTTGTCCAGTAAATTCCGGGCGGTGTCTCCCAGCACCACCTTGCCCACTTCCAACACGTAGCCATACCCGGAAATTCCCACCGCCAAGTCGGCAGCCTGTTCGGCCAGCAACACCGATATGCCCTCCGCTTTACTCAAGCTCATGATTCCGGCAAACATTTCCTGGGCCAGAAGCGGTGCCAAGCCCAACGAAGGTTCGTCCATGAGCAACAGCCGGGGCCGCGCCATCAACGCCCGCCCGATGGCCAGCATCTGTTGCTCGCCGCCACTCAGCAGGTAAGACGACAATTCAAGCCTCTCGCTCAGGGCGGGAAAGTAGGTGAGCACCCGCTCCAGCTGTTCATCGAAACCCTTGCCCTCCCCTTGGGTGTACGCACCCAGGCGCAGGTTCTCCAACACCGTCATCTCGCCGAACAATTGGCGTCCCTCGAGCGTCGCGCATATGCCCAGCCTCACGATGGCCTCGGTGGACAACCCGGCAATCTCCCGACCTTCAAAATCGATGGATCCGGACTGGATCGGCAAAAGACCCGCCACCGCGTGAATGGTGGTGCTCTTTCCGGACCCGTTGGCTCCAAGAAGAGTCACGATGTGGCCTTCCGGCACTTCCAACGAGACTCCGTGCAAGGCGGGCGCCTGGCCATAAGAGACGTGAATGTCCTTAAGCGTCAACATGCGGCGCACCAAGATACGTCTGGATTACCGCAGGATCACGGCGCACTTCGGTCGGCGTCCCGTCGGCAATCTTTCTGCCGAAATCGAGTACGCACACCCTGTCGGAGATGTCCATCACCAATCCCATGCGGTGCTCCACCAGCAGTACCGCAACTCCCAACTCGTCTCGGATTCCCCGGACAATGCGGGCTATGGAGTCCACTTGTTCGTGGGTCAGGCCGCCCGCAGGCTCGTCGAGCAGCGCCAGCTTGGGCCGCGAAACCAAGGCCCTGGCTATCTCCACACGCTTTTTTGCGTCATAAGGCAGTGCGTGGACGGGCATGTCCCGGACCTCCGTCAGCTCCATCAGCTCCAAAGTGTCCTCTGCCCGGCGACGAGCCTCCCGCTCCTCGCGCATTTGTCTGGGAAGACGGAAAACCGCATCCAGAGCACTGTACCGTATTTTCGAGTGTTGACCCACCAGCAGGTTATCCAACACGGACATCGAGGAAAACAGTTCCAAATTCTGAAAGGTGCGCGCCACGCCGTTGGCAACAACCTGGTGGGGCCGCATTTTGAGCAGATCCCGGCCCCTGAACCGAATGGAACCCTTCATGGGATCGTAAACACGGGTGAGGCAGTTGAACACCGTCGTCTTCCCCGCGCCGTTGGGACCGATGATCGACACAATCTCCGCTTCGTCCACGGAGAAACCGACCCCGTCCAACGCCAAGATGCCCCCGAACTGGATCGAAAGTTCTTCGACTGTTAGTAGAGACAAGATAAGACCTGTTCCTCAAACCATGTGGGTTCTTGGTACTTCGCTCTCGGTTGATGGGGACGGAGTTGCACCCCCCCGCAACTCGAGTCCGGAGCGGGCCGTCCCCATCGACGGCCTGGTTCGTTCCGCGAGCAGGGCGCGCACGTCCCTGTAGGGCATGTACAACGTAATCTCCTCGTCGTACAGCCTCGCCGGAATGTTGCGGCGGCATTGACATCCGCGTCCAGCACAACCCCGTCGAGACAGCAAAACCGATCCCAGCGACGCATGCCCCGCAACAGGCCCGTGCGGGATTCGATTTGCGATGTGCAGGCCGGATTGACCAATACCAGCGCAGAACCTCTGCGCCGAGATTCCGAAGTTTAAGGTGTCCGCCATGACGCCCTTGACCCAGCCGTGCAGGCGGCGGTTGGTGTCCTTGTGGCGGTACTTGGCGGGCTTCATGGATGCGGACAGGTCCTCGCAGACGCTGGTGCCGGCCTTGTCCACGACCGCATGAACCGCCTGGCACAGCAGATTGCGTACCCGACGCTGGTGCCGGCGACGGCGTTGCGTCTTGCGTCCCAGGTTGTGCTGCTCAATGTTCCGGGCCCTTGCGGGTGTTGCCCCTCGCCGCGTGCTGGTCGTGGACGGCGCCTTCAGGTGGTTGCGCCGCCGGCCCTTGACCTTGCGTTGGTCGCTCTCGGCGGCCAGCAGGTTCCCAAGGCCCTGTCCGTGTCGCTCCACTTCGCTGGCCGTGTAGCCTTCCG
>JAPPAJ010000371.1 GCA_026705565.1 Caldilineaceae bacterium | reverse complement strand
GCACCCCCCCCCTGAAGTCCATGTATGCACCCTGTTTGCGATTCAGACCCCTGCAGTGAGGCATCAGGTCAGACGGCGAACACCTAGCATCGCAGTGACTGTGGAGACCCATGAGGACAACCTGTAGTGCCGTGTACTCCCAGGGATGGTTGTGATCCCGAGGCTTGCAGCCCGCCGAGCAAAAGCTCAAAGACGGTTCGGTCTACCATGCTCGTTGGTGGGCCGACCTGTACGGTAGACAGAACCGACCCCTCAAGGGCCATTTTATCACTGACCCGCCCGGATAAAAAACTGTCGTCCGGCATAGGCACGGTGTATCGAATCAACGCGTCGCCAAGAATGACCATGATTTCCTTGACGAAGCTCTCGATGAAACTCCTGCGTTCGGTCCGCTCGCTCTCTTGCAGGAAGTCCTTCATGTCCTTGGCGTAGGCTGCGATGGTGTCCACGTCGTCCAAGTGCGCCCTGCGCTCGGAGAGGATTGCCCTGGCGTCAGCCGCCGCATCCTCAAGGCGCTCCTTCCGCTCTCGGTGCTCCTTGATTCGGTCCGCGGCGTCGGATATGTCGATGTCGGATGTCTCGATGGCGTTCCAGATGGCCCGCGCCAAGCTCTTCTGCCCCTACAAGGGCTGGCGCTGGTATGTGCCCGAGTGGGACGCCGAGACCGGCGAATGCTTCGGCTTCGTCGAAGGGTTCGAGACGGAGTGGGGCTACTTCGACCTGACCGAACTGGCCGAGGCGACGGTGCTCGGCGGCGTTCCCGCCATTGAGCGCGACCTTTACTGGGAGTCGAAGACCATCGGTGAGATCAAGAGTGAGTCACGGGGAAGGGTTGCGGCCTAGCGGGCAACCCGTAGGCCACCGGAGAAGAGATACATATAAGGAAAGGAGAAGACCATGCTGGACGAAATCGTAACCGAGACAACCCGCCCGGACGCGCCGGGCGCGGACAAGAGTCTCTTCGGCGATGCGGAGGACGAGACGCCCCCTTCAGTCGAAGAGCAGGACGCCGACAAGGAGGCGGCACAGGAGCCGCAAGGCTCCGATAACGCCGGAGATGGGGCCGACACTGAGACGCAGACGGACGCATCGGAGGAGCTGAAGGTCGTCGTCTCCATCAAGAGAGGCAGGGCCGTCATCGGAGTGCAGCAACCCTCGTCTGACCCGTACATCGAGACCTTCGAGGACCATGACCTGCCCGCGCTGGCGCAGGAGGTGTCGGCGGTAATCGAGAGGGCCCGGGCCAGGTGGGAGGAGTCGCCGAAGCACCCCGCCTACGAACGGCCCGCTCCCGTATGGCCGCGAGGCTTGACTGTCAACACAGTTGACAGTTACCTACTCTTCTGCGAAGGGGTCGTCAATATTCCTGGGAAGGCGTAGTGCATTGCGAATATCAGCCACAGTCTGTGACGCGACATAGAAACGTCCTCTCTTTTCTCCCTCTGGAATGAGAAGATTGGCATCCACAAGCACCTTGAGGTCACGACCGGCAAGGTTCTTGGATATGTCCGCACTTACCCGATAGGATGAATTTCGCACCCTGCTTCCAAAGGCTGCCTGCAGCAGTGCCATGGCCGAGCGTTCAGGAAGGCCTCTGGTCTCTACCAGGGCCGAGAGCTCTGCATAAACCCGCTCAAGCTCTCGCATTCGGCGAAGGAGCGTTCGCGCCTGCCGATAGTGCCCGGTTAGACAAAAACGAACCCACGGCTTGGCGTCGCGTTGCGGATGCCAGCCGCCCCTGCCGACCTCGGCCAGCACGTTGCAGTACTCCTGTTGGTTGCGTCCGATGTACTCCTCGATCGAGGAGAATGTCGGTTCGATGATCCCGTCGCTGGCCAACACCGCGGTTTGAATGCACCGGGCGGTGCGTCCGTTGCCGTCCTTGAAGGGATGGAGCATGACGAGGTTCAGGTGGGTCATGGCTGCCCGCAGGAAGACCGATTCGACTTTCTCCTCGTTCACGTATTCAATCAGCTCACCGATGCGGGGTTCCAGTTCGTCCCTGTCCACGCCTTCGTGCACGATCTCGCCGGTTCTGGCATCCCTTACGCCAATCCAGCCCGTACGGTATAGGCCCGGCCCTGCGTTTAAATCGGACTGGCAGATCATGAAATGCACGGCCAACAGCACGTCTTCCGTTATGGCGAACGAGGGGCTCTGGCACCGCTGCAGGATGTAGTTCATCGCTTCGCGGTAGCCAATGACGGCTTGCCACGTATCGCGGTCGGTGCTTGCCGGATCGTCACGGTCGATGGCAGCGATCGCGTCCTCCTCCGACACGTTGATGCCTTCAATGCTATTGGACCCGATCAGCGCGCGGGCCCGGGTCATGCGCGCGAGCAGACCTGTCCAGCGGCGCGGCTCCGCCTCCATGTAATGCCTGAGGTCGTGCCGAAGTCGAGTTGTGGCTTCTTCCACCCGCCGCTCCTCATCGTCAAGGCTAGGATACGTGAACCGCATGTGGTTATCCATTGTGCAATCGATTTGAAATCGTATTCTAATCGACTTGCCATCGGTTTCCAACAGACAGTAATCGGGGAACAGCCGTGTTCTGTGAGGCAATTGCCCAGCAATGGGGTTGGCTGCAAGGCTCAATGACCGTAGGCGCAGAATTCTGCTGCCGAGGGGCTGGGTCGCGGACCACCGCATTCAGGATGGGGAACAGCTTGGGCATGGTTGCCACGAGCACCATCTTCCCTGGTTTGCCCCACAGGCACAAACGTGTGTGGAAGGTGTGGATGGCGGGGTTGTGGCCGCGAAGGATGCCCTGAAGTTTGTACCTGACGTCGGCACCGTAAGCGGTATGAACTACAGCCTTGGCGTCATCCGTTTTGTATTGCGCTGAGCGTACGGGATTCGGCCAGAATTCGCTGTGCCTGCACCATCGCCCAATACCGGCCTCGGGCCTCCATGAGTTCCCGGTGCGTGCCGGTTTCCAGGATGCGGCCGCGGTCCAGGACCACCAGTCTGTCGGCCCGGCTGAGTGTGGCCAGACGATGCGCGATGGCGATCACGGTGCGACCTTCGGTCAGGGCGGCCAATGCCGCGTGGATGCGGGCCTCCGTCTCGAGATCCAGGGCGGAGGTCGCCTCGTCGAGGATCAGGATGCGCGGATTGTGCAAAACCGCCCGCGCGATGGAGATCCGCTGGCGTTCACCACCTGACAGGCGCTGCCCGCGCTCGCCGACAAGCGTGTCGTAACCATCCGGGAATGCCGTGATGAAGTCGTGGGCCTGGGCAATGCCGGCCGCTGCCACGATATCGGCTCTGGAAGCTTCGGGCAGGGCGTAGCCGATGTTCTCGGCAATGGTGCCGGAGAACAGGAACGGATCCTGGAGCACCACACCCATGTGCCGCTGGTGGACTTCCGGATCCAACTCCCGCAGATCCACACCGTCCACCATGATGCGTCCGGTGGACACGTCGTACAGTCGGAGCAGGAGGTTGGCGACGGTGGACTTGCCCGCACCCGAAGCACCCACCAGTCCAATCATCTCTCCCGGCGCAATGTTCAAGGTAAAGTCGTCCAGTACCGGTTCCCCCGGCCGATAGGCAAATCCAACCCCTTCAAAGCTCACCCCGCCCTGTACATCGGGCTGCTCGGGGTTCGGAGGTACCGGCAGGTCGTCCTTCTGGTCCATGGCTTCGAAGATTCGCTCCGCCGAGGTCAGGGCCTCGACCAAGCGCTGTGGAACCTGGCCCATCCAAGCCATCGGCTCGACCAACAGGACCACATAGGCGGCGAACTGCACCAGTTCTCCCAATTGCAGTTCCCCGGCAAGGACGAGCGCGCCCCCTGCCAGCAGCACGAGCAGTTCCCCCAAGCGCAGCCCGAAGTCGATCGCCGGTCCCATCGTGCGCCATATCTTCTGGTTGCGCACGTCGATGACGTACTTGCGGGCGGTCCAGTCCCGGTACCGGGCAACTTCCGCAGGTTCCTGCCGGAACGCCTTCACCACGCGGATGCCGGCCAGCGTGTCGTGGACCAAGGATCCAATGCGGTCGTGCAGGCGGTGGTGGGTGCGTTCCATCCAACGGGCGATGCGCCATACGGCGAGCGCCATCAGAATCACCAACGGCATCGTGGACACCGTGAGGAGAGCCAACCGCCAGTCCTGGCTGAACGTGATGGCGCAGAGAAGCACGAAGAGGCCAATTTGGCTGACGCCGTCCGTGCCCCAGCGCTGCAGGAACTGTCTGAGGTTGGCGGTGTCAACGGCTACGCGGTTGAGCACGTCTCCCGGTGGCTTGTCCGCGATATAGCGCAAGGGCATTTGCTGCAGGGAAGCGAACACCGCCTGCCGGAGGTCGTGGATTAAGTCGGCGCTCAGGCGGGCGACGGTGCGGTTGCGCCCAATCACCACCAGGGTGCGCAAGATGTACGTGCCGGCCATGGCTCCAATCAATCCGAGCACCGGCACCAGTTCGATGTTGCGGGGCACCAGCCAGTCGTCGATCAGGATGCGAATGAACTGGGGGATCAGCAGTGTGAGCACGTTGGCGACTGCAAACAGACCGAGTGCCAGTGCGAGCGCTCCGGCATGGGGTTGCAGAAACTTCAGCAGGCGGATGAGGGTGGCCCGCGGGTTCCGCAGGGGTTCGGCCACCCAATCCCGGGCGAAGCCGCCCCTTTGTACCGGGAGCAGACCGTCGGCTGCAGCGGCTTGCTCGCGTGGAGGTGGCGGCGGGCCTGCCCCCAGGACGGCGGCCAGGCGCTGGTGATCCGGGGCATGGCCACGGCTGAACCAGGCCAATGCCCGGGTTTCTTGGGACCCGGTTACCAGGAACACCCCGGAACCGGTCATGACGCGTGCCTCAAACCGGACCGCGTCGGTTCGCTCCACCGTGTAGGCCAACCGACCGTCAATGACGAGGTGTAGGGCCTTGGGTGTGGCGACCAGCCACCCGTCCTGGTAATGGCCGGAGGAGGTCAGGTCGGCAGCGGCCCAGTACAGGAGCTCGCCTTCGGACGCCTTGGCGGCGATCGCGCCCAGGATCTCGGCAGGGCAGTCGCGGACGGTGTCCATCGGTCTCAGAACATCGCTTCCAGTTGGCGACGAATGCGACCGTCGAGCTCGGGTCGGGGCGGCAGAAGGTAGCGGTTGCCATGGATGTCAATGAGGAGAAGCATTCCGTTTGGCAGGTCCCGGAGGTTGGCGTGTTCGTTCTGGACCTCAAAGCTTGTCGGACCGGCGTCGGTCTGGACCGTCCAGTGCGACCGGCCGAACTTCTCCGTCAGTTTTTCGATACGGGTGATGTGCGGCGCGAAGTAGCGCCTCCGAAGTTCCTGGCGGATTAGTTCCGCGGTTTCGGCGGGGAGGTCCGCGAGGTCTGCCAGCAGACCGTGTTCGACTCCTTCGGAATCCCGAATGGAAATGAGCTCGTCGGGTGCGGAGAAGGGAAAGGTCCGGTGGAATTCGGCGGGTTCGATGGCAGTGCCATCCTCGAGCACTGCGCGCACCAGTCCTCCGGGTGTGCGTTCGCACCGGAAATCGTCCGGGGCAACCACGGCGGGTCGAGCGAGTCCCTGGTCCCGGTCCTGCAAGGGTTTGTCTCTGTCGTTTGAGGTCATGCGCTCTACTCTCCGACGCCAATGGTCTCCAGGGCGGCCCGTTGGTGTTCCACCAGCCGACGATAGCTGCCGCCGCAATCCATGAGTTCTTCGTGCGTGCCGCTCTCCACCACCTTTCCGTCTTCCATGAAGTAGAGCCGGTCGGCCATGCGCAGGGTGGACAGGCGATGGGCAATCACCACTACGGTGCGACCGTGCGCGACACGTTCGATGGCCTGCTGGATTTGTTGTTCCGTGTCCGAGTCCACGTTGGCCGTCGCTTCGTCCATGAGCAGTATCGGAGGATCCAACAGCAGGGCGCGGGCGATCGCCAGTCGTTGTCGCTGGCCTCCCGAAAGGGCATGTCCACCCGGTCCCAGCTGTGTTTCATAGCCGTCCGGAAGCTCCACAATGAAGTCGTGGGCATTGGCTGCCTGGGCAGCTGCCACAATGTCCCCGCGGTCGGCATCGGGACAGGCATAGGCAATGTTGTCGGCCACACTTCCCAGGAACAGGTGTGTCTCCTGTAGAACAACCCCAACCCGACCCTCAAGTGCACGAGGTGGAAGGT